>NZ_LATD01000253.1 GCF_000981895.1 Streptomyces odonnellii | reverse complement strand
CCCCCAGCCCGACCCAACACACGCCCCCCTCAAGGCCCCCATCGCATATAGGCGTACGACGCATCCACGGCCCGAAAGGTTGCGAAAGGCACCAAAGGGCGGCAAGTGCACCCACGCGCCCCCTTGATGCCTCCGCACTACGCCCCCTCAGACCACCGCGGCCGGCTCCTCCTCGCCGAGGAAGCTCCGCCACAGCTTGGCGTACCGGCCCTCCAGCGCGAGGAGTTCATCGTGCGTACCGTCCTCGACGACCCGCCCGTGGTCCATCACCACCACCCGGTCCGCGCGGGCCGCGGTGGTCAGCCGGTGCGCCACGACCAGGGTGGTACGACGGCCCGTCAGCCGATCGGTGGCCTGGTTGACCAGGGCCTCGCTGGCCAGGTCGAGGGCGGCGGTCGCCTCGTCGAGCAGGAGTATGTCGGGGTCGACCAGTTCGGCACGGGCCAGGGCGATCAACTGGCGCTGCCCCGCGGAGAGATTGCGCCCGCGCTCGGCGACCTCGTGCAGATAGCCGCCGTCCAGCGTGGCGATCATCTCGTGCGCGCCGACCGCGCGGGCCGCGGCCTCGACCTCCGCGTCGCGCGCGTCGGGGCGGCCGTACGCTATGGCGTCACGGACCGTACCGGCGAAGAGGTACGCCTCCTGCGGTACGACTCCGAGCCGGTGGCGGTACGCCGTCAGATCCAGGTCGCGCAGATCGCTGCCGTCCACGGTGACCCGGCCGGAGGTCGGATCGTAGAACCGCGCGACCAGCTTGACCAGCGTGGACTTGCCCGCTCCGGTCTCGCCGACGAAGGCGACGGTCTGGCCCGCCGGTATCCGCAGATCGACACCCGCCAGAGCAGCCTCCCCCGAGCCGGTGATGCCGACCGAGCCCCTTGAAGCCGCTGAGCCCGCCGCACCCGCCGCACTCGCTGCACCCGCGCCGGATTTCCCGTTCGACGCGAACTCCTGGCTCGTCAACCCCTCGCTCGCAAGCTCGTTGTACGCGAACTCCACGCCCTCGAAGGCGATCTCGCCCCGCAGCGACAGCACGTCCAACGGCTCCTTCGAGGCGGCCGTCGAGGTCGGCTCCCGCAGCAGCTCCTGGATACGGCCCAGCGAGACGGTCGCCTGCTGGTAGCCGTCGAAGACCTGCGAGAGCTGCTGCACCGGGGCGAAGAACAGGTCGATGTAGAGCAGATACGCGACCAGCGCACCGGTCGTCAGCGTCCCGGACTCCACCCGCCCCGCGCCAACGATCAGCACGGCCGCCGCGGCCACCGAGGACAGCAACTGTACGAAGGGGAAGTACACCGATATCAGCCACTGGCCCCGCACCCGGGCCTCACGGTAATGGTCGCTGCGCCCGGCGAACCGCTCCGCGCCGTCCTTCTCGCGCCGGAACGCCTGGACGATCCGCAGCCCGGACACCGACTCCTGGAGGTCCGCGTTGACAACGCTGATGCGCTCGCGGGCCAGTTCGTACGCCTTCACGCTCTTGCGGCGGAAGTAGACCGTACCGACGACCAGTACCGGCAGGGTCGCGAAGACCACCAGCGCGAGCTGGACGTCGATCACCACCAGCACGACCAGAATGCCGAAGAAGGTGACGACGGAGACGAACGCCGTGACAAGGCCCGTCTGCAGGAACGTCGAGAGCGCGTCCACATCGGTCGTCATCCGGGTCATGATGCGGCCGGTCAGCTCGCGTTCGTAGTAGTCGAGCCCGAGGCGCTGGAGCTGCGCGAAGATCTTCAGGCGCAGCGCGTAGAGGATGCGTTCGCCGGTCCGCCCGGTCTTGCGGGTCTCGCCGATCTGCGCCGCCCACTGGACGAGTACGGAGACGAGTCCGAGCGAGGCGGCCACCCAGACGGCGCCGAGCGCGAGCTGCTCGACGCCCTGGTCGATGCCGTGCCGGATGAGGACCGGAAGCAGCAGGCCCATTCCCGCGTCGACCGCGACGAACGCGAGGCTGATCAGCAGCGGCAGCCCGAAGCCGCGCAGCAGCCGGCGCAGTCCGTACGACTCCTCGGCGGCGACCGCGCGCGCCTCGTCCACTTCGGGGGTGTCGGTGGCCGGGGGCAGCGCCTCCACCTGGGCGAGCAGTTCGGGGGTGGCGCCGGGGGCCGCCGCGTCGGCGGCGTCGCGCGCCTCGTCGCGCACCCACAGCCCCGGGGTGACTCCGCGCTCGGCGTCGAACTCGGCGTCGATCTCCTCCTGGAGGGCGCGGACCTCCTCCGGGGAAGGGGCATCGTCCGCGCATTCGGCGGCGACGGGGGTGTGGCCGGGCGAGACGCCGCCCAGTTCCTCGGGGTCGGTCAGCAGTCGGCGGTAGAGAGCGGACCGTTCCTGCAGCTCGTCGTGGGTGCCGATGTCGGCGAGCCGTCCGCCGTCGAGTACGGCGATACGGTCCGCGAGGCCGAGGGTGGAGCGGCGGTGGGCGATGAGCAGGGTCGTACGCCCGGCCATCACCGCGCGCAGCGCCTCATGGATCTCGTGCTCGACGCGGGCGTCGACGGCGGAGGTGGCGTCGTCGAGGAGGAGCAGCCGGGGGTCGGTGAGTATGGCGCGGGCCAGGGCGATGCGCTGGCGCTGGCCGCCGGAGAGGGTGAGGCCCTGCTCACCGACCTTGGTGTCGTAGCCGCCGGGCAGGGCGCTGATGAAGTCGTGGGCCTGCGCGGCACGGGTCGCTTGGAGGATCTCCTCCTCGGTGGCGTCCGGTTTGCCGTAGGCGACATTGGCGCGGACGGTGTCGGAGAACAGGAAGCTGTCCTCCGGTACGAGTCCGATGGCGGCCCGCAGTGAGTGGTGTGTCAGCTCGCGCACATCGTGGCCGCCGACGAGGACGGCGCCGTGCGTCACATCGTAGAAGCGCGGCAGCAGGAGCGAGACGGTGGACTTGCCGCTGCCGGAGGAGCCGACGACGGCGACCGTCTCGCCAGGCCGTATCTCCAGCGAGAAGCCTTCGAGAACGGGCCTGCCGTTCTCGTACGCGAACGACACGTCGTCGAACTCGACGGAGCCGGGGGCGTCCGCGGGCAGTTCCTTCGTGCCCTCCTGGAGGGTGGGCTCGGTGTCGATCAGCTCCAGTACGCGTTCCACACCGGCGCGGGCCTGCTGGCCGATGGTCAGCACCATGGCGAGCATCCTGACCGGGCCGACGAGCTGGGCGAGATAGGTGGAGAAGGCGACGAACGTACCGAGGGTGATCTGGCCGCGGGTGGCCAGCCAGCCGCCGAGCGCCAGCATGGCGACCTGTCCGAGGGCGGGTACGGCCTGGAGCGCGGGGGTGTAGCGGGCGTTGAGCCGGATGGTGCGCAGCCGCCCGGCGAACAGCTTGCGGCCGGCTTCGCGGAGCTTGCCGGTCTCCTGGTCCTCCTGCCCGAAGCCCTTGACGACCCGGACACCGGAGACCGCTCCGTCGACGACCCCGGCGACGGCGGCGGCCTGGGACTGGGCGTACCAGGTGGCGGGGTGCAGCCTGGTGCGGCTGCGGCGGGCTATGTACCAGACGGCGGGGGCGACAGCGAGGGCGATCAGGGTCAGCGGCAGGGACAGCCACGCCATGATCGCCAGGGATATGAGGAACAGCAGGACATTGCCGATGGTCATCGGCAGCATGAAGAGCAGGCCCTGGATGAGCTGGAGGTCGCTGGTGGCACGGCCTACGACCTGTCCGGTGGAAAGGCTGTCCTGGCGCCGTCCGTCGAGGCGGGCGATCGTGCCGTACATCTCGGTACGGAGATCGTGCTGGACGTCGAGTGCGAGACGGCCGCCGTAGTAGCGCCGGACGTACGTGGCGGCGTAGACGCCGAGCGCGGCCAGGATCAGCAGGCCCGTCCAGACGAGGAGCGAGCGGCTGCCGTCGCCGATGACATCGTCGATGACGACCTTGGTGATCAGCGGGACGAGCGCCATCACCGCCATGCCGGCGAGCGACGACCCGAGCGCGAGGATCACATTGCGCCGGTACCGCCAGGCGTACCCGGTCAGCCGCCGTGCCCAGCCCTGCTCCGCCGCCACTGATGCCTCCCGGTCGTCCTGATCTACCGGAAGGCACCAACGCGGGCGACGGCGGATTTCATCCCTCCGCAACAAAGACCGGTCTGCGGTCCTAGGACCCACCCTTCACCGGCCTGATCCTTCACCGGACCGGTCCGTCACCGCCGGCCTCGCGACCGGCGGCGGTCGTCACTTGGCCGCGGCGAGATCCTTGTGAACGGCGCGGGCGACGGCCTGGATGGTGTTGATGCCGTCGTTCATCGTCTTGTTGTCGTGGGTGAGCACGGTGATCAGGTAGTTGTTGCCCTTGCCGGTGAACGCGCCGATGCTGTGCACGCGCCAGCCATGGGTGGACCGCTGGAGCCAGCCGTTCTTGAGCTGGACGGTGGCCGAGGCCGGGGCGCCGGCCGGGACGCCCCACCGCTGGGACGAGATCACCCTGCGCATCCGGTCCAGGATGTAGCTGCGGGCGTTGTCGCTGAGCACGCTGTTCTTGGCGGTCACCAGGGTGAGGAGCTGCTGCTCGTCACGGGCGGTGATCTGGGTGAGTCCCCAGGAACCGTTCGCGCCCGGGGTGGTCTGGGTCATCCCCGCGGCCTTGAGGAATCCCTTGATCTTCGTCAGACCGAGCTGCTTCCACAGGGTGCTGGTCGCCGCGTTGTCCGACTTGGTGATCATGGCTGTGGTGAGGTCGACCTCGCGCTGGGTCAGATAGCGGTTGGTCTTCTTGGCGTCCCAGAGCAGGGCCGCGAGGACGGTGACCTTGACGACGCTGGCGGAGTCGAACTTCTGGGTGGAGCGGAGGGTGCACCGTGTGTTGGTCGTACGGTCGTAGACCGCCACGGCGGTGGTCGACGCCCTGCCCTTGAGCGCCGCGGTGATGTCCTTGGACATCTTGCTCGCGAGGCCCGCCTTGCCGGAGGTACAGGCGACGGCCGGAGCCGCGGCCATCGCGGGTGCCGCTCCCGCGGCGACCGGTACGAGCCCGGCGGCGAGGGCGATGGAGAGCGCGCCCCGGGCGCGCCAGGATATTCGCTGCTGAGTCATGAAGTTCCCCGCCCCTGTCCCTCGTGTCAGGAGCGCGCCGCCCGGCGCGCTCGCAGACATGATGCACAGCGAAGGGTCAATGGTTGTATGGGCTCGAACACAATCCCGGACCGAGACCGAATCGTGTTGATTCATGCCTCCCGGCTCCCTCTTGCCGAGACCGCCGGGCCGGGCTCAGAGATGCGTCGGCGCGAACATCCTGAGCAGGGCGGGAAGCACCACCACCGAAGGCCCGGGGGTGGCGAGCGCGGCGCCGAGGTCCTCGCGCAGCGACTCCGGGTCCGTACGGACGGCCGGGACGCCGAAGGACTCCGCGAGGGCCACGAAGTCCGGGCGGGCCAGCTCCGTACCGGTGGTCTCGCCGAAGGCGTCCGTCATGTACTCGCGCAGGATGCCGTAGCCACCGTCGTCGACGATCAGCCAGGTGACCGGAAGGCCGTACTGCCTGGCGGTGGCCAGCTCGGCTATGGAGTACATCGCGCCGCCGTCGCCCGACACGGCCAGGACCGGTGTCGTACGGTCGGCCACCGCGGCGCCCAGAGCCGCGGGAAAGCCGTAGCCGAGGCCGCCCGCGCCCTGGGCCGAGTGCATGGGGCCCGGCCAGGCGGACCAGGCCCAGTAGGCGAGGATCGTCATGTCCCAGAAGCTGGGGGACGCGGCGGGCAGGGCCGCGCGTACGGCGTCGAGCACCCGTCGCTCCAGGGTGAGGTCCTGGGCCTCGATCCTGGCCCCTACCTTCGCCAGGACCGTACGGACCGCTTCGGCGGCGGCCGGGTCATGGCGCCGGGTGACCGACTCCAGCAGTGCGGACAGCGCCGTCCGGGCATCGGCGTGGATACCGAGCGCGGGGTGGTTGGACTCCAGCTTGCCGAGGTCCGCCTCGATCTGGATCACCCGGCCGCGGGGACTCAGGGTGTGGTAGTTCGAGGAGAGCTCGCCGAGGCCGGAGCCGACGACCAGCAGGACGTCCGCGTCCGCCAGGAAGTCGGTGGTGTGCCGGTCCTCGATCCAGGACTGGAGCGAGAGCGGGTGCTCCCAGGGGAAGGCGCCCTTGCCGCCGTAGGTGGTGACGACCGGGGCGGAGAGCTTCTCGGCGAGGGCGAGCAGCTTGCCCGCGGCATCGGCCCGTATCACCCCGCCGCCCGCGATGATCACCGGGCGCTCGGCGTGCGACAGGGCGTGCGCCGCGACCGCACTCAGCTCGGGGCGCGGCCTCAGCTCGCGCGGCGTGGCGTCCGGCACCGTGACGACCGGCAGGGTCGTCGGCGCGAGCAGCACGTCCTGCGGGATCTCCACCCAGACCGGGCCGTGCGGGGCGGTGAGCGCGGACTCCCAGGCGGCGGCGATCGCGGAGGGGATCTGCGAGGCGGTACGGACAAGGTGGACGGATTTGACGATGCCGCGGAAGGACGCCTGCTGGTCCGGGAGTTCATGCAGATAGCCATGGCGTCCGCCGCCGAGGCCCGCGGCCGGCACCTGACTGGAGATGGCCAGCACCGGGGCCGACGCGGCAGCCGCCTCCTGAAGCGCGGGCAGCGAGGTGAGCGCGCCGGGACCGGTCGACAGCAGCAGGGGTGCGGCCCGGCCGGTGACCCTGCCGTACGCGTCGGCGGCGAACCCCGCGTTGTTCTCGACGCGCAGCCCGACATAGGTCAGACCGGATCTGCGGAGGGCGTCGAACATGCCGAGCGCGTGCTGGCCGGGCAGCCCGAAGACGGTGGTGACACCGAGACCGCTCAGGGTCTCGATGACGAGATCACCGCCGTTGCGCCCGGCCGGCGGGTTCAGCGCGGCCTTGGTCTGCGCCTCGGTGGGACGGAGCACCACATCGTGGTCGTGGGTCACTTCGCCGCCTCGTTCGGCGCCCCGGGCGCGGTCGGGGCGGCAGACCCGGCAGCGGTACGGGCCTCCGCCGTCTGGCGGGACATGATCGTGGTGAGTTCGTAGGCCGTGTGGGAGGCGGCGACGGAGGTGATCTCGGCGTGGTCGTACGCGGGCGCGACCTCCACGACATCCGCCGAGACCAGATGGCAGGAGGCCAGCCCCCGGACGATCTCCAGCAGCTCGCGGGAGGTCAGTCCGCCTGCCTCCGGGGTGCCGGTGCCGGGCGCGTGTGCCGGGTCGAGCACATCGATGTCGACGGAGATGTACAGCGGACGGTCCCCGATGCGCTGCCGGAGCTGGTCCGCGATCTCGTCCACGCCCCGGCGCATGACATCGGCCGAGGTGACGATGCCGAAGCCCATCCTGGCGTCGTCGTCCAGGTCCCGCTTCCCGTACAGCGGGCCGCGGGTGCCGACATGGGAGAGCGCCTCGGTGTCGAGGATGCCCTCCTCGACGGCCCGGCGGAACGGCGTGCCGTGCGTGTACGCGGCGCCGAAATAGGTGTCCCAGGTGTCGAGATGAGCGTCGAAGTGGAGCAGCGCGACCGGGCCGTGTTTCTTGGCCACCGAACGCAGCAGCGGCAGCGCGATGGTGTGGTCGCCCCCGAGTGTCATCAAGCGGGCGCCGGTGCCCAGCAGTTCATCGGCGGCGGCCTCGATGGTGTCGACGGCCTCACCGATGTCGAAGGGATTGGCCGCGATGTCCCCGGCGTCCGCGACCTGCGCGAGCGCGAAGGGCGAGGCGTCCTGGGCCGGGTTGTAGGGACGCAGCAGCCGCGAGGCCTCCCGTATCGCGTTGCCGCCGAACCGGGCGCCGGGCCGGTAGGAGACCCCGGCGTCGAAGGGGACGCCGACCACGGCGACATCGGCGGTGCCGACCTCGTCGAGCCGGGGCAGCCGCGCGAAGGTGGCCGGTCCGGCGTACCGCGGGATACGGGACGAGTCGACGGGCCCGCGCGGACGGCCGCCGAGCCGGCCGACGCCACGCGAACTGTCGTCACGCGAACTGTCGCCGGGCAGGCGGTCGTCAGACCTGGGCGAACCGTCCGCACGGCCGGCGGCGGCCGGGTCCGGGGGTACCAGTCCGCTGTGTCCGTTGCTGCTCATCGTCGGGCCTCTCCTGGTGATGCGTGCGGCTCCGCACTGCTCTGTTCTGTGTCGTCGCCTGTGCCGACTGTGTCGTCGGGCTGACGTGCTCGAAGCTGATGTGCTCAAGAATGGCCCGGCCCGCCGACAGCCGTACTGGCCTGTGGATAACTCTTCCCGGCCCCCCTCGGACCGCTTCAGACCACCGGCACCGCGCCCTCCCCGGCGCTCGCCACGGCACCCTCCTCACCGTCCTGACCAGCCAGTCTGCGGCGCCAGGCGGCCAGCACCGCTTCGTCCGTAGGCCTGGTCATCAGACTGACGATCACATAAGCAGTCAGCGAGGAGAGCAGCCCGTAGTAGATCGGTTCCGTGGCGAGGATCCCGTACGCCGCCATCAGCCCCACCACCGCGCCGCCACCGACGATCACGGCGGCCAGCGCCCCGTACACCGTGCCGCGCCGCCAGAGCAGACCGCCGAGGATCGGTACGAGCAGCCCTCCGACCAGCAGGTTGTACGCGACGGTCAGTGCCTCGACAACATTGTTCAGCGCGATCGCGATGGCGATGACGGCGACGCCCATGATCAGGATGAAGAGCCGGTTGCCCCTGACCTCGTCGCGCTGAGCATCGTCGCCGGCCCTGTCGCCGCCGGCCCCGTCACCGCCCGCGCGTCCGGCACTCCGCAGCCGCGACCAGATGTCGTTGTTCGCAACGGTGGCGCACGCGATCAGCGCACCCGAGGACGTCGACATGACCGCCGCGAGGGCGGCGGCCAGCACCAGCCCCCGTACCCCGATGGGCAGTTCGTCCTTGACGATGGTCGCGAACGCGTCGTCCGCGCTGCCCAGATCCGGGTAGAGCGTCTTGGCGGCCGTACCGATGACCGCGCCGGCCAGGGCGTACGCCAGACAGTACGTACCGGCGACGGTGCCGCCCCAGCGCGCCACCTTGTCACCGCGCGCGGTGAACACCCGCTGCCAGATGTCCTGCCCGATCAGCATGCCGAAGGTGTAGATCAGGACATACGTGAAGATCGTCTCGCCGCCGATGCCGAACGGCGCGAAGTACTCGTCCGGCAGTTTGGCCCTCATCTCGCCGAAGCCGCCCGCCTTGACCACGGCGATGGGCAGCAGGAGCAGCAGAACCCCGATGGTCTTGACGACGAACTGCACCATGTCGGTGAGCGTGATGGACCACATGCCGCCGAGCGTCGAATAGGCGACGACGATCGTGCCGCCCAGGACGATCGCGACCGTACGGTTCAGATCGAAGAGGACATCGAAGATCGTGGCGTACGCGATGGTCGAGGTGACCGCGAGCATCAGCGTGTACGCCCACATCACGATGCCCGAGATGAGCCCGGCCCGGCCGCCGTACCGCAGATCGAGCATCTCGGAGACGGTGTAGACCTTCAGCCGGGCGATCCGCGCGGAGAAGAAGACGGAGAGCGCGAGCAGTCCGAGGCCGATGGTGAAGACCATCCAGGCGCCCGACAGGCCGTGCCGGTAGCCGAGACCGACACCGCCGATGGTGGACGCGCCGCCGAGGACGATGGCGGCCATGGTGCCGGAGTACATCCACGGGCCGAGTCTGCGGCCCGCGACCAGGAACTCGCTCTTGGATCCGGCGCGGCGCATGCCCCACCAGCCCATGGCGAGCATGCCGGCCAGATAGACGACGATCACCGCGTAGTCGACAGCCATGGCTTCCTCCGTCAGGTTCCGCCGGGTCCGGGCGCCCTCGCGCGGCGCCGTCCGTGGGACAAGACCGTAGGTGGCCGGAAAGCAGCACTGAAGTGTACGTTTCATCCATTCCACTCGCTGATGATGGATGGATCGTCCATGCCGGATCCCGTACCGCCGCCCACTCCACCGATTCCGCTGGCCGCGCTGTTGGCGGACAGCGGGCTCGGTCTGCGCCGGATCGCCGGTCCGGACGATGACGCGGCCACTGCCGTCCATTGGGTGCACACCTCGGAGATGGCCGATCCCTATCCGTATCTGCTCGGTGGTGAGCTGCTTCTGACCGCTGGTGTCCAGTTCACGGCCGCTTATGCCGATGCGTATGCGGCGCGGGTGGTCGAGGCGGGGGCGGCGGCGCTGGGTTTCGGGGTGACGCCGGTGTACGACAGGGTGCCTCCGGCACTCATCACGGCCTGCGACCGGCACGGCTTGCCGCTGCTCGAGGTCCCGCCGCGCACCCCGTTCACGGCGGTGGCACGGGGGGTGTGGCGGCTGATGGCGGAAGCACGCCACCGGGAACTCGGCCGGGTCACCCGGGCCCAGCAGGGTCTGGCCGCCGCCGCGGCCCGCCGGGACCCGGTGCCCGCGGTGCTGCATCAGCTCGCGGTACGACTCGGAGGGCGGGCGGTGCTGTTCGCACCGGACGGCACGGAGCTGTACGGGACGGGCCGCGCCCTGTCCCCGGCGGCCCGCGAAGCACTGGCGCGTCTGGCGGGGGTGGTCCATCCGGACAGTCCCCCGGGCGACCGGCCGCCGGGGCCCGAGCCGGACTCCGGGCCGGATTCCGGACCGGGCTCCGCGCCGGACCACTCACCGGACTCCGGACCGCATCCCACACCGGCCCCGGTCTCCGCACCAGGTCCGGCGTCAGACCCC
>NZ_LATD01000252.1 GCF_000981895.1 Streptomyces odonnellii | reverse complement strand
GGACGGGCGGGACAGGAGTGACGGGCGTGACGAACGGGGGCGGGCGAGGTGCGCGGCCTGAAGGTCCCTGACCGGCCGGGGGTCCCCTCCGGGAGCAGATCTCCCGGAGGCCGGCGTCCCGAAGGCAGATCACCCGAAGGCGGATCACCGGAAGGCGGATCACCGGAGGGCAGATCATTCGCGGCGGCTGCCACGGCCATGGCCGGGCTCGCCGCCTTCTGCGTGCTCGCGACCGGCTGCTCGGCCGGAGGTACGGGCACCAGGGACGAGGGCGCGGCGATGACCACGCCGGTCGAACGCGGGATCCCCGCCCCCCAGTCGGCCTCCCCCGAGCCCAGCCCGGCGAGGACCGTGGACGCGGTGGCGCTGCTCCGCCGCGATCCCAAGGTCAGCCGACGGATCAAGGCCGATCTCAAACCGTGCGCCGAGGACGCCTATCCGGTGGACACCTCATACGGAAATCTCACCGACGGTACCGTGCCCGATGTGGTGATCAACGTGATGACCTGCGGTGACGCGGTCGGCATCGGAACGTATGTGTACCGCTCGCAGAACCATCGCTATGTGAACGTCTTCGCCAACGAGCAGCCCGCCGTCTACTCCACCATCGACCGCGGCGCGCTGGTCGTGACCCAGCAGGTGTACGCGCAGGGCGACCCCATGTCGTACCCCTCGGGGGAGGATGTCGTGACCTATAGCTGGGGCAACGCGAAGTTCAGCGAGCGCTACCGGGTGCGCAACAGCTACAGCAGGGCGGTGGGCGGCGGAGTCACGGCGACACCCGTCCCGCTCGCGCCGGACCAGGGCTGAGGGCCGCGGGATGGCCGGGACCCATGTGCTGTTCGTCGAGGACGACGATGTCATCCGCGAGGCCACCCAACTCGCCCTGGAGCGGGTGGGTTTCATGGTCACCGCCATACCGGACGGGCTGTCCGGCCTTGAGGCGTTCCGCGCCCGTACACCGGACATCGCGCTGCTCGACGTGATGGTGCCGGGTCTGGACGGCGTCAGTCTGTGCCGGCGTATCCGCGACGAGTCGACCGTGCCCGTGATCATGCTGTCGGCACGCGCCGACTCCATCGATGTGGTGCTCGGTCTGGAGGCGGGCGCCGACGACTATGTCACCAAGCCCTTCGACAGCGCGGTGCTGGTCGCCAGGATCCGGGCCGTACTGCGCCGCTTCGGCCATGCCGGCGGACTCACGGGCGACGAGCGGAGCGGGCAGGACGAGCCCGGCGGCAGCGGCGGAGTGCTGACCTTCGGCGATCTGGAGGTCGACACGGACGGCATGGAGGTGCGCAGGAGCGGCGAGCCGGTGGCGCTGACGCCGACGGAGATGCGGCTGCTGCTGGAGTTCTCCGCCGCGCCCGGGACGGTCCTCACCCGCGACAAGCTGCTGGAGCGGGTCTGGGACTACGGCTGGGGCGGGGACACCAGGGTCGTGGACGTGCATGTCCAGCGGCTGCGCACCAAGATCGGCCAGGACCGGATCGACACGGTCCGCGGCTTCGGCTACAAGCTCAAGGCATGAAGCGGCACCCGGCCCTGAACCCGGTCTTCGCGTGAAGCGGCACAGCTCACGGGCGCAGCTCATGAAACGGCGCGGCTGGCTCATGAGGCGGCTCGCGCTGCGCACCGGGGTCCGGTGGAAGATCAGCATCGCGATCGCGGCGGTGGGCGCGCTGGTCGCGCTGGCGCTGAGTCTCGTCGTACACAACTCGGCCCCGCGTCTCGATGCTCGACAACGCGCGCGAAGTGCAGCTCGAACGGCTGCTGTTCGCGGAGCGGATGTACGACTCGACCAACGAGCCGAAGTTCGGTACGAAGATCAACGATCCCGGGCTGCCGTACGAACTGCGGGACAAGATGCGGCAGGGCCGGCGCGCGACCTATGTGGAGGAGGGCGCCAACGGGGTGCCCGATGTCTGGGCGGCCGTGCCCATGGGCAATGGCACGGTCCTCTCGCTGCACAGCCGGTTCGCCGACCGCAGCGCGACGATCATGCAGGATCTGGACCGCTCCCTGATCATCGGCTCCGCCTCGGTGGTCTTCGGGGGCTGCGCCCTGGGCGTGCTGATCGGCGGGCAGCTCTCACGGCGGCTGCGCAGGGCCGCGGGCGCGGCCGGCCGGGTCGCCGAGGGGTATACGGAGGTACGGGTCGGGGACGCGGTCGGCGGAGTCGTACGCGACGAGACGGACGACCTGGCCCGCGCGGTGGACGCGCTGACCGACGCGCTGAACGAGCGCATAGAGGCGGAGCGCCGGGTCACCGCCGATATCGCCCATGAGCTGCGGACACCCGTGACCGGGCTGCTCACGGCGGCCGAACTGCTGCCGCCCGGCCGCCCGAGCGAGCTGGTACGGGACCGGGCCCAGGCCATGCGCACCCTGGTCGAGGACGTCCTGGAGGTGGCCAGGCTCGACAGCGCGTCGGAGCGTGCCGAACTCCAGGAGATCGCGCTCGGCGAGTTCGTGGGGCGGCGGGTGGCCCTGGTGGATCCCGAGATCGAGGTCACGGTCGTGCACGAGTCCTGGGTCAGTACGGACCCGCGGCGGCTCGAACGCATCCTCGGCAATCTGCTGGCGAACGCGGCCAAGCACGGTGCCGCGCCCGTCGAGGTCACGGTCGAGGGCCGGATCGTACGCGTACGGGACCATGGCCCAGGCTTTCCCGGGGCGCTGCTGCGTGACGGCCCGAGCCGGTTCCGTACGGGCGCCACCGACCGCGCCGGCCAGGGCCACGGTCTGGGTCTGACCATCGCGGCCGGCCAGGCCCGGGTCCTGGGCGCCAGGCTGACGTTCCGCAACGCGGGTCCGGAAGGCGCTGAGGACGCGGAAGGGGCGAAGGGCTCGGCAGGGGCGGGCGGCGCGATCGCGGTCCTCTGGCTTCCGGAACACGCCCCGACGACTACGGGCAGCTTCCCGATACTCAAGATCCCCTAGGCGGATCCACACAGCACCGGACGAGGTGGGCCCCCGGCGCGATACGCCGGGGGCCATGGCCGCGAGCCACGAGTGCGGTGGTGTGGACGGACCTGGGGATCGGAGGATCAGGGCATCAGGCGGACTGCGGGACCTTGCCGTCCAGGGCCGGTGTCTCCTCGGCGGCCGGCTTCGTTCCGGCGCCCCGCAGCGGGACCTCCTTGACGAAGAAGGCCGCGACGAATCCGATCACCGCGATCGCCGCGCCCAGCGTGAAGGCCGCGTGCGTACCGGACGAGACCGCGACCTGGTACGCCTCGCGCACCGCGTCCGGCAGCTTCGCCAGGCTCGCCGCGTCGAGCTGCGCGGACTGCTCGGTGGCACCCCCGCCGCCCCGGGCGGCCATCTCGTCCTGCACCCGGCTCGTGAACAGCGCCCCCATGATGGCGACGCCGAACGAGCTGCCGAGTGTACGGAAGAGGGTGGTCGCGGAGGAGGCGACCCCCATGTCCTTCAGTTCGACGCTGTTCTGCGCGACAAGCATGGTGATCTGCATCAGGAAGCCCATACCGGCGCCGAGGACGGCCATGTACACGCCGGACGTCAGCCGCGAGGTCCCGGTGTCCATCTGCGCCAGCAGGAACAGCCCGGCCGTCATCAGTCCGCCGCCCAGGATCGGGAAGATCTTGTACTTGCCGCTGCTGGTGGTGACCCGGCCCGCGATCAGCGAGACGACCATCATCGACAGCAGCATCGGCAGGAGCAGCAGACCGGAGTTGGTGGCCGAGGCGCCCTGCACGGACTGCTGGTAGAGCGGCAGGAAGAGCACCGCGCCGAACATCACGAAGCCGGTCAGGAACCCGATCACCGACATCAGGGTGAAGTTGCGGCTGCGGAAGATGTGCAGCGGCATGATCGGCTCGGTGACCTTGGTCTGTACGAAGACAAAGCCGACCAGCGCGACAACACCGATCGCGATCAGCTCCATGATCATGGCCGAGTCCCAGGCGTACTCCGTACCGCCCCAGGTGGTGACCAGCACGATCGAGGTGATGCCAATCGTCAGCAGCGCGGCCCCGAGATAGTCGACCGTCACCTTCGACCGGTCCTTCGCCGGCAGATGCAGTACGGCGGTGACCATCACCAGCGCCAGCGCGCCGAGCGGCAGATTGATGTAGAAGCTCCAGCGCCAGCCGAGGTGGTCGGTGATGGTGCCGCCGACCAGTGGTCCGCCGATCATGGCGAGCGCCATCACGCCGGCCATCATGCCCTGGTACTTGCCGCGCTCGCGGGGCGGTATCAGATCGCCGATGATCGCCATCACGCCGACCATCAGACCGCCCGCGCCCAGGCCCTGAACGGCGCGGAAGCCGATGAGCTGGCCCATGTCCTGGGCCATACCGCTGAGCGCCGATCCGATCAGGAAGATCACGATCGAGGTGAGGAAGACGCTCTTGCGCCCGTACATGTCGCCGAGCTTGCCCCAGATCGGGGTGGAGGCGGCGGTGGCGAGGGTGTAGGCGGTGACCACCCAGGAAAGATGCTCCAGCCCGCCCAGCTCGCCGACGATGGTGGGCATCGCCGTACCGATGATCATGTTGTCGAGCATGGCCAGCAGCATCGCGATCATCAGCGCGAGCAGCACCACCCGTACACTCCGCGGCTGCGGCTCGGCCTTGGCCGGCTGCGCGGCCATGGACGCCTCACCGTCGCCGTCGATTGACGCGCCCTTCCCCGTCTGTTTCCCGGTCGGACTCATGTTCCCCACTCCCCTGCACTCCCCTGACACTTACCTGCCGCCCGGCAAGCCGACTACACTGGGGAAGGTAGACCTTCTACTTGTCGGGCGTCAAGTAAGTTATTTCCCGGGAGAGAGAGCACCATGGGCAGCGCACAGCACCCGCGGCGGGGCGACACCCGTCAGCGCATCCAGGACATCGCGCTGGAGCTCTTCGCCGAACAGGGGTACGAGAAGACCTCGCTGCGGGAGATCGCCGAGCGGCTGGATGTCACCAAGGCCGCGCTCTACTACCACTTCAAGACCAAGGAAGACATCCTGATCAGCCTCTTCGAGGATCTGATGCGCCCGATCGACGAACTGATCACCTGGGGCCGGAGCCAGCCGCACACGCTGGAGACCAAGCGGGAGATCCTGCGCCGCTACAGCGAGGCGCTGGCGAACGCGACACCGCTCTTCCGCTTCATGCAGGAGAACCAGGCGACGATGCGCGATCTGAGCATCGGCGTGACCTTCAAGGGCCGCATGGTGGACATGCGCGATCTGATCCAGGATCCCGACGCGTCCCTGACCAACCGGGTCCGCTGCATGACCGCGCTGTTCACCCTGCACGCCGGGCTGTTCGCGCTCAAGGACATCGAAGGAGACCCCGAGGAGAAGCGGCTCGCCATCCTCGAGGTCTCCACCGAATTGATGATCAGCGCTCACACGGTCACACCTTGACGCCCACCGAGCGCAGGAAGTTCACCGGGTTGACGGCCGAGCCGTAGTTCGGGGTCGTACGGATCTCGAAGTGCAGGTGCGGGCCGCTGGAGTTGCCGGTGTTGCCGGACAGCGCTATCTGCTGGCCCGTCTTCACGTACTGGCCCACATGGACCTGGATCTTCGACAGGTGGGCGTACTGCGAGTACGTACCGTCGCCGTGCTTGATCACTATCGCGTTGCCGTACGCGGGACCGTCACCGGCGCCGTACGAGCCCGCCTTGACGACCGTACCGCCGTGAACGGCGTGCACCGCGGTGCCGATCGGTACGGCGAAGTCCTGGCCGGAGTGTTTCGCGGACCACATGTTGCCGGCCCTGCCGAAGCCCGCGCTCAGCGTGTACTTGCTGACCGGATCGATCCACGACGGGACCGTGTTGGCCTTCGCCTTGGCCGGTACGGCGGCCTGGACGGCGGCCTGGTGCTGGACAGCGGCCGTGGCGACGGCCGGGGCGGCGGGCGCGGCACCGCCGGTCGCGGCGAACGCGGCCCCGGTTCCGGCCGCCAACGACACTCCGAGTCCGGCAGCCAGAACACCGGCCCGGGTACGAAGGGCGGACGGGCGGGTCAGACGGGACAGCTTGCGCGGCGACATTCCGAAAACCTCCGGGCATCAAGGGACCCGGCACCTTCGCGCCGGGCTGGCCACACCTTGGTAACCCGAACCCCATCTCATGCCAAAACACCCCATCTACGACATCTCGTCGTAGGGGTGCCCCTGAACTCCCGTACGAAGACCCCGGTCAAAGGCTGCGATCGCCCGCGCAAAGGCCTCGGCGGTCCCCGGACCGGCCACTAACCCGGCTCGTAGGGACGGAATCCGCTGTGCGGCATGTCACGGGCGCCGGACAGAAGGGCTGTCCGATTCAGGACCAAAGTCCTGGCCCCAAGAGGCGGCAATGACAATGCAGTTAATGGGGCCCGCACTCCGCAAGAAATGAAAGAAGGCTGCCCCGGAACCGTAAGAAGCGGTTCCGGGGCAGCCCTTGGGTCAGTGCTTTTCTGTCCCTGCCAGTCCTTCGACGTCAGTCCTTCGTCAGGTTCGGACCGCCGCCCGCAGCCTGCTCGATCGGCGGGACATCCGGCAGAGGCGACTTCTCCTCGCCGCGGAAGGTGAACGCCTTTGTCTCGCCCTCGCCTTCGGTGTCCACGACCACGATGTGACCGGGGCGCAGCTCACCGAAGAGAATCTTCTCGGAGAGAACGTCCTCGATCTCGCGCTGAATCGTCCGGCGCAGCGGCCGGGCACCCAGCACCGGGTCGTAACCCTTCTTGGCGAGAAGCGACTTGGCGGACGGGCTGAGCTCCAGGCCCATGTCCCGGTCCTTCAGACGCTCGTCGACCTTGGCGACCATCAGGTCGACGATCTGGATGATGTCTTCCTCGGTGAGCTGGTGGAAGACGACCGTGTCGTCGACACGGTTGAGGAACTCGGGCCGGAAGTGCTGCTTCAGCTCTTCGTTGACCTTGTTCTTCATCCGCTCGTAGTTGGTCTTGGTGTCGCCCTGCGCCGCGAAGCCCAGGTTGAACCCCTTGGAGATGTCCCGGGTCCCGAGGTTGGTCGTCATGATGATGACCGTGTTCTTGAAGTCCACGACGCGGCCCTGGGAGTCGGTCAGGCGACCGTCCTCCAGGATCTGCAGAAGGGAGTTGAAGATGTCGGGGTGGGCCTTCTCGACCTCGTCGAAGAGGACGACGGAGAACGGCTTCCTGCGCACCTTCTCGGTGAGCTGGCCGCCCTCCTCGTATCCCACGTAACCGGGAGGCGAACCGAAGAGACGCGAGACGGTGTGCTTCTCGCTGAACTCCGACATGTCGAGGGCGATCAGCGCGTCCTCGTCGCCGAACAGGAATTCGGCGAGCGTCTTGGACAGCTCGGTCTTACCGACACCGGACGGGCCGGCGAAGATGAACGAGCCACCGGGGCGCTTGGGGTCCTTCAGACCCGCTCGCGTACGACGGATGGCCTGCGAGAGCGCCTTGATGGCGTCCTTCTGCCCGATGACGCGCTTGTGCAGCTCGTCCTCCATGCGGAGCAGTCGCGAGGACTCCTCCTCGGTGAGCTTGAAGACCGGGATGCCCGTCGCCGTCGCCAGGACCTCGGCGATCAGCTCCTCGTCCACCTCGGCGACCACGTCCATGTCGCCGGCCTTCCACTCCTTCTCCCGCTTGGTCTTCGCGGCGAGGAGCTGCTTCTCCTTGTCACGGAGGGAAGCGGCCTTCTCGAAGTCCTGGGAGTCGATCGCCGACTCCTTGTCGCGGCGGACGCCCGCGATCTTCTCGTCGAACTCGCGGAGGTCCGGCGGCGCCGTCATCCGGCGGATCCGCATCCGGGAGCCGGCCTCGTCGATCAGGTCGATCGCCTTGTCCGGCAGGAAGCGGTCCGAGATGTACCGGTCGGCGAGGGTCGCCGCGGCGACCAGCGCGGAGTCCGTGATGGACACGCGGTGGTGCGCCTCGTACCGGTCGCGCAGGCCCTTGAGGATCTCGATCGTGTGCGGCAGGGACGGCTCCGCGACCTGGATGGGCTGGAAACGGCGCTCCAGGGCCGCGTCCTTCTCCAGGTGCTTGCGGTACTCGTCGAGCGTGGTGGCGCCGATGGTCTGGAGCTCACCGCGGGCCAGCATCGGCTTCAGGATGCTCGCCGCGTCGATGGCGCCCTCGGCGGCGCCGGCGCCGACCAGGGTGTGCAGCTCGTCGATGAACAGGATGATGTCGCCGCGGGTGCGGATCTCCTTCAGGACCTTCTTCAGGCGCTCCTCGAAGTCACCGCGGTAGCGGGAGCCGGCGACGAGCGCGCCGAGGTCGAGGGTGTAGAGGTGCTTGTCCTTGAGGGTCTCGGGCACCTCGCCCTTGACGATGGCCTGGGCCAGGCCCTCGACGACCGCCGTCTTTCCGACGCCGGGCTCGCCGATGAGGACCGGGTTGTTCTTGGTGCGGCGGGAGAGCACCTGCATGACCCGCTCGATCTCCTTCTCGCGCCCGATGACCGGGTCGAGCTTGGATTCGCGGGCGGCCTGGGTGAGATTCCGGCCGAACTGGTCGAGGACCAGGGACGTGGAGGGCGTGCCCTCGGCAGGACCGCCCGCTGTGGCGGCCTCCTTGCCCTGGTAGCCGGAGAGCAACTGGATGACCTGCTGCCGCACCCGGTTGAGATCGGCGCCCAGCTTCACCAGGACCTGGGCGGCGACGCCCTCGCCCTCGCGGATCAGGCCGAGCAGGATGTGCTCCGTACCGATGTAGTTGTGGCCGAGCTGAAGGGCCTCGCGGAGCGACAGCTCCAGGACCTTCTTGGCCCGGGGTGTGAAGGGGATGTGGCCGGACGGGGCCTGCTGGCCCTGGCCGATGATCTCCTCCACCTGCTGGCGGACCGCCTCGAGCGAAATCCCGAGGCTCTCCAGGGCCTTAGCGGCGACACCCTCACC
>NZ_LATD01000251.1 GCF_000981895.1 Streptomyces odonnellii | reverse complement strand
CCAGAAACCCCCGCACAGCGGCACTCTCGTGATCGCCCATTCCAGCCTCCCCTTCCCCACACAGCCTGGCGCCAGCGACTGCCGTTGCCGATTAACGACCCGTTCAAAGCTGGATCACCAGTGATTCCAAAACTGGAAGTGCGAGTTCGAATCTCGCCACCCGCTCCACGATGCACCCCACGTCACCCCTACGCCGCTTCGGAGTACAAGATTCCGAGGTTTGCGTCAACTCGGTTCTTGGCACCACCTCCCATGCCTGACTTAGGGTTCCTCGTTGCTGCGCTCACCGGCGCTACAGCGATCCTCGCGAGCTGGGTGGGTTATCGGGGCAGCACGCGGGCCGCACAGATTCAAGCTGAGACGGCCCGCGCTGCACAACAGGCGGAGAACATACGAGCGACGGCGGTCCACCTATGCCCATGTTGTGAATAAAGCTCATGCCGTAGGCGATTTATTCATTAATGTTCTGCTAGCGGTGGAAGTGACGGACCCGGACGCGCGAGCATCAGCGCTGAGAGAAGTCCTTCGTCAGCACCTTCGACTCCACGCAGAGATGACCCCGGCAATTCACACGGCGAATCTGGAGGGCCCGGACGATGTTTCTCAGGTGGCCAGCCGTCTGGAGGCAGCCTCCAAGGACGTCTACGTGGCCATCACGGCCATGGCTGAAACCTCCGCTGTGCACAGCCCCGACTTCGACACGACCTATCACGCATTCTGGGACACGCTGCGAAGTTTCACAGTGGTAGCGAGGAACAGCATCCGCGACGCACGTCAGTGACGTAATGGCGAGCGTGCCCGTGATCGGTTGCCCAGATCACGTCGTTTCCAGGATTTCTGAGACTTCCCGGGCGCTGACACCTTACGGCTTCTGCCTTCACTTTGATGGTGCCACCGCTCGCTTTAGCTACTGGTCACGTACGGCGACTTGATGAGCTGAACAAGTCCGTCTCAGTTTTCGTCTCATCAACCCCGTTCATGGGCGTTCAGGGTACGGCCAAGGGTCGCTCGCTAACCAGCGCCCCCCGCTAACGCTGGTCAACGACCATGGACTCAACCCGCCGCTTCACCAACACAGTTGGAAAGCGTGTTGTTAGGGAACTCGTCCTTCCTCCGGCTGATCGGTGGTGGTCGTGGTCAACGGCCTCTGTATGTCGTCATTGCCATCAGAGTTGCCGTCACCGCGACCTACGAGGTCAGCCGAGGTAGGGCCGATCGCGGTGTTCCAGGAAGTGGCCGATCCGCAACCGTTGCGTGTGGTGCATTGGCAGTTGGTCGATCTCCTGCGGCTGGACGAACCGCAGCTCCGTGGACTCGTCCGAGATCGCGAGCCGACCGCCGACCATGCGGGCGGTGAGCAGATGTTGAACTGTCTGCGTACCTCACCGTCCGAGTAGGCGATGATGTGGCGAGGGTCGCTGTACGTGCCCACGAGCCCGGTGATCTCTACGTCCAGACCCGTTTCCTCCCTCACCTCGCGGACGGCCGTTCCGGGGAGTGAGTCGGTCATCTCCATGCCGCCACCAGGGAGCGCCCAGAGATCGTTGTCCCGTCGGCGCTGAAGAAGGATGCGTCCTTCGTCGTCGGTAACCACGGCGGGCGCGGCGACCACCAAGCTGTTCGGCTCCGGTGCCGCCGGGTCGTCGTAGTACTCGGTCCGTGACATGGTCACCCCTTCTGTTACCGGCGCGCCGGAGGACCGGCCCACCGTCTACGAGGTGGGCAAAGCCCTGAGCTGATGACGAAGCGCCGGTTCATCGGCGCCGCTCGCGCGGCTACGGCCGGCAAGGCAGAGACCGGACTACCCCTCGGCCTGGTCGGCATTCCGGGTGGTCCGGTCACCACAAAAACCCTGATTGGGGCGGTCGGCGCGTTCGAACGCGCGTGCGCCTGCAACTCCGGTCTCACGTTGCCGAGTTGGAGCGGGCTCCGACCTGATCCGTCGCCGAATGCTGTTGCCGCCATTCACCGTGCAAAAAGCCAGAGGCCCTGTGGATCTCTCCACAGGGCCTCTGGTCTGGTGTGCACTCGGCAGGATTCGAACCTGCAACCTTCTGATCCGTAGTTGTATAGCGGCAGTCCAGAGGGTCCAGACGCCCTAAACAGGGTGTACACGGAAGCGCTTCAAAGGCCCTGGCTCCACCCCGCTCCATCACGTCTGTGAGACGTGCGTGAGACGGGCGGCCCCGGCTCGACGACTGCAACGTCGGCCGGGGCCTTGATCCGAACCCCTTCGCATCAAGGAGTCAGACCCATGCATGACCTTCCCATGCCCGCGCCCGGCACCGGTAGCGGCGAGCCCGCACTGTCGCTGGTTCACGATCTACTCGCGGCGATCGTGGAGACGCTCGACGTCCCCCGGCCCCACCAGTTCCGCGACGAAGACGCCTACCACCGGCTGCTGGAGTCCCGCGCCGCCCAGCTGCGCGGCTACCTCCGCGCCATGGTCGACCGCCAGGACGCACCGGACATCCACGCAGACGGCATCCGCAGGATGACCTCCAACAACCCGGTCACCTACACCGCGTGGGAGCGCCCGACGCAGCAGGACGCGGGGGCCGACCGATGACCGCCAACGACCCGATGCGTGATCTGCTCGCCGCAGTCCTCGAAGCGCTCGACATCCCGGCGCCCGCGACGATAGGGGACGGCGAGGTCTACGACCGGCTCCTCAACCAGCGCGTCTCGCACGCCCGGATCGCGCTCCGCGACGCCCTCGAAGACGGACCGCTCGGCATCGAGTGGACCACCGAGTACCTGCGCGAACGGCTCGCCGAACACCCCCCGACCGGATACCGCGCCTGGGGCACCCCGAAGGACGGGGCCGGCCGATGACCGCCGCCCGTACGGTGACGATCGAGACGCTCGACCGCGGCCGGATCACCATCCCCGAGCCGTCCTGGTGCACCGGCCACGAGGGACACCCCCCGCAGTACCGGGCCGACACCATCCACAGCGGGCCCGCACTCCTTCCGGCGTTCTCCGGCTACGAACTCACGTACGCCGCGATCGCCCAGGCCCCGTACGCCGACCGCGTCTCGCGAGACGTCCACGCCAGCGTGAGCCTGGGCGAGTTCAACCGCGCGTGCTCCCCCGCAGAGCTGGACAGCCTCGCCGCGGTCCTGGTGGAGCACGCCGCCCAGTTGCGGGCCATGGCCCGGACGCTCGCCGTTCTGCTCGCCCGGGGTGAGGGCCAGTGAGCACCCCGCCCGCGCCCGGCAAGGGCCTGTCCGTACGGGTCGACCAGAGCCTGTATGACGACCTGGCCGTGATGATGCGCCCCGGTATGACGGCCTCGGACGCCGTGAAATACGCCGTCGCGCTGACGGCCGGCATCTACCGCGGCCTGTCCTCCTCCGGCCTCTGCCCCGAGGGAACGATGCCGCTGATCAAGGCCGTTCAGGTCCAGTTGCACGAGCCGCGTCATACGGCCGCCGAAGGGCGTATGACGGGCGACGGGCCGGAGGGGTAGCCGTGGTGCTCTCCCTCGCGTTCTTCGCTGGCTCCGCGCTCCTCGCGCTGTTCGGTCTGTGCGCCGTCGCGCTCCACGACGTCCCGCGTATTACGGGGACCGTCGCGTTCATCCTCACCGCCGCGGCGTTCATCGTCGCCCTGTTCCACTGAGGACACGATCATGAACTTCTCCACGTACGGAATCGTCTCCCTCGGCGGTGTGACCGTTGGCCTGTCCCTGCTCGGGTGGGAGATTGCCCGCTGGTGGCCCGGCCGGAAGAGGGTTGCCAAGCAGCTCGTCCGCCTGGTCCCGTTCACCCTCGCCGCCCTGTACGGGATGCTCCTCGTCCTCTCCGCCGGGGGCCTGCTCGGGCTCGGCGCGGACTGGTCCCTCTGGGGCGCCTCCGAGCTGGGGGACGCGGTCCTGGAGTACGGGATCGGCAGCGACGCCCCGAACGTCACCCGGTCCTCGAACCTCGTCCTCACCCCCGGCGGGCACGCCTTCGTCATCGTGGCCACCGGGGTCCTGATCGCCGTCTGGACCCGCCGCGGCGGCTTCCGCTGGGATCTCGCACGGGCTGTCCTGTGCGGGATCACCCTGGGCCTGTCCTCCGGGGTCGCGGGGATCGCCGGGTACGTCCTGTCGCCCGTCGTCAGCACGGCCGGCGACGTCATCGTGGGTCTCCTGTGACCGCCCGCCAGGCCGCGGCCGACGTGGTCTCGCGGGTCACCGGGCCGGTTGTCGCGGCGTACGGGCGGCTGTGCCTCGGCACGGGGCTGCTGCTCCACGGGGCGGGCGGATGGCTCGCCCCGGAGGGGGCCGGGTGGAGGTTCCTCGCCCGGTGCGGCGGGTGCGTCCTGGGGCTGTTCTTCGCCGGACGGCTCCTTGAGCGGGCGCCGTACCTGATCGCCGCCGTGCCCGTCGTATGGGCGGTCGCAGCGTGGGGCGTGTCCGATTCGTACGCCACTCCCCCACCGCTTCCCGAAACCCCTTCTGGCGACGTTTACGCAGTTGGGGAGCCAGTGGTGACGAGAGTAGAGAGGGGCTCAGAAGGGGTTACGTGCACCATCCACGTACAGCAGCGGGAGGTGAGCGGCGCGTGATCCATGGGCGGTTGAACAGCGGCTGACGGCTGCCCGATCCGCCCGGCCCGTACGGGCGGTGAGGGGAGCCGGGACAGCCCCGGAGCCAGAGAGGACGACATGACCTACCAGGACAACGACCGCGAGTTCGCGCCCGACTGCGGCGCGGTCACCCCCGAAGAAGAATGCGGCGAGTGCGAAGCCTGCGACAAAGCTGCCTACCAGGGCATCGAGAACGACGTTGAGGCCGGAAGGATCACCGAGGCCGAGGCCCGCGAAGCCCACGCCCTACGCGGCCACTGACCGGCCACCAGCCCGAGGCCCCGTCGCGAACTGCGGCGGGGCTTCCGCCGTTCGCGCGCGGGCGGCCACTGAGCCAAGGTCACTCAGGATCAGCGAGCGCGGCGGCCACCTCGGCGGGCGTGGCCGGCCGCACCAAGTCCGCAGGCGCGGTCCACTCCTCGCCACCGGTCACCGGCTGAAGGACGACCAGGCCGCCGTCCGTCCTGAGTAGCCGGCCCACCGCGCCCGTACGGATGTCGACGACCACGAGGTGGCTGAAGCGGCTCCGCCAGTCGGATGGGTCGGCCATGCGTCCCTCCGGGCGAGCCGATGGTGCATCGGGCGGTGTCTCCGCCGTGCGTCTGCGAGTGCACGCGCGGACCGGCCGGGGCGCTGAAGCCGCCCGCTGCGGGATGTCAGCAGCGGGCGCCAGTCAGCGGGGGCAGGCCCATACCTCGGCGTCGAGGACGTGCACGCCTGACCGGCCGCGCGCCCAGCCGCGGTACACCGCGCCCGACGTCAGCGGCCGGCCGCACGCGTAGCAGGCCCGGCCCGCCCACGCCTCCGTGGACAGGTCGCCCGCGGGCGGTATGGGCGCCTCGGCGCACGGAACCCGCGCGGCCTGCAGGGTACTCATGACCGCTGCTGGAAGGCCGCAGCCCCGACCTGGAGCTTGGCAAGCAGCTCTTCCACCGAGATCTCGGAGACAGGCGTGAGCCAGTGCTGCTCGCGGCACGGGGCACAGGCGTACACGCTGCCGCCAGCCCCCGAGCCAACCTCGATGATCTCCACCAGTACGGCCGTCTCAGACGGTCCTCGGTGGTAGTGGCACCAGCCGCAGGACGGAGTGTCGGTCTGGACGTCGGTGCTCGTCTGTCTGGCCATGTACCGGACCGTAGGCGCCCGTGTTTCTCAGGTCTGGCCTTGTTTCTCGCTGTTTCTCATCCGGCCGCCGCCGTTTCCTGATGTTCCTCAGGACGGGGCGAGAGCGGTACGGGCGCGGGCGATGATCCGGTGCGCGTCCCGACCACGGACGGCCGCCACGGCGAGGGTGTCCCAGATCCGTCCGTACAGCGCGAGATCCTCGGGAGAGTCGAGCCACATTTCGGCGTGCCAGGATTCGGCAACAACGAGCCGGTCATCGTGGATCCAGAAGTCGTCGCCCGCCGCGATCCGTACGTCGGCTGTGAGCGGGATGATTCCCAGCTCGACCGTGGAGAGCCCGTTGACGGACATCAGCCGGTCGAGCTGGTCAGCGAGCACCGAGGGCGGGCAGATCCGCACGTACAGGGCCGACTCCCAGATGAGGACCCGATAGGTCCGCCCTGCGGAGTAGAGCCCCTCCTGTCGGCGCATCCGGGAGGTGACGCCTGCCTCGATGTCCCGCGTTGCGCCGTGCAGCTCGGCGTACCGCGTGAGCACGTGCCGGGCGTACTCGGGGGTCTGGAAGACGCCCGGTACGACCGCCGCTGAGACCCCGCGCAATACCTTGGTCCTCTCGTGCTGCGCACCGAGGGCGTCCTGCACCGCGCGATGCCCGCCGGCGAACTGCCGACGCCATGAACGGTACGTCGATTCGAGCCCGGCCAGACGGCCCTTCAGTTCCCCCGCAGACTCCGGCCGGCCGACGCCGCGCGCCCATGCTTCAAGGTCTGCGTTGGTCGCGGTCTGTTTGCCGTTCTCCAGCTTCGAGACCTTCGACGGCGCCCAGCCGCACTCGGCAGCCAGGCCGCGGACGGTGAGCCCGGCCTCGGTGCGCAGCTCACGCAGCCGCGCACCGAGAGCGGTTCTGGCCTGCTGGTAGTCAGTGCTCACATGGGGGAAGCTACCCGGCCTACAAACTCGGCGTGCCCGATGGCGTAGTGCCAGGCGATGTCACGGGCCTGGCACGCACGTACGACGTCTTCCGGGCTTGTGGTCAGCTCCATGCGCCGGTTCGAGTCGTCCCAGTTGAAGCGGGCCAGGACTCTGGAGTCGAACAGCCAGAAGTCCTCGCGCGGCAGGTGGAGTTCCTCGGCGCGAGCCCTGGTCAGGTACCGGATGTCCTCCCCTGCGGCCAGATTGTCGGGCGTCGTGGCGAGGAGGTACCGCTGCCCGTCGCTGGGCGGCTGGTCGACCAGGCGCACGCGCTCGATCCGCAGGCCGCGCGCGGTCAGCTCCCGCATGGTGGAGAACCACGGCCCCTCGTCCCGGGGAGGGGCGATGCCTCGGAGGAACTGCTGATACTCCTCGGTCGCCTCGTCGGCCGCGTACGAGCGACGGGTCTCCAGTCGCCAGGCAGTGTGCTGAAAGCCGTTGCGGAAGTACTCCAGGATGCCGCTCGCGGGGACAGCATCCACGCTCACGACCGCGGGGCAAAGTTGACGAGCAGGGCACGGTCCACGACAACGAGGGATTCCCCCTTCAGCGGGTTCGCCATCTGCGCGAGGACCTCGGGATCGGTGACGGTGTACCCCTGCACCAGGATCTCCCCGGTGTCGACGTCCTCATAGAGCGTGGGGCATTCGCCGCTCTTCGAGTTAGTGCCGAGCATCCGCAGTTTGCGGGCCATGGTGTTCCCCTCTTCTGTCCGGCTCGGGTGCCGGGCGGGCAGCACGGTAGCCCGGTAATCGAGAAACACGGAAGGCGGCAGCGTCCTTGCTCGCGCGCTCTCTGACTCCGTTGGTATGCCGCGGACATGCCGAAGGCGTCCGGCTTAGCCGGACGCCTTCGGCACAGTCAGCTTTCGCTCACGACCGGAGCGCCTACCGTGGCCTCCCTACCCGGGCGCGGGCGTCCTGGCGGCGCTGGAGCGCCTCCAGGTCCCGGATCGTCATGTCCCGCTGCGTCAGGGTGTACGAGTTGTAGGTGTTCCGGTTCTCGGTGTACGTACGCCGGTCCACCGCCGAGGCCGCGCCGCGCCCACTCCCCGAAGCCGGCCGTAGGGGCGGAGCCGGTGACACAAGACCGGCCATCGCGGCGCCGCCGAGCGTGGGCGCACCCACGCTCGCGACGATCCCCGAGGTGATCCCGCGGAGCTGCCGCTGAAGAGCCGGGACCTGCTGATCAATCCCGGTCATCAGGCCGGTCATCAGCGCCTGTCCAGAGGGGCCCAGGAGCCGCAGGTCGACGGCCATCGGACCCTTCCAATCCGGGATCATCCCGGTGATGGAGCTGAACTTGTCCTTCAGCGCTCCGATCATCGCGGTGACTCCGTTGATGAGGCCCTGGATGATGCTGCGGCCGACCCCAGTGAGCAGGCTGCCCAGGTTGCCGATGGCGTCCTTGATCCGGCCCGGGAGAGACCGTACGTACGTGATCAGCCCGACGACGCGGGATGCGGTTCCGGTCCGGATGCGGTCCCAGTGCCGCAGGAAGAAGCTGACCAAGGGCAGGTTCGTGATGTAGCCGAGGAGCGCCGCCCCGACGCTCTTGATCTTTCCCCAGACCCAGGCCCAGGCCGCGCCCGTGACGCGCTTGATCCTGTCCCAGTTGAGGACGACGACCGCAGTCAAGCCCACGACCGCAGCAATCACCCACCCCACGGGCCCCATCGCCACGAGCCACTGCGCGGCCATCGTCGCCGCCCACGCCACCCCGCGCGCGGCCATCAACGCGAACTGCCCAACGGAGACAGCGGCGGCCCGGACCACCCCGGCAACCCACGTAGCCGCCATCCGCGCCGCTGACGCGGCCCAGGCGCCCGCTGCCTGCGTGGCCGACACAACCGCCGAGGCTGCCATCCGCGTGCCCGACGCCACCGCTGTTGCGGCCGACCGAAGCCAGGTCTTGATCACCCGTCCGAGCCGGGTCTCAAGGAAGTCGGTCGCGGCACCGGTAACCGCCGTGTACGCCGCGTACGCCTTCATCGCGATGACCGTCGTGGTGATGGCCGCAGCAAGCGCGGTGAGGACGGGGGCGGGCGTGTTGTTGATGACGTTCGCGAGCCCGAGAGCGAGCTGGGTGGTGACACCGATCAGCGGCGAGACAGCTATCAGCAGCTTCACGGCCGCCGCGGCGAGACTCCCGAGCATCTGCCCGCCCTGCCCGGCGAGTTCGATGAACTGCGCGAAGCCCTCGGACCCCTTCAGGCCCGCGCCCCAGGTGGCGAACGCGGCCGTCATCGCCACCAGGCCACCCGTCACCCCAGCCGAGGCGGGCAGGAACGCTTGGAGGAGCCCACCGAAGCCCTTGGCGATGTTCCCGATCGCCGTGAGGAAGTTCTTCAGCGCCGTCCCGGACGCGGCGGCCATATCCGCTGCCCAGCCCTTGAAGTTGGCCGACCGCACCCCAACCGCGACCCGGTCCAGGAAATCCCCGAGAGCAGCCGCCCCGGCCTTCACGAACGGCGTCAGCGTCGGGAGGAGGGCGCGGAGGATCTCGATCCCCCGGGTGAACACGGGCATGGTGCTGCCGGCCAGGGAATCGGACCACGCCTGCTGGTCGTTCTTGAGGCCCGCGAGGGCAACGGCCGTTGCGCGCGTCGCCGGGGGAAGGCCCTTCATCTGCGCTTCGGCCGCCGCGTCGGCTTCCGTCGCGGCCCGTGTGGCGCTGGCGACGTCCGCGAGCGCCTTCTTGTACGCGTCGCCGCCCTTCGCCGCCAGGTCGGCCGCGAGTCTCTTCTTGAGCAGCACCTTCTCGTGGGCCGCATCGGCCGCCTCCGCCGCCCCTGCCGCCTCCGCCACAGCCTCCAACTGCGGCTGTGCCGCGAGCTGGAATGCCTTCGCCGCGATTCCGGCAGCAACCGCGCCCGCCACGAGCCCGCCCAGGGCGGTGCCCACGGCGGCGACCACCGGGAGCCCTGCGCCAATCCCGACGACTGCGGGCGAGATCTTCATCAGCGCGGTCACGGCTCCACGCGCGCCTTCACCGATCCGCCTGCTGAGCGACCGGCCCATCGCCTCGGACTCAGTGGTAAACCGGCCGCGGGCGTCTCGGAGTCGACCATCAGCGTCGCGGGTGAAGCCGCGCAGACGCAGTTCGGCAGAGGTGAGCGTCCTGTTGTACGGCCTGTCGTCCAGACGGAGCCCCGCGACCAACTCGCCAATGTGCAGCGCCATGAGGTCAGCTCCCCGCCGGAGCAAGTCCGCGCTGCCGCTCGGCGGCGATCCGCCGACGCGCGGGCAGTTCGTCCCATGCAGGCGTCCCGTACCGCCTGGCGTCGCTCTCAGCGAGCTTGCGGGCCTGCTCCGCACGGAACGCCTGGTCCTCGGCATCGGCCCGCGCATCCTGCTTGGCGCTGTCCTCGAAGTGCCGCTGTCGGGCCGCGTCGAGTGCACTCTTCACGGCGCTGTTGCCGTCCGCAGGCTGGTACACGGTGCCGTCCACGGTGACTGTGGTGGTCGGCGTGCCGGACCCTGCGCCGATGTCCGCGCTGACGGGGAGGGTCGACGCGGAGCCGTAGCTGGTCAGGCGGAACGCGTGCCCGGTCAGTACGCGGGAGTGGCCGGCGCAGAGCTGGAGCAGCTCGTAGACGGCGCTCTGGATGCGCTCTTGCAGCTCCGGGATCTTGCCGAGGTCGTAGGCGGCGATGTCCGCGAGGAACGCGTCACGGCGCAGAGCGGCGGCGGTATCGACCTGCTCTTGGCGCAGTTGGTCGGCGCGCTTGACCGCAGCCTCACGGCGAAGATGCACGAACCGAAGGGTGCTGCGGGCTTCCTCGATCTGGTCGGGTGTGACGTCCTGGTCACCTTCGCGCACCCGCGTTTCCAGGTTCGTCACGGTCGTCTCGGCCTCGGTGACGTCCTGGTCGGCCGTGGCAAGGACCTGCTCGGGAGTCTCGGCGCTCATGCGGCGTCGCCTCCGTTCCAGGCGGCGCGGCGGGCCTTGACCATCAAGTCGATAGCGGCGGCGTCCCGCTCGCTCCGCTCACGGCGTGCGGCACGACGCAGTTCGATCGCTTCTGTGCGCAGACGCGCAGCCTCGCGGAGTGCGTCCTGCGTGGCCTCGGGGCTGTCCAGACTGTCCGCAGTGCTGCGGATCTCTATGGAGCGCTGAGCGAGCCTGTCAGCCCTGCTCAGACGCGGTTTCGTGGCGGACATGGTCACTCCTGCCGTGGCGGAACTCATCGAAGCTGTCGGCGTCGATGAGCCACAGGCGGGCATTCACACGCCGGCCCCGGAGGCGTCCGGACCCCAGGAGAGTTCGAATCCAGCGGGGCCGACATCCCATGACCGCTGCGGCTTCATCAACGGTGAGTTCCACTCTGGGCGCGGGCGGACCTTCGCTTCCGACGTCGGCAGTGGGAGCGGGCGCGGGGCGGCGTGCGGCGGCGTGGAGGTCGCGCAAGAGGCGCTCCGCGGCAGGGGAAGGGCGCCCGCCATCGGCGCGGTAGACAGCGAGCAGGCCAATGGACAGGATGCGCTCAAGCTCGCGGGCGTGGCGGTGGGGCACGGCCAGAACGACCGTGCCATCCGGGCTGGGGCGGCCATCAGGCGTCGTCATCGGGCCGGCCGTTCTGGCGCGCGATGTCGGCAAGATGCTGATCGAGCATCCGCCGGGCACCAGGGGCGCCCTGGCGGACCGCGCGGCGCAGGGTCCGGGTGAGTTTCTCGTTCTCGGCGGCCAGTGCCTTACGGTGCCGTTCCGAGTCCTGCTCTGCCTGCTCAGCCTCCACGGCCAGGCGCTCAAGCTCGCGGGTCGCCTCGGCGGCAAAAGCGGCGTGACGGGCGATCAGGGCCGGGTCGTGCCGGGCTTCCTTCCGGAGGCGGGCGAGAGCGCGGCGGAAGCGGGCGTTCGCGGCGTCCAGCTCGGGACGACCCGGATACGGAGCACCGGGCTGGAGGTCGAGGGGCGGGTTGGGCATGAGCTTCTCCTCGTACATGTCCGCGCGCCTACGCGCGGGACCGAAGGAACCGGTTCCCGCGCGGGCGGTTGGTCGGGCTGGCCAGTCGTTACCGCTGTCCGGACTCGGGGGTGGTTCCTGCGCGGGCAACTGGGGGGTGTGACCGGTGTGATCACCCCAAGGGGGGTGATCACACGCATCACACCCCTGTGACCATCGTTTGGTCACGCCCTCGGTCACACCCGAAATGGGCTCTGATCTGCACCTTTCCCGGCTTCGGGAAGTGGCTGTGATCGGGTGTGACCGTGTCGGTTGGTCACGGGGGGTGTGACCAGTTACGTAGCGTCACGCTTTCCGCCCCTTCTCGGTCACGGCCCAGAGGACGAGAGAGGCGTCACGTCGGTCGGTCGAGTCGATCCGGTCGACCAAGCCGTCCTTGGCCATCTCGTTCAGGTGGCGGCTGCTCACCTCTCGGGTGAGGCCGTTGCCGGTCTGCTCGGCTACGCGGTCCACGACCTGTGCGCGGGGTACCGGGACATCGAGGGAGCGCAGAGCCGTGAGGAGCTTCTTGGCCGCCGGAGCGAGCTTCTTGGGCTGGTCGCCCTCGGGCGCGGGGCCGTCGTACTCAAGAACGGCGGAAGTCACCGGCCGGCCGTCTTCTTCGGCCTCTCCGTCGAGCGACACCTGACGCAGCGAGAAGCCCAGCGACTCGATCTCTTCGCTGTCCTTCTGCTTGTCGGTGCCGATGACGACCCGGGTGTCGGCTCCCTTGCCGGTCTTGGTCACGGTGAGCTCGGTCTGCATGGCGCCCTTGACCGCGCTGGAGCCGCGGCCGTGGTCGCCGTTGAGCCCCTTGTGGTGGATGAGGAGAACGCAGGCCCCGCTTGCGGCGCGCAGCTGCTCCATGCGGTCGACCACGCGGCCCATCTCGGTTGCCGAGTTCTCCTCCACCCCAACCGTGACGCGGGCCTGCGTGTCGAGGACGACGAGTACGGGCCGCTTCGTCCCGCACAGGTTGATGAGAGCCTGCCACTCGGGCTCCATGGACTGAACGGGGCGGGGCAGGAAGTAGACGTTGCGCATCTTCTGGCCGTGGTGCTTCTCCCAGGCCCGTACGCGCTTCCTGATGCCCTTGGCGCCCTCGGCAACGAGGTAGATCACGCTTCCCTGCCGTACGGGGCGGCCGTGCCATGTGAGCCCCACCCCGACGTGCCCGGCGAAGTCGAGGGCCACGAACGATTTGCCGTGCCCGGAGGGCCCGTTGACCCTGCTGAGGGTGTCGAGGAACAGCATGTCGGCGATCAGCGGTTCAAGGTTCGGGATGGTGTCGAGACCGTCAGTGTCGAGGAGTTCGGAGACAAGGCTCCGCTCGGCCACCGGATCGCCGGTTATGGACGCGAGAGCTGACGTGATCTTGGTCAGCACGTCTTCAAGGTCGCCATTGCCGGACCGTACAGATTCGCGGCCCTGGTCGAGCGTCTGGAGCGCCTGGCGGCGCGCCCACTGCCCGGAGACGATCCGGGCGTAGTGCAGGGGCTCAGCAATGGCGTACGGCTGGCTGGCGATGCTGGAGACCGCGGCTGGCCCTCCGACGCGGGTGAGGTCATCGGACTTCCGTAGCGCGTCCGTAATGGTGATCGGGTCAAGCGGTTCGCCCGCCGCAGCGAGGCCGACCATCGTGCGGTACAGCGTTTCGTGCGCGGGCTTGTAGAACTCGTGCCCTTCGAGGACGCCCACCAGATCGGGGATGGAGTCCCGGTGGAACATCATGCCCGCGAGCACCCCGCGCTCCGCCTCTTCGTCGTACGGCGGGATACGGCTGAAGCCTCCGTCGTTCTCGCTCACATGTGCTCCGGTGCTTCGAGTGGTGCAAGACGACGCCGGATCTCCCAGAGCTGCCAGCCGTTGGTGTGGCATCGCTGGATTTCGGCGCGGAGTTCGCGGCGGGTGAGGCCGTAGGGGGGACGCCCGGCGGCCCCCGGCACCGTGGTGGGGTCGGGGGCTCGGGTGGTGGTGCGGGTGGTCACGGACGCGGCGCCCGCGCGGGAAGGTTGTTGCTCCGGTAGATCGACAGCCACGTGGCGATGACGTCCAGGTCCTCGGTCATCGCGGCGTACGGGTCGGTCCCCGCCACGCGGGCCTCGGTGGCACGGAGGCGAAACAACTTCTCCAACTGCGACATGACGTTGCCGAACTGGTCGTCGGCGGTCGGGTGGGTGTTGTCCAGGTCAGCGCGCAGCATCTCCAGGCGCATGAGCGCGGCGTCCCTCTCGGCGCGGGCCTCTTTGAGCTGGTCCGTCAGCGGGTCGGTGGAGGGCTCGGGCGCGGTCGGCAGGCTCGGGACCGCGACGGCGTACGGCAGACGGCCGGTAGGCGCGCTGGCGATCTTCGGGACCGACGTGGCAAGCTTCACGTGGAGTTCCTTTCGACGGCGGCGCAACGGGTCGGTAGCCCGCGCCGCCGTTGGCGTGTTCAGGATCAGTGGGGCTTCGCGGTCCTCAGCGAGACGTTGACGCGCCTGCTGAGGGCCGTTCTCATGCCGCTTCGAGAAGTCGTACGAGGCTCGCGGTAACGACGCGCTTGGCGCCGTAGTCCAAGACCTTCACCGGCGACTCGCCGCGCTTCACCAGCGCATACAGCTGGCTCTGGGAGATCCCGAGCGCCAGCGCAGCCGCAGGCACGCTGACCGTGGCGGGCCAGTTCCGGACCTCGGCAAGCGTCGGCGTTACGGCCACCGCCCTTGCAGCGGACATGACTTACCTCCGATGGAAGGTTCACAATTCCTGTCTCTCCACACCTTCCACTCGACTCCATCCAGTTGTCAAGCCAAGTCACCTATGTAATGCTGAACCTGCCATCGAGAAGGGATTGCCGTGAAGGTCGAGGAAGTGATCGGCAGGAATCTCCTGCGCATTCGTGAGGAGCGCGGCCTGTCGCAGGCCGAGCTAGGACAGGCAGTTGAGCCGCACCTCGGGCGCCCGTGGAGCCGTCAGGCGGTGTCGGCGGCGGAGAAGGGCCGGCGCTCGTTCACGGCGGCTGACCTGCTGGCCCTGGCACGGATCTTGAACACCTCTGTACCGGCCCTCTTCCTCGCGGCAGGATGGGGGGAGGGGTCCACGGTGGAGCTTGCTGACGGCATCTCTGTCGGCATGGAGGAGTACCGCGAGCGGATCTTGCATGACAGTGACGTTCACGGGGCGTCTCAGCTCATGACGCAGGCCGACATCCAGGATCTCGGTGCATCGGTGCTCAAGATCAGGGCCGAGCACATCAAGGCTGGCGGGGCGATCCAGGCATTGCTGATCAGCACTCTCTACGCGGCGAAGGCATCAGGGCTCAACGCCGACCCTGCGGGGCTGGAAGAGCTGATTACGAAGCTGGGGGAGGTCGCGGCGGAAGACGGGCCCCTGGAGCACTAAGCGCCAGGGGCCACCAGAAAGGGGAGGCGTGCCAGAGATCAAGAAGGTGACAGCGAGAGGGAAGACCCGCTATCGGTTCGTGATCGACATCGGGTTGGACCCGGTCACCGGGAAGCGCCGCCAGCTCACGGTCACAAAGGACACCTCGACTGAGGCCAAGAACGAGATGGCGCGCATACAGCACCAGCGCGCTGTCGGGACCTTCGTCGCGCCGTCGAAGATGACGGTGGAGCAGCTAGTTGACGTGTGGCTCGCGCTGGTCACACCTGATGTGGAGGTGAAGACGGCGCGCTCGTACGTGGACGCCATGGCGTACGTGAAGACGCGGCTGGGCGCGAAGCCGGTCCAGCAGCTCACCGAGGAGGACGTGACCGAGATGGTCACATGGATGCTCACCAGCGCCCGCCGGATCGGAGGGAAGCCGGGTACCGGGCTCAGCGTCCGGACGGTGGACCTCACCCTGGGGCGCCTGCGGGCCGTGCTCGTCCTCGGGATGCGGCGCAGCATCCTCGCGCGGAACGTGGCCGAGTACGTCACCGTTCCGAAGGCGGCCCGGAAGGCGGCCCGTGCGAAGAAGCGCGAGCGGAAGCCGTGGAACGAGGACGAAGTGAAGCAGTTCCTCGCGGGCATCCGGGACGTCCGGGAGTACGGCGGGTGGATGCTGACGTTCATCGCTGAGCGGCCGGCCGAAGTCTGCGGCGCCCGCTGGGAGGAGGACATCGACCTGGAGAACGGCACGACCACGGTCAACAACACCAGGACCCTGGCCTACGACCCTTCACTTCCGCGCGGTGAGCGCTCCGTTGTGGTGGAGAAGGACACCAAGACCGAGGCCGGGGAGCGGGCTTTGCCCCTGCCTCTCCCTACGTGGGTCGGGTTGAAGGCGTTCCGCAAGATCCAGGTTGCCGAACGTCTGGCGGCAGGGGAGGCGTACGAGGGCAGTGGCTACGTGATGGTGGATGCGCTGGGGCGGCCGTGGAAGACGGACAAGCTCCGGCGCGAGGCGTACAAGCTCATGGACGCAACCGGGGTGCGGCGGGTGACGCTCTACATGGCCCGCCACGCGATCCTGTCCTGGCTGGCCAACAACGGCGTGCCGGACACGGTGGTGTCGGCGTGGGCCGGTCATACGGATCTGTCGTTCACGAAGCGGGTTTACGTGCACCCCGATCCGCAGTCGCTTCGGGCCGGTTCGGACAAGCTTGCTGAGCTGCTCGGATAAGCAAGATCAACAAGGATTGTGAGAAAACGTGAGACAACACGATGAAGGCCCCGACCCTCCGAAGAGGAATCAGGGCCTTGACCTTGCGTTTCTTGTGCACTCGGCAGGATTCGAACCTGCAACCTTCTGATCCGTAGTCAGATGCTCTATCCGTTAAGCTACGAGTGCCTGGCGTTCCGGGCTTTTGGGGCCGGGCCGCGCTGCGAGAACAACAGTACATGACCTGCGGCGTCAGGTGAAATCCATTCCCCGCACCTGCCCTGACCTGCGGAAACCGTGGAATCGGGCGGGAAACGACCGAAGCCCCGGCCGGGGTGGCGGGGGCTTCGGTGATCTCTGCGCGGAGGCGGAGGGATTTGAACCCTCGATGGGCTTTAAGACCCAAACCGCATTAGCAGTGCGGCGCCATAGACCGGACTAGGCGACGCCTCCAGCATCACCCGCGCGTGCGCGAGCGGTGTGCAGATGATGACACAGCCAGGTGCGGTGTCACCAATCGCTCCTCACGGTACTAGGCAGGTGGGGCGGAGAGCAAAGCCCTTCCGGGTGCGCAACGCCGGGGCTCGGCGCGCGTTAGAGAGGGCAGGGATGCCGGGGAGCCGTTCCCCGGATCCGTCGGTCGTCATCCGTAGCCCTGATCCGTCGGCCGTCATCCGTAGCGGCCGTCATCCGTAGCCCGGGCCCGCGGCCCGTGTCCCGTGCGGTCCGCGCCCGTACCCCGCCAGGAGCCTCCATGTCCCGTCGCCCCGTCCTCACCGCCGCCGTCTCCCTCGCCGCGGCCGCCGCCGTGCTCGGTGCCCTCGCGCCCGCCGCCCTCGCCGGGCCCTCGTCCGTCCCTTCTAC
>NZ_LATD01000250.1 GCF_000981895.1 Streptomyces odonnellii | reverse complement strand
GCTTAGGGGGTGCCGGGGGCTTCGGCAGGTTCGGCAGGTTCGGCCGGCGGCGGCGGGCAGGCGGTCCGGGGTGATCCGATCCTCCGTACGCGCGAGTAACGCGTCAACCGTTCGGATGGGGTTGGATGGAGCCCATGAGCGCTGCTGACGAGATCCTGGACATCGTCGACGAGGACGACCGCGTGGTCGGGCGCGCGCCGCGCGGCGAGATCTATGCCAGGGGCCTGCTCCACCGCTGTGTGTTCGTGTTCGTACGGGACCCGGAGGACCGGGTGTTCGTACACCGCAGGACCGCGGAGAAACTCGTCTTTCCCTCCCTGTACGACATGTTCGTGGGCGGTGTCGTGGGCTCGGGCGAGAGCTACGACGAGGCGGCGCTGCGGGAGGCCGAGGAGGAGCTGGGGGTGTCGGGCCTGGACACTCCCGTACCGCTGTTCCCGTTCCGGTACGACCCCGAGGACGGGTCGTACCGGGCGAGCGCGTACGTGTACGAGGTCCGCTGCCCGCTGCCGGTGAACCCGCAGGCCGAGGAGATCGCCTGGCACGCCTTCCTGCCGGAGGCGGAGCTGGAGCGGCGGCTCGACGAGTGGGCGTGGGTGCCGGACGGGCTGGCGGCGTACGAGCGGCTGAGGGCCTTCCGCGCCGCCCGCGCCCCGCACGCGTAGGGTGCGGCGGGTGAGCGACTTCGCGCGGACCCTGCGGCTGTGGTTCGCTCCCGGGCGTATCGGCGACGAGGGCGAGACCCCGGACTACCGGTTCTCGCTGGCCAATGAGCGCACCTTCCTGGCCTGGATAAGGACGGCGCTGGCGTTGGTGGGCGGCGGCTTCGCGGTGGACCAGTTCCTGCCGGACCTGCGCTGGGGCGTACGGGTCGGGCTCGCGGTGGCGCTGCTGGCGGCCGGTGCGCTGTGCGCGCTGCGGGCGGTCAACCACTGGGTGCGCTGCGAGCGCGCGATGCGCCGCGGCGAGGACCTGCCGGTGTCCGGCTTCCCGACGCTGCTGGCGCTGGCGGTGGGGGTCGTCGCCGTGGCGATGGTGGTCGTGGTGGTACTGGGCCTGGGCCGGAGCGGCTGATGACGGAGGGCACGGACCGGAAGCGTGACCGGGACCCGGGGCTCCAGCCGGAGCGCACCCGGCTGGCCTGGCGGCGCACCACCCTGGCCTGCACGGTGGTGGCGGTACTGGCGGTCCGCCAGGCGGTGCAGGACGACTCGGCCGTGGCCCTGGCAGCCGTGGCGCTGACCGCGCTGGTCTGGCTGAGCTTCCTGACCGTGGCCCACCGCCGCACCCTGACCCTGACCACGGCCCGGCCCCCCGTACTCCCGGCCCACGCGGCGACCGCCACGGCGGTCTGTACGGTACTGCTGGCGATCTGCGCGGTGACGGTCATGCTCTGACGACCCCGCCGACACCGGACGACGTCCGGCTCGACGCCTGGAACGTCCCGCACATTCGCGTCTCCTCAATGGCCGCGGTGGAACAGGACCGCCGGGAAGGCGTAACGCCGAGGGGTGCCCCGCCGGCCTCTCGGCCCCCGGGGCACCCCCGTCATCCGTACTGTCCTGGATCCGGCGTCAGACGGCGTCCAGCTCGACTTCTTCGTACACCCGGTCCCACCAGGTGCGGAACTCGTCCGTGAACGCCGACGGGTCCTTCTCCTTCAGCTTCGCGGCGATCTCCATACCGAAGGCCACCCGCGCAGCCTCCGCCGGATCCTCCTCCTCGTCGTCATCCTCCGGCTCCAGCTCGTCGAAATCGTCCAGATGCCGGTTCCGGTGGTCCCAGGCAGCGAGGGCGTCGAGGAAGGCGACCAGCGAGGTGTTGACGAAACGAGGCGCCGGCAGGGCCGGGTCCAGGAGCACCACCCGGCCGTTGCCGTCGAGCACGTACTCGAACACATACGCCTCACCGAGCTGGGGTTCGTGCTGGCCGAGCCTCCAGAACCCCCCGTCCGGTCCCGCCTGCGTGAACGCGCCACCGTGCGGACTGGGATAGAACATCCCGTCCACCTCGCTCGGCATCCCGTACTCACGCGCGACCGCGAGGGCCTCGCGCACCGCCTCCGGCCAGCCGGGCGCCGAGGACAGCACGTCGGCGTCGAGATCGAGCGAGCCCGACTCGTCCCAGGACTCGGACGTCAGCCACTGAGGCACGTACTCCACTGGCTCTTCCCTTCCATTCAGTTGGTTACAAGAGGTGATCAAACGCGCCGCGTCGGATCTGTGTCAACGTTCGCTTGAGGGTGTTGATGCCCGCCGAGCGCTGCTTCCCCGCCACCGGCCCCTCACCGTGCGGGTAGTCGATGCTCCAGGTCACCTCGGCCTGCTTGAACGTGCTCTGCAGGAACGTGTCACAGCCCGCGTAGTCGCACGGCCCGAGCTCCGTGTACACCCGCGTCACATCGTCCGCGCTGACGCCCTGGCTCTGGAGGTGCTCCCAGGCCCTCTTCTCCGAGTGCCTGCCGCCCTTGCCCGGCTTGCTTCGCGCAGCGTAGGTGAGAAGTTGGTCGCCCTGCTTGTACTCGATCACGGCGACGTTCCGGCCGCCCCGGAGCCAATTGTGCTTCTTGCGGGCCTTGATCGCTTCGACGCTCAGCTCCTGGCCGTAGTCAATCTTCCGGCCGCACTGGTTGTGTACGAGGACATCGAGCCCGCCGGCGATGACATAGAAGTCATGTACGCCGTCGACCGAGAGGTTGTGGACCCTCTTCTGCGCCGTGTGGTGCTCGACCGCGGTGATCTGCACCCAGGTGCCGGCCGATGTCCGCAGCCACTGCCCCGGTTTGAGGCTGCCCGCTTCCACCCACTTGCCGGGCTCGGGGAGCCAGAACTCGTGATTGTCGGTAGCGGTGAGCTGACCGGTCACGCCGGCCTTGCCGCCGTCGCCGTCACGCGCCGTCAGCTCCAGCGTGACCAGGTGCTTCTCGCCGGCTGTGGTGCGGGTGTCGGTCACCGTACGGGCCCGGGTGTCACCGGACTCCACATCGGTGGCCAGCACCGTGTCCCCGGCCTTCAGCGTCTCGATGGCCTGGCTGGAGCCGTCGGCCATCAGTACCGGAGTCCCGGTCGGGAAGCTGTTCGTCTTGCAGGCCGGTGCCGAAGGCTTGTCCGGCGTACTGGTGTTGCCGCCCTTCTGTTGGGGAGCGGGGCCGTCGGCGTCGGCCTTGCGCGCCTTGTTGCCCGCGTCGGCCGCGTCCGCGACATCGTCGGCCTTGTCGACGGCCTTGCGGGTGTCGTTTGCGGTGTCGACCGCGTCCAGGCCCTTCTTCGCATATCTGCCCGCCTTGACCGCGCTCGCGCCGTAGCCGACCAGCGGGATCGCGGACGACATGGAGAGTGCCGCGTCGACGTAGTTGCCCTCGGCCGCGTACCAGATGCCGTTGGCGACGTCCGCGACCTCGCCGACGACCGGGACCAGGCCCACCACGTCCAGTGCCGCGTGGCCGACGTCGGAGAGCGAGAGGCCGAAGAGGTGGCCGTCGATCTCGATGAAGCTGATCGGGTTGCCGCCGGCGAAGGCGTAGCGGTTGCCCGTGAACGGGTCGGTGGCCAGGGACATGTCGGCCAGGGCGCCGCCGTACGAGTCACGTGTCAGGAAGCGGTTCAGACCCGGGTCGTAGTTGCGGAAGCCCATGTCGTACGTGCCCGACGCGCCGTCCCAGCGGGCCGAGTTGAAGCGGATCGCGTTGTAGGAGTCCTTTCCCGGGTTGGCCGCGTCCGGCTTGTCGGCGCCGGTGAACTGGTCGTCGTCGTTCGAGCCGTAGGCCGTGTAGCCGTAGGTGGCGCGGGTGCTGCCGTTCTCCTTGGTGATGGCCTCGACATCGCCACGCGGGCTGGTGACGTAGTGGGAGTACTCCCTGGTCCCGTCGTCCTTGTGCTTGATCTGGGTGGCCTGCTGGCCGGACGGCAAGTACTGGTACGACTTGTCCGCCTTGCCGTTCAGCTCCTCGCGCAGCACCTGGTTGTCGAGGCCGAGATAGCTGAAGACAGTGGTCTTGGACTCCGCTCCGGAGGTCGTCTGCGAGACGGTCCGGTCGAAGGGGTCGAAGACGTAGGACGTCGTGACGGCCGAGGCGCCTGTTCCGGCCCGCGCCTTCACCGTCCGGTCGAAGCCGTCGTAGTAGTACTTCTCCTCGGTCTGGCCGCCACTGCTGACGGTGTCCAGCCGGCCCAGCGGGTCGTAGTTGTAGGTGGAGGTGATTCCGTCCGACGACGAGGACAGCAGACGGTTGCGGTCGTAGCGGTGGGACATCGTCGTCCCCTCGACCGTCTGCTCGATGATGTTGCTGTTGCGGTCGTAGGTGTACGACTCGGCCGACGGCTTGTCACCCGCCTTCGTGACCTTGGCGATCCGGTCCTGCGGGTCGTAGTCGAAGGTGTAGGTGTTGTTGATGTATGCCGAGTTGTCGTCGGCGTTCATCAGCTTGAGCACGTCCTTGGAGCGGTGCCCGTTGGGCGAGTACTCCAGGTCGTGCTGGGAGACCACCGTGCCGCCGGACGTCTTCTCCAGCGACTGCTTGACCGACCCGTCCAGGTAGTAGGTCATGTCGAGCGTGTTGCCGTTGGGCTTGGTCTGCTGGAGCAGCATCCCGCGGGCGGTGTAGGTCATCGTCGAGATCTGCTGATTGCCGGCCGTGGGCGAATCCGCGTTGGTGACCTTCTCGACCAGGTCCCGCTCGTCGTATTCGATCTTCGACCAGGTCAGATCGTGGGTGGAGGTGAGCGGGTTGCCGTTCTCGTCGTAGGTCATCGCGGTGGTGTTCTTCACCGCTCCGGCCGCGATCTCCTCGGCCTTGGAGACCTGGTTGCGGCCGTCGTACCCGATCCGGTACGTGTCGATCCTGGCGCCCGGCGAGTTGTCCTTGACCTCCACCATGTTGCCGTTGGTGTCGTACTTGTAGGTGAAGTCCTTCTTCTCGTTGTCCGTCTCACCCGAGTTGGCGCGGACCAGCTTCACACCGTCGGCCAGCACCGTGCCGTTGGCCTGGTCGGTGACGCTGACCTTCTGCGGGCCGTCCTCGACGAAGGAGTAGCTGCCGAGCGAGACCCATGTGCCCGGGTTCTGTGTCTGGTCGACGGTCCTGGTGGTGCTTCCGCCGTTGTGGTCGACGGTGAACTTGGTGTCGCTGGCCGCTCCGGTCATCCTGGGGTGGCGTACGAAGACCTCGTACGTCCCGTTCTGCGGGATGTTGAGCTGCCACACGAACCGGTCGCCGCCGGTTCCGGCCGGGTGGGAGTAGGTGTCGTAGCCGTACTGCTGCTCGGCCTGCGTGCGCGACCAGTTGCCCTGGAGCGCCGTGTTGTTGAAGTCCGAGCTGTCGACGAGCACGACCTGCCTGCCGACGGGGATTCCGTCGTCCGAGCGGGCCTTCTGGTTCCCCGACTGGAAGAAGTCCCAGGTCATGGTGCGCTGCTGGGATCCGCCCGCCGAGGTGAGGGTGTTCTTGGTCTGCTGGCCTAGGGCGTTGTAGTCGTAGGCCGTGGTGATGTCCCACGGGTCCTTCGACGTCTTCGTCCAGCCGTTGTCGTAGTAGGTGTAGTCGGTGACATTGCGGACGGTCTGGCCGTCCGACGGCGGTGCGGAGACGGAGCTGAGATTGCCGACCGAGTCGTAGAAGTAGAACGTCGAGTCGGGGGTGTTGTAGCGGACGTCCGACGTGTCGAACGGTGAGCGCTCCTCCTTCACCCGGTTCAGCTCGTCGTAGACGGTCTCCGAGGTGAAGTCGGTGGCGTTACCGGTGGTGGCGACACCGCGCGGAGTGATCGTCTTCGTCCGGTTGCCGACCTGGTCGTACTCGTACCTGGTGGTCCGGTAACTGATGGTGCCGGAACCGTCCTTGCTCAGCGGGAGCCTGGACTCGACGAGCGCTCCCCGCTCGTCGTACAGGGCGAGCGACTCATTGCCCTCCGCGTCCGTCCGGCCGACGGTCAGGCCGTCCTTGTCGTAGCGGGCAGTGGTGAACTTGCCGATCGCGTCGGTCGTCCTCACCACACGGCGGTTCAGGTCGTACTCGTACTTGGTGGTGTAGTCGTCGGGATCGGCGGTGTTGTTCTTGCGGGGGTCGACGATCCTGGTGAGGTTTCCGACGTTGTCGTAGGCCGAGGTGACCTTGTTGCCCTCGCCGTCGACGATCCGTACCGGCTGGTACAGCACGTCGTAGGTGGTGGTCGTGGTGTAGTCGCCGGCCGTGGGGGTCTCGTTGCCCTTGGGCTCGGTCTCCGTCAGGACATTGCCGACCTTGTCGTAGGTCGTGGTGGATCTGCGCGCCGGATCGGCCGGATCGTCGCCGGGCGCGGTCGACTCGATGACCTGGTCGGCCCTGTCGTACGTCGATGTCGTTTCGGCGCCGTTGGGGCCGAAGGCCTTGGTGATGTTGTCGTTCGCGTCGTACGCCGGTGCCGGCGTGGTGATGAAGACGCCCGCCGCCTGGTCCTTCGGTTCCTTCTTCACCAGGGGACGGCCGAAGGTGTCATAGGTCTGGGTGACCTTGGCGCCCTTGGCGTTGGTGACCTCGAGGACGTTGCCGCGCTCGTCGTACGCGAAGGCGGAGGGGTTGCCGAGCGCGTCGGTGATCACCGCCGGATAGCCGGTCGCCTGGAAGTCGCTGTTGACGGTGGCGTGGCCGTTGGCGTCGGTCGACTTGGTCAACAGGCCGTAGGTGTCGTACTCCGACTTCGACGTGTAGTCGTCCGGTGCCGGCGTCGCCACGCCCTTGGGGTCGGTGACCGAGGTCAGATTGCCGCGTGTGTCGTAGCCGAACTGCCAGGTGCGGCCCTCGGGCGACTTCTTCCGGAAGAGGTCCGCGACATGGCCGTTGAGCCCGGTGGAGTAGGTGAAGGTCTGCGCGGCGGTGCCGTTCTTGTTGGCCTCGGCGTCCTTCTGCTCCAGCGGATAGCCGGTCTTCGGGTCGTACGACCACGTCGAGACCGCCCCGTTGGCCTCCTCCAGCCGCGTCACGTTGTTGTCGGCGTCCCAGCCCAGCTTTGTCGTCTCCGACTTGGCGTTGGTGATCTCGGTGGGACGCCCGAAGCCGTCCAGGACATGGGTGGCCGTGTTGTTCTCGGCGTCCGTCACCTGGGCGCGGATCACCGAGCCTGCCTGGCCGTCCGGGTCCGTGTAGACATAGCCCGTGGTGCCGCCGAGGCGGTCGGTGAGGGTCTGGGTGTTCCAGTGGAACTTCGGGTTGTCGCCCTCGTTCGGGTAGTAGTAGTCGAGCGAGGTCGCGTTGCCGCGCGGGTCGGTGACCTTGACCAGCTTGACGTTCTTGTTGCCCTGCGTGGCGTCGTACTCGAAGAGGAAGACCTTCGGCTGTGCGGAACCCGCGCCGTCCGTCAGCTCGGTGAGCAGGCCCTTGTCGGAGTACTCGAAGGTGAGCTTCCGCCCTGAGATGTCCGTCATCGACTTGACGTGGTCGGTGATCTTCGGATTGTTCGAGTCGGACTTCGTGTAGTAGTCGACCGTCAGCGACTGGCGGCCCGCCGGATCGGTGATGTACTGGAGGAACTTGACCGGCTTGTTGTTCGACTTGCGCGAGGCGTACGTGTACGTCTGCGTGTTGCCGTTCTTGTCGACGATCGACGACAGATAGCCGTCGCAGTCGAAGAAGAACTGCGTACGGTCCGGCCGGGTCATCGACCAGGCCCTCGGGTCGCCGTCGCTGGAGGGCTTGCAGTCGACGCCTGTGCCCTGCTGGAGCAGATAGTGGACGCCCGCCGGGGCCTTCCAGGTTCCGTCGTCCTGCTTGCGGAAGATGTGCTCGGTGCCGTCGCCGTCGGGCAGCGTCACCTCGCGCGGATCCGGGTTCGGATGGAAGTCCAGCGGGGCACCGAGCCGGAGCGGCCCGGCGGCCTGGGCCGACCAGCCGTGGCCGAGGACGGTGTCGGAGGTGTCCTGGGTGTTGTACGCGAAGCGCACGAACGTCGACAGTCCGCGCCCCGGGTTGCTGAAGGCGTTGTACTGCCACACGGAGTTGCCCGCGTACAGGTTGGTCATCAGCGAGGACCCGGCGCCGGTGTTCTTCCCCGCGTACGAGTAGAACTTCTCCAGGCCGAGCTGGTTCGAGGTCGGGTCCTCGGTGCGTACGTTCTGTGCGAGCGCCGGGATGGACTCGGTGGCCGAGAGCCAGGTCCCCGCGGTCCTGTCGCGCAGATCCCACTTGAGGACGTAGTCGAGCCGTTTGTTGCCGGAGTCGGAGTTGACGGGCGCCTTCAGGGCCGCCTTCACGGTGACCGTGTCACCGGGGTGGATGTCCTTCGGGAGCGCCGTCTCCATCTGGTTGCCGCCGGTCGTGGCGTCCGTGCCGTCGGGCAGAGACCAGGTGTACGACAGGGCCCGGTCGGCGGCCTTCCACACCGAGGTGGTGGTGTTGGTCAGAGTGACATCGACGGTGTACTCGTCCCCGGGGATCATCCGGGCCGGGGTGTACGGCGCGAAGTACGTGGACTCCGTCGACTTGTCGATGTACGTGACGACGAGCTGCGGACGCAGTTGCGGCTCCTCGGCCTCCGAGGAGAGGAAGATGGTGCGCTCCTGCGGGCCGCTCGCGGACTCGTCCTTGAGCTTGACCACGAGACCCTTGTTGGTCGCCGGGTCGCGGACCCAGTCCTGGGCGAGCGAGGTGACGTACCAGCTCTGCCGCGCCGGGTCATTGGTGACGGAACCGATGGTGTCGGCGACCGCGGTGCCGGTGTCGCCGCCCGGGGTGGTCCACCCGGTGGTGGAGTCGGCCATGTTCCAGGACGCGGCCGTCTCGTCGAAGTCCCGGTTCAGACCGCGCACTTCGTAGAGAGCGCCGGAGGTCCCGGTGGTGGTGACGGTGCCCCACAGGTCGAGCTGGGACTCCAGTACGCGGGCGCCCGGCGGGATCTGCCCCAGCCCGGGGAACTTCAGCAGCGCCCGGGTCTTCCCGTAGGTCGCGGAGTTGTTGCCCACCGACAGCCAGGGGTGGCCGATGCCGGACTCGGTGAGCGCGTCATGGCCGGTCGTCGGCTGGGCGGAGGAGAGGGTGGTGTCGGCCGCGCTGCCCTGGAGCACCACGGTCGTACGGCCCGCCTTGGGCAGCCGGACCAGCCGGGTGGGGGCCGGGATGATCTGACCGTCGCGGGTCTTCACCGCGACCATGTAGTAGAAGACATTGCCGAATGCGTCGACGGAGTCGGCGGGGGTCGGGGTCGCCGTGGTGTCGGTGAAGGCGGTGGCGGCGGGCGCGACCGGGGAGACCAGCGTCTGCGGCGACGGGGTGAAGGTCTGGAAGACGCTGCGGTGCACCTGGTACTCGACGATGTCGTCGCCCGTGCCGACCGGGTCCTGATCCCGGTACGGGGACCACTTCAGCTCGGCGCCGGTGGAGTGGACGACCTCGGGCGCCTCCAGGGTGGTCCCGGGACGGCCCCAGGTCAGCACCAGCTTGGGGTAGTTGGCGACCTCGCCCTTGTACGCGTACTCCGCGGCCTCGTAGCGGGGGCCGCCCTTGGGCGCGGTCGCGGACTCGTCGGCGGCCTTCACCACGAATCCGTGATTGACGTTCGTGCCGTCGATCCAGGACTGGACGGTGTCCTTCACCGAGAAGGAGTGCCAGGTGTTGGTGGCGGAGGCCTTCTTGGTGACGGTGGCGTCCTTGGTGAGCCGCACGGCGTCCGCGATGACCGCCTTGGTGGTGTCGGCGGTGTCACCGAGGACTACCTTGCCGGCCGTACCGGCCTTGAAGGGGTGGCTGCCCAGCGTCTGCCAGACACCGTTGGTGCCGGCGGCCTGGTTGACGGGGTAGGTCTTCGTACCCCCGTCGTAGGTGACGGTGTACGGCGCGTTCGTGGCCCGGTCGGTGGCCGGTACGTAGTGGGCGTCGACCCGGTACGTGCCGTCCTCGGGAAGCTTCGGCTGCCAGGTGTAGGTGTCGCCGGTGACCGTGTCCTTGTTGGCCAGATAGTCCTTGTTGACCGCGAACGGCGTGAGCCCGGTGTTGGTGGAGGCGGGCCAGGCGCCCTTGGCCGCGGTCAGCCCGGGGTCGCCGTCGTCCACCAGGGTGGAGGTGCCGGACAGTTCGCCGGTGAGGTCCTTGGCGGTGTTCCAGGTGGCGGTCGACTCGTTCCAGGCGGCGGTGGCGCGGTGCGCCTCCAGCGGTACGGCGGTGCCGTCCGTGGTGTGCGTCTGGTCGTAGTAGAGCTGGAGGTTCGCGGCGTCCAGCCTGGTGCCCGCGGGGACTCCGGTGAGCGGGAACTTCAGCAGGGCGCGTGACGAACCGGTGGTGGTGTTGCCGACCGAGAGCCGCCACAGGCCGTCGTAGTTGTCGTCCGGCCCGTCCGAGGAGATCATCACGTCCTGGGACTGGGTGACGGTCGGTGAGATCGAGATCGTGGGATCGACCACGACGGGGTACGTACGGTCCTTCGCCGCCAGCCAGCCGGGATCCGGGCGCAGGCTCAGCGCGTACGTCCCGTCCGCGCCGGTGAGCTTCTGCCGTACGGCGTCGGTGCCCGTCGTACCGTACGGAGAGGAGCTGTCCTTCCGGGCGTCCGTCATGAACGGCGCGGGGATGACCAGTTCGGGGCGGCGCTCTCCCGCGCTCTCGCTGTAGAGCGCGATGGAGCCGTTCTTGAGCTGCTTGGCGCTCAGGCCGTGTGTGGTGAGCGTGAAGTCGTACGAGGGAGTGCCGGCGGGCCGCTCGGACAGCACGATGCCCTCTTTGACGGTGCCGTTTCCTACCGTGTACGTGAGGTCCGCTCCGGCGCCGAAGGCGTTCTCGTACGTGACGGTCGAGCCGTCGACCCGAGGTGTGAGCTTCCCTGCGGCCTTGGCGCCCTTGGAGTCCTTGGCGCCCTTGGCGCTCTGGGTGCCCTTGAGGCCGTCGGCCGGCTTCACGCCGAGAACGACCCAGTGGCCCTTGTCCAGCTCGAAGCGGACGAGTTCGCCGGGGCGTTCACCGAAGTAGGTGCGGGCGGTATTGGTGGTGTTGGCGTAGGTGTACGCGTCCCGGTCGGAGCCGCGCACGGTCGTGTCGATCGGCTTCCAGCCCTTGCCGACGGCGTAGTCGGTGGGCAGGGCCGAGATCTCGGACCGTACGCGGCCGTCGGAGAGCTGCCAGTAGCGGGCGTTGGCCGTGCGTCTCTCCTTGAGTTCCTTCACCCGTTTCGGCGGGGAGGCCGCTGTGCCCTTCGGAAGACGCTCATTGCTCACCACCCCGGAGTCGGGCAGTTCGGGCGGTTCGGCGTCGCGTTGAGCGCCGCTCTTGTCGTTGTCGACGCCGAAGAGGCTTCTCAGGCCGGCGGCTATCCCGCCCGGGTCCGTGGAGGCGGCGAACGCCGGTTGCGGAGTGCCCGCCGCGAGGACCGCCAGGGCCCCGCAGATCGCCAACCGACGTCTTACAGGTGGTCCGAACATCGCGTTCCCCTTTGTGAGGGCATACGGAACCAGGCCCTGTGCGCGCGTACGCGCGGTGCCTGCTGGAACATGACGGATCACACCGACAGCCAGGGGCTGCCGTCAGCGGAGAGTTGTACTGGTTCGCGAGGGGTTCATGTCAAGCGTCAGAACATAGACCCCAAAAGCGACTTAGTACCACCAAGCGGCCGACTGCACGGGCGGCCCGTCGGACGGACCGCCTGACGAACCGCCCGACGAACCGCCGAACGGACCGTCGCCGGTTCCCTCCCGGTCCGCGCGCCGCCCGGCCGCGTCCCGACCGGAGGAACGGCCGTGGAGCCGCAGATAGAACGTCTCCAACGACTCCTCGGGCCCCACAACGAAACGATTCACCACACGGCCCAGCGGATTCCACACCCGGCCGTCCGGCAGCCGTACCCCCACGGACTGCCCGAACATGGCCCGCTGGTCATCGTCGAAGTCCACCCACACCGCACCGGCTCTGCGCACCAGCACCTCGCCCACATAGGCGCCGAGACCGCGCAGGGTCTCGGCGACCTGGCCCAGCGCCGCACCCCCGCTGCGCAGCCCCTCGATGATGAAGTCCACGACGCGCAGACTGGCGACCGTGTAGTCCAACGGCAGCCGGTTGCGCGCCGTCAGAGTGCTCACCACGGACGAAACATAGCCACGCATCTGCGCGGCGGAAGGCATCGGCTCCGGCATTCGCTCCCCCATGGCTCTCGCCACCCCTTCACCTCGGCTCGTCGGCCGTCCGCCGCCGTCGGCCCCGTCGCGCGGACTACCGTCTGCGGGAGAGCGGCTCGCTCCCCCTCAGGGGAGAGCGCGGTTCACGCCCGTACCATCACCGGAGCCCGGCGCGGTACGGTGCCGAAGCGGGACTGGACGGCATACCGACTGGTCGGCATGATTAGCGCCAGGCTGTACGGCCCGTACGGTCTTCGCTTCCGGAGGTTGGCAGATGAGCCCAGTCCCCCCGCCAGGACTCGACCCCGAGCGGCTGCGCGCCCATCTCGGCCGCGCGCTCCCCGGACTGGTGAGCGGACCGCTGGAGGCGCGGCTGATCGAGGGCGGCCGGTCGAATCTCACGTACACCGTCTCGGACGGCACCCGGCGCTGGGTGGTCCGCAGACCGCCGCTGGGCCATGTCCTGGCCACCGCCCATGACATGAGACGTGAGTACCGGGTGATCGAGGCGCTCCATCCGACGGCCGTGCCGGTGCCGGAGCCGCTGCTGCTGTGCGAGGACGAGTCGGTCCTGGGCGCGCCCTTCTATCTGATGGAGCAGGTGGCGGGCACCGCGTACCGTACGGCCGAACAGCTCGCCCCGCTCGGGCCCGCGCGCACCCGCGCCGCCCTTCTCGCGCTCGTCGACACCCTGGTCGAGCTGCACGCCGTCGACCCGGAGGCGGTCGGTCTCGGTGACTTCGGGCGGCCCGAGGGCTTTCTCGACCGGCAGCTCCGCCGCTGGGCCAAGCAGCTCGACGCCTCCCGTGGCCGCGAGCTGGCCGGGATCGGCGAACTGCACGCCGCCCTCGGCCGTGTGCTGCCCGTCTCGCCCCCGCCCACGGTGGTCCATGGCGACTACCGGCTCGACAATGTGCTGCTGGGCGAGGACGACCGGATCAACGCGGTCCTGGACTGGGAGATGTCCACGCTCGGCGATCCGCTCACCGATCTGGGGCTGCTGGTGATGTACAGCGAGCCCCTGGAGGTGGCGGACTCCCCGGTCAGTACGACGGCGGGCGCCGCGGGGCACCCCACGCCGGGCGAGCTGATCGAGCGGTACGCGGAGCGCTCGGGCCGGGACACCTCCGCCATCGCCTGGTACACGGCCTTCGCCTGGTTCAAGCTCGCCGTGATCCTGGAGGGCATCCACTACCGCTACACCCTCGGCCGGACCGTGGGGCCCGGCTTCGACCGGATCGGCGCCCTCGTACCGGTCTTCATCCAGCACGGTCTCACCACCCTCCAGGAAGGCTGAGTCATCCCGATGGACTTCGCGTTCGACGCCCGTACCGAAGAACTGCGCGCCCGGCTGCTCGCCTTCATGGACAGCCATGTCCTGCCGGCCGAAGAGGTGGCCCGCGAGCAGCGGGCGAAGCTGGCCGACCCCTGGGACACCCCGGCGGTCGTGGAGGACCTCAAGGCCGAGGCACGCCGGCAGGGCCTGTGGAATCTGTTCCTGCCGGACGCGGTGTACGGCGCCGGGCTGACGAATCTCCAGTACGCGCCGCTCGCCGAGATCACCGGGCGCTCCCCGCAGCTCGCGCCCACCGCGCTCAACTGCTCGGCGCCCGACACCGGAAACATGGAGGTGCTGGCCCAGTTCGGCACGGAGGAGCAGCGCAAGCGGTGGCTGGAGCCGCTGCTCGCGGGCGAGATCCGGTCGGCGTTCGCGATGACCGAGCCGGATGTGGCCTCCTCCGACGCGACGAACATCAGGACCCGGATCGAGCGCGACGGCGACGACTACGTCATCAACGGCCGCAAGTGGTACATCTCCGGGGCGATGGACCCCCGGTGCGCGGTCTTCATCGTGATGGGCAAGACCGATCCGGACGGCGAGGACATCCGCCGCCGGCAGTCGATGATCCTGGTGCCGCGCGACACCCCGGGGCTCGAAGTCCGGCGCGCCATGCGGGTGTACGGGTTCGAGGACCACTACCACGGCGGCCATGCCGAGGTGGTCTTCGAGAACGTACGGGTGCCCGCCGCGCATCTTGTCGGCGAGGAGGGCGGCGGTTTCGCGATCGCGCAGGCGCGGCTCGGGCCCGGCCGTATCCACCACTGCATGCGGCTGATCGGGATGGCCGAGCGCGCGATCGAGCTGATGTGCCGGCGGGCACTGTCCCGTACGGCCTTCGGCGGACCGATCGCCCGGCAGGGCGTCGTGCAGAACTGGATCGCGGATGCCCGGGTGACGGTCGAGCAGCTCCGGCTGCTGGTCCTGAAGACGGCCTGGCTGATGGACACGGTCGGCAACCGGGGCGCGCACACGGAGATCCAGGCCATCAAGATCGCGACTCCGCGCGCGGTGGCGGACATCATCGACTCGGCGGTGCAGTTGCACGGCGCGGGCGGGGTGGGCCAGGACTTCCCGCTGGCCGAACTGTGGGCGGCGGCACGGACGTTGCGGCTGGCCGACGGTCCCGACGAGGTGCACCAGCGGTCGCTGGCGCGGCGGGAGCTGAAGAAGTACCTGTGACGGTACGAGGCGGTGTGGGCCGCGAGGCCGACCCTCGCGTACCGCACAGGGCCCGCCTCGCGTCACCATCTCGCCACTTATGTCAGCCTTTACGGTGGCAACTCGCGCATGGGTCTCAACCCGGGGCATTTACCGGGCTAACGTCGGTGGTACGCCAGGATCCAGGACCGTCCGTAGGGCCTGTACGGCGCACAGGCCCTACGGACGCAGCGCCCGCAGCAGCAGGTCCGCGAGATGGTCGGCGACCTGTTGTGGCGAGAGCGGGCCGTCCGGGCGGTACCAGGTGGAGAGATGGTGGACGGAGCCGAAGTGGTAGTCCACCACGAGGTCGGCCGGGGTGGCGGAGGAGAAGACTCCGCCGCGCTGGCCCTCCTCGATCAGCGCGCGGAACCGCTCGTGGTAGCGCCGCCGTTCGGCCCGTACCTGCTTGTTCTTCTCCGGGCTGAGATGGTGCATCGAGCGGAAGAAGATCGAGGCGTCGTCCAGATTCTCGATCGTCGTCACGACGACATCGGCGGCGGCGGCCCGCAGTCGGCGCTCGACCGGTTCGTCCGCGTCCGCGAAGGCGTCGAGACGCTCCTGCTGGAGACGGAGGACCCGGGCGTACACCTCCTGGAGGAGATCTTCCTTGGAGCCGAAGTAGTGGTAGAGCGCGCCCTTGGTGACGCCCGCCGCCTCGACGATCTCCTGGACCGAGGTGCGGTCGTAGCCGCGCTCCGCGAAGAGCCGGGTGGCGGCGGCCAGCAGCCTCTGGGGGACGGGCACTCCGCCCCCGTCCGTCGTCCTGGCCATGGGGCCGCCACCCGCCTTCCGCTCGGTGCCGCTCGCGCTCGTACTGCCTGTACTACTCGTACGGTTCGCACTGTTCGCGCTGTACGTCATCTGTCGTTTGTTGTTCGTCGTTCGTTCGAGGGAACTTCGAGGAACACAGTCCCTTTCCGAGGATCTTCCCACTAGTCGCGACGGATGGCTCCGGCGGGAACGCGAGGTCCGCAAGTTCTAGGCCCTGTCCGGCCGATCTTCGCGGGCCCGCGACGCCTGGCACGGCACCTCGCCGCGTTGTCGGAGTCGCCCGAGTACGTCCAGTACACGGGCGATCCTCCGCCTTGCGATGCTCCCCCGTGGCCTGAACGGCACGGGAGGGACCCCCTCCACCAGACGCCGCGGTCTGATCCACGAAGACCGGCCGGACAGGACCTAGCCGGTGGTCCCCTCCCACTTCTGCTGGACGCGGTTCATCGTGGCCAGCCAGCGGTCCGGGTCGGCGGCGCGCGCCTGGTGGTAGCCGGCCACCTCGGGGTGCGGCAGGACGAGGAAGCGGTCCTCGGCCATGGCGGCGAAGAGCGCGTCGGCGACCGCCTCGGGTTCGATGGCGGTGGCGGCCAGCACCAGATCGCCCGCGCTGCCGGAGGCGGTGAGCATGTCCGTACGCACCCCCTGCGGGCAGATGGCGTGCACGGAGAGGCCGCGATGGCGGTAGGTCAGCGAGAGCCACTCCGCGTACGCCAGCGCGCCGTGCTTGGTGACGCTGTACGGGGCGGCGCCGATCATGGTGAGCAGACCGGCGGCGGAGACGGTGGAGACGAACCGGCCGCTGCCGCGCTCCAGCCAGTCCGGCAGCAGTGCCCTGACGGCCCGTACGTGCGCCATGACATTGACGTCCCAGGCGGCCGACCAGACATCGTCCTCGGAGAGGGCGTCACCGGCCGCGCCCACTCCGGCGTTGGCGCAGTAGATGTCGACGGTGCCGCCGAGCGCCTCGCGGGCCTCGGCCACGATCAGCGAGGCATCGCCGGGCACGGCACGGGCACGGGCGCCGATCTCGGCGGCGACGGTACGGGCCTTCTCCGCGTCCAGGTCGTTGACCACCACGCGGGCGCCCTCGGCGGCGAACCGGCGGGCGAGCGCGGCGCCGATACCGCCGCCGGCCCCGGTGACCACCACCCCCGCACCGCGCATCGTGCTCATCGGGACCGTACTCATCGGGACCTGCCTCTCCGGACCGCTGACACTTCCGACTCGTCAGCAGACTAACCAGTCGGTATGTGGTCGCGGAAGAGACGGGCCCGGGTTCGAGGAGGCAGGCTGGGGAGCACCGCAGGACCGCGGGCACCGGGCCGTACACCGCTCCGTACGCCTTCCGCTCCGTTCCGCAGGGCGGCCTGGAGCACTAGCGTACGTGGGCATGACAGACGACCCGACCATGGAGGTAGCGGAATGAGCCTGTCCAGACGGGGTGTGCTGGCCGCCGGCGGCGCGGTGGGGGCCGCGGGGGCGCTGGCCGCGGGCGCCTCCCCCGCCGCCGCGCGCCCGGGCGGCCGGACCGGGGTGCGTACGGGCTTCGACCGGCTGGCGGCCGGAAAGTACCGGGGGCTTGCGGGGCAGCGCGTCGGCATCGTCACCAACCCCACCGGGATCACCCGGGACGTCCGCCATGTGGTGGACGTGATGCACTCCGACGACCGGGTGGATCTGGTGGCCGTCTTCGGCCCGGAGCACGGCTTCCGGGGGACGGCCCAGGCGGGCGGCTCGGAGGGGCGCTACGACGACCCGGCGACCGGGCTGCCGGTCTACGACACCTACCTCAAGAGCGGGCAGCCGCTCGCGGACATCTTCACCGCCTCCGGTGTCGACACGGTCGTCTTTGACATCCAGGACGCGGGCGCCCGCTTCTACACCTATATCTGGACGCTCTACGACTGCATGGAGGCGGCGGCGCTCGCGGGCAAGCGCTTCGTCGTACTGGACCGCCCCAACCCGGTCACCGGACGCGCCGCCCTCGGGCCGGTGCTCCAGCCGGAGTTCGCGACCTTCGTGGGCCGCCGGCCGATCTCGCAGGCGCACGGGATGACGGTCGCCGAGCTGGCGCTGCTCTTCAACGGCGAGTTCCTGGAACGGCCGGTGGAGCTGACGGCCGTGACGATGACGGGCTGGCGGCGCTCGGACTTCTTCGACACGACCGGACTGCCCTGGGTACCGCCGAGCCCCAATATGCCCACGCCGGAAACGGCCCTGGTCTACGCGGGCACGTGTCTGTTCGAAGGGACGAACCTGTCCGAGGGCCGCGGCACGACCCGCCCCTTCGAACTCCTCGGCGCCGACGGGATCGACCGCCGCTGGGCCGAGGCGGCCAACGCGCAGGAGCTGCCGGGCGTGCGCTTCCGCGAGGCGTACTTCGCACCGACCTTCTCCAAGTTCCAGGGCACGACGATCGGCGGGGTCCAGCTCCATGTCCACGACCGCGAGTCCTTCGACCCGGTACGGACCGGAGTCGCGCTGCTGGTGACGGCGAAGCGCGCATGGACCGGCTTCGCCTGGCGCCCCGACAACTGGATCGACAGACTCACCGGCTCCACACAGGTCCGCACCCTGATCGACGCGGGCACGGACACGGACGAGGTGGTGGCCGCGTGGCAGGAGGATCTGGCGGCATTCCGCCGGGTGCGCCGCGGCTATCTGCTCTACGCCTGAGCGCGCCGCGCCGGACGGGCCGCCCGGGCCCGTCCGGCACGTGAGCACGGCGGACGGCTCACGCTCCGCCGATGTCCCTCGCTAACGATGGGACCCGAACTCCACCACCTGCTGGTAGGTCGGCCTGTTCTGCCAGTTGACCGTGGGGTGGGTGATGCCGCCCAGGGGGCGGTGGATGAGCGCGTCCGTGCACCACTGGTTGCCGGGCGAGCAGTTGTCGTCGCCGGGGTAGACCGTGGTGGCAGGCAGGGCAGCGGCTGTTCCGAGGGTGGTGAGCAGGGTGTCGCGGCAGGCGTTCAGGGCGCCGTTGCCGCAGTACGTCGTTGCCGTCGGGGACTGGACCGGGTCGCCGAGGACCTGCCTGAGGTCCTTGTCGACGTATCCCCACCAGCCGTACTGGAAGGCCGAACCGCTGTGCGCGCCGGTCGGGCCGTGGCTCGACGCCGGTGACTCGTCGACCGGGAGCGAGGCGGTCAGCGCCTGGTAGAGACCGTCCCCGAGCGCGGGCCCGAACTGCGCCTCCACCAGCCGGGGCCACCAGGCGTCCATGATGCGTACGGCGGCGGAGTGGCCGTACGAGCGCGAGCCGGGCGCGGTCTCCCTGCGCTGCGCCCCGGCGGCGCCCCAGGCCTCCAACTGCCGTATGGCGCTGTCCAGTCGCGGATCGGTGACGGGCGCGGAGCGCAGCACCCTCAGCAGTTCGGGCAGCACCTGCTCACCGCGCAGATCGGTCACCGCGGCCTCGGCCATCGCCCGGGTGAGGGAGGCGCGGGTGACCCCGCCGTCCGCGACCAGCTCCCTGACCCGGTCGTCGAGGAGATCGCCCCGGTGCACCGCGCCGAAGCCGAAGCCGGCGGTGTCGTACTCCCGGGCCTGCCGGTTGTTCCAGGAGATGTAGTAGTCCTGCCCGGCCGACCGCGGATGCTCGGCGAAGGGGGTGTACGCGGCGGTGTTGTACGCCGGGTCGTAGTCCTGCCATTCGTACGCCGGCTCCGCCCTGACCGGGAGCGCCGGATCGACGCCGGGCGCCCGTACCGGGTTCATTCCGCTGTTGAAGTAGGCGGCGGTGCGAGAGTCGGCGTAGAACCAGTTGAAGGCGTAGCCGATGTGCGAGGCCGCGCGCTGGAAGGAGGCGGCGTCCTTGGTGTACGAGGGGTCGTTGAGCATCTGGAAGCCGGTGATCGAGTCGGCCTCGTGCCGGTAGGTGGTACGCAGCGAGGTGTACGCCACGGGCTTGCCGCCGATGGTCGCGCGATGGGTGACCATGCCGTACTTGGTGCGCCAGACCTGGAGGCGGTAGGAGCCCGCGGCGGTGGAGTCGGCGACGCTGGGCTTCCAGGAGTTGATGCGCTCCATCTTCTCCATCGGGGTGCAGACGGAGTGGTGGAGATAGTGGGCGGAGGCCGTGGTGGGGGCCGATCCGTCGGGTTCGCACAGCTCTATGGCGTAGGTGTCGGTGATGTCCTGGCCCGATGAGGTGGCACTCCAGGCGTAGTCCTGGCCCCGGCCCATCTGGACGTACATCCCGACGCCCGCGAAGGCGGCGCCGCGGGCACTGATACCGGGGCCCTGGAGTTCCTGGAGCATCAGGAGCTGTGGCGCGAAATAGCCGGTTTGCGGACCGAAGACTGCGACGGGGTTGCCGCTCGCGGTGTGCTCGCCGGAGACCAGCAGCGCATTGGACATACCGCGTCCGGCGGAGAGCGAGCCGGGCGGGATCACCCCGTCGTCGAAGATCCCCCGGGCGGGTTCGAGCAGCGCGGGGGCGCGGACGGGGGCCTTCGCACCGGTGCCGGCCGAGCCCGTCCTGTCGTGCACGAGCTGCTCGGGCCGTACGGAACCGGGGTCGGGCAGGGCGGTGCCCCTGGGCTGGGCGGGCTTTCTGGCGTACGGGAAGGCCGTGCCGTCGTGGATGGTGAGGACGGCCTCGGGGTCGTCGCGCTGGCGGAAGGACTCCCAGACCCGGGTGCCCTCGACGACTCCGTACTTCTGCTGCGCGGCGAGCAGCGAGAGCGCGGCCTGCACCTCGCCGCCGCCACCGCCGCCGAACTGGCCGCCGACCACGGAGGCGATGGAGATCAGGTCGGTGACCTTGAACGGCTGGATCTCACCGGCGTTGGTGATCGCGTCGACCTTGCCGGTGAGGACGTATTCGCCGGGGAAGTAGCGGCCGTTCTTGGCCTGCTGCCGGTAGGCGTTGATGCCGTCGACATACGCCTGCGCGTCGGCCATGGCCAGCTCGCCGCGCTCGCCGCCGGTGGTCCTGATCCGCTCGATCTGCGCCTCGTAGTCGGCTTCCGTGTACGGGGCGGCAGGCCAGAACTGCTGCTCCAGGCCCTGGTTGGCGAGGGCGCCGCCGGCGAAGGGCGTCAGCTCGCCGCGCCCGATGTGACGGAAGAGGTCCATCATCCAGAGCCGGTCCTGGCCCGCCGCGTAACCGGCACCGAACTCGGTGCCGTAGCGGGTGGTGCCCTTGATGTGCGGGACCCCGGTCTGCCTGTCGCGGGTGATGGTGACATCGGGGCGCGGGGTGGTGACGGATTCGACCCGGTTCGCGGGGACGCCGAAGGACGCGTCGTTGAAGAAGTCGGTGAGCTTCTCGTCGGTGAGCCCGCTCTGGCCGGCCACCAGCGCGTCGTACCGGGCGAGTTGGTCGGAGCTGTGGCCGGGGCGGATGCCGAGCACCTGGTGGGCGAGGATCTCGGCGAGGGTGGCGTTGCCGTTCTGGCCCGGCGGCAGGATGTCGGCGCACCGGCCGGCGCAGTGATCGGTGACGGGGTCGGCGGCGGGGTCGGCGGCGGGCGCGGACACGGGCGCGCGGGCGGGTTCGGCGGGTGCGGCCGGTGCGGCGGAGGCCCGCTCCGGCGGGACCAGCAGAGCCGCGCCGAGCGCGCACACCGCGGCGGCGGTGGCGGGTGTGAGTCTTCCGGTGCGTCGTCGCATGGATGCTCCTCGGGGAGTCCGGTGCGCGGGACGGTACCGAGGGTGTGACCGCCCAGTAAGGTGCGCATGAGTCACCTTCTCCGGGCCGCTGCCGTCTCTTTACGGGCCGCTGTCGCGGCCGGCGGGGCCGCGGTCGCCTCTGGCCGCGCCGCGGTCGCCTCCGTCCGGGCCGCTGTCGCCGTCGCCCGGACCGCCGCGCCCGGGGGTGCCGCGTCGGGCCGCCGTGCCGGGTTTCCTCTGAGTCACCTATGCATCGCGCATGAATTTCGCTCGAAAACGGCCGTTATGACTGGTTCATCGAAGCAATCTGGAATTTGATGGAGCCAAACGGGGCAGGCGTACGTCCATTCCTCAACGCCGAAGTAGCGACGGAGGTGGCATGCGATGGCCGGATTCCGGAGTCTTGCGAGACAGGTGCGCGATCCGCGGTGCGATCTGGCCTTGCGACGGTATTCACTGCGCAAGTGCCTGGAGCGGTTCGCCCCCTATGGACACCGGGCGACCTGGGATCATCTGTGCGCACGGCACGGTATGGAGCCCGAGGACAGGTCCCCCGACCCGGCGCGGCTGATGGCCGCGCTCGATGAACTGGAAGAGGCGCGGGCCGTCTGGCTCGCGTACGAGGGAGAATTCGCGGAGCGGCGCAGGCGCGAAAAGCACGACGGGCTGAGGCGGCCCGGGAGCTTCGACGACTGGCACCGGCGGACGTGGGGCGGAAATGGTGTCGCCCGCTGCGACGACCCGGCGGTCCATCCGTCTGAGTCGCTCGCCGAGGTGCTGCGCCGGCTGATCTCGGGCCTCCAGGCGGAGCCGGGCGCCGCGTGCCCCGTCTGCGCGGAGCCGGGCATCGTCTGGCGGCCCGATCTGTCCAACGAGCCGTGGTCGGGACCGGTGTGCCGGGGCTGCGGCATCGTCGTACCGCAGCCGCTGCTCACCCCCGAGGCGCTGGCCCGGGCGAAGCGGACACGGCTCAAGGAACTCGCTTCGGTGGCATGAGCGCCGCGGGGGCGGCACCGGCGCGCCCCCGCATCGGCGGGTCAACGGATCAACGGGTCAACGGGTCAACGGCAGCAGGCGTCCGGGCGGTCGGTGTCCGGCCGCTCCTTGGGAACCCGGTGCTCCGGCATCAGACGCGAGCCCGTCATCCGGTCGCCGGACACATCGTCCGGGTTGGACAGAACGCAGGTCTCCAGGGACAGACAGCCGCAGCCGATGCAGTCCGTGAGGTGATCGCGGAGCCGGCCGAGCTGTTTGATGCGCTCGTCCAGCTCCGAGCGCCAGGCCCGGGAGAGCCGTGCCCAGTCGTCACGGTTCGGCGTGCGCTCCTCGGGGAGTTCGGCGAGGGCGTTCCGGATCGTCGCGAGCGGAATGCCCACACGCTGGGCGGCACGTACGAACGCCACCCGGCGCAGCGCGTCGCGCCCGTATCTGCGTTGGTTGCCGCTGGTCCTGCGGCTGCTGATCAGGCCCTTGGCCTCGTAGAAGTGGAGCGCCGACACCGCGGCGCCACTGCGCGCGGAAAGCTGTCCGACGGTCAGCTCATGGATCTTCTCGGGAATCTGCGGCACTCCTCCAAGCCTAGACGAGCAACCCCGTACGGGGTGTGCGCGTTGACAGGAGCACACCGGGCCAGCAAGCTGAGCAAGCGCTTGGAACGGGCCTGTGGGCGAGGGCCCCGAGAAGCCGGGGACCCCGAGAGGCAGGAAACAGGGACATGGCCGAGCCGAGGATCTTCACCTCCGCCGAGGAGCTGCGCGCCGGGGTCGGCGGGCAACTGGGGCACAGCGACTGGCTGGAGATCGACCAGAAGCGGATCGACCTCTTCGCCGAGGCCACCGGGGACCACCAGTGGATCCATGTGGACCCGGAGCGCGCGGCGGCGGGCCCGTTCGGTACGACCATCGCGCACGGCTATCTGACGCTGTCCCTGCTGCCCGTGTTCGTCCCCCAGATCCTGCGGGTCGAGAATGTGACGATGGGCATCAACTACGGGACCAACAAGGTCCGTTTCCCCTCCCCGGTGCCCGTCGGCTCGCGGCTGCGCGCCTCGGCGGTGCTCACCGAGGCCGTGGAGGCGGGCGGGGGTGTGCAGATCACGACCCTGGTCACGGTCGAGCGGGAGGGCGGCGAGAAGCCGGCCTGTGTGGCGGAGTCCGTCTCGCGCTTCTACTTCTGAGGTCCGCTCCCGAGGTTCTTAGGTCTACTCCCGAGGTTCTGAGGTCCGCTCCTGAGGTTCTGAGTTCTACTGCTGAGGTTCTGAGGTTCTACTGCTGAGGCCCGTCGGCCCCCTGCGCCTTCGGGTCGGGTGAATCCCCTGGCCCCACCGGCTCACGCGGCTCCCGGGGCTCGCGCGCCGAGACCATGCGCAGCACCAGACCGGCGTAGAGCGCGCCGACCTCGTCGGGCGTCCTGCGCCCCGCCGCGTTGAACCAGCGCGCCACATCGATGCAGAGCGACAGCACGGCGAGCGTCGTGCCCGGCACATCGGGCACATCGAACTCGCCGTCCCGCACCCCGTCGCCCAGGATCCGCCGTACCGCCGCGTCGCTGCGCCGCCGTAGCTCGACGATCTCCGTACGGTGCTCGGGGGCGAGCGAGTCGAGTTCGTACTGCACGACCCGCGCGGTGGTGTGCTGCGCCGCGTGCCAGAGGACGAAGGTACGTACGGCCTCGGAGAGCCGCTCCGCGGCCGTGCCCTCGCCGTCCGCCGCGGCCGTCAGGATCTCCAGCGCCTTGTCATGGCCGATCCTGCTGATCCGGTGGAGCAGTTCTTCCTTGGTCTTGTAGTGGATGTAGAGCGCGGCCGGGCTCATCCCCGCGCGGCCCGCGATGTCGCGGGTGGTGGTGGCGTGGTAGCCGCGCTCGGCGAACGCCTCGACGGCGGCGACCAGCAGCCTCCTCGCGGCCTCCGGCTCGACCTCACCCCATGGAGCGCCCTCGCCGTCCGCCGTCTGCTCCGCCGTCCGCATCGCTCGCACCTTCCCCTCGGCCCCTCGGCCTGCCGTTCGGCCGTCCACTCGGCAGGACGAACACCATACCCCGAGCTGAGCAAGCGCTTAGAGCAAGCAGTCTTTGACTGACTGGACACGCTTTTACAGAACGGTCGCGACACCGGGCCTGCCCGTCACTCCGGGCCGAGGAGTCGACATGAACACCAATATGGTGAGGTCATGGCGGCGAGGTCATGGCAAGACCACGCAGCGAGGACCGACGCAACGCCATCCTGTCGGCGACGACCCGAGTGATCGCCGCCCAGGGACTCGGGGCGCCCACGGCAGCGATCGCGAAGGAGGCAGGCGTCTCCAACGCTCGCTGTTCGTCTACTTCGACACCAAAGCCGCGCTGCCGAACGACGCAGTGGGTGAGCTGGGCCACGACGACCCCGGACAAGCGCCGCGCGCTCGCCCAGCTCCAACTGTCGGACGACATCACCGAGCAGAGCCGTCACACGGCGGGCGCCGCCTGCGGCGGCATCGTCGGCCTCCTGGAACGCAGCCGCGCCAACGGGCCGATACAGGATGCGCCCCTCAGCTTCCTGCTGGTCCTGATGAACGCGATAGCCGACGCGGCCATGGACACCATGATCCGCGAGCCCGACCAGGCGAGCCGCGCATATTGCGGTGAGGGCCGAACGCTTGTCCGAGTACCTTCCCCGGTATGACGCACTCGCACCGCACGACGCCCCCGGCACAGACGCCCTCGTCCGACGTGCCCCACTCCGGTTCCGCC
>NZ_LATD01000025.1 GCF_000981895.1 Streptomyces odonnellii | reverse complement strand
GGGGGGCCGGTGGTCGTGCCGGTGTCGCGGGCGCGGGCCCGGAGACCGGGCCCGCGTCGGCGGCCGGGCACCGGGGGCCTGCCACCGGGGGCCGGGCCGGGCGGGCCGGTCCTGGAACACGCCGAAGCCCGGCTCCCCCTGAGCGGGGTGCCGGGCCTCGGTGTGACCGTACGGGCGTACGCGCCGGGTGTCAGTGGCTGTGGCCGTGACCGCCCTGAGCCGCCTCGGGCTCCTCCTCGGCCGGCTTCTCGACGACCAGCGTCTCGGTCGTGAGCAGCAGCGACGCGATGGACGCGGCGTTCTCCAGCGCCGAACGGGTGACCTTGACCGGGTCGATGACACCGGCCTTCACCAGGTCGACGTACTCGCCGGTCGCGGCGTTGAAGCCGTGGCCCTTGTCCTGCTCCGCCACCTTCGCGGTGATGACGTAGCCCTCAAGGCCCGCGTTCTCCGCGATCCAGCGCAGCGGCTCGACGACGGCGCGGCGGACGACCGCGACACCGGTGGCCTCGTCGCCCTCCTTGCCGAGGTTGCCCTCCAGCACCTTGGCGGCGTGCACCAGAGCGGAGCCACCACCGGAGACGATGCCCTCCTCGACCGCGGCGCGGGTCGCGGAGATGGCGTCCTCCAGACGGTGCTTCTTCTCCTTCAGCTCCACCTCGGTGGCGGCGCCGACCTTGATCACGCACACGCCGCCGGCCAGCTTCGCGAGGCGCTCCTGGAGCTTCTCGCGGTCCCAGTCGGAGTCCGTGGACTCGATCTCGGCCTTGATCTGGTTGACCCGGCCCGCGACGTCCCCGGCGTTGCCGCCGCCGTCGACGATGGTCGTGTCGTCCTTGGAGATGGTGACGCGGCGGGCGGAGCCCAGCACGTCGAGACCGGCCTGGTCGAGCTTGAGGCCGACCTCCTCGGCGATGACGGTCGCACCCGTGAGGGTGGCGATGTCGCCGAGCATGGCCTTGCGGCGGTCACCGAAGCCGGGGGCCTTCACCGCGACCGCGTTGAAGGTGCCGCGGATCTTGTTGACGACGAGGGTGGAGAGCGCCTCGCCCTCGACGTCCTCGGCGATGATCAGCAGCGGCTTGGAGCCACCCGCCTGGATGACCTTCTCCAGCAGCGGGAGCAGGTCCTGGATGGAGGAGATCTTGCCCTGGTGGACGAGGATGTACGGGTCGTCGAGGACGGCCTCCATACGCTCCTGGTCGGTCACCATGTACGGCGACAGGTAGCCCTTGTCGAAGGCCATGCCCTCGGTGAAGTCCAGCTCGAGACCGAAGGTGTTGGACTCCTCGACGGTGATGACACCGTCCTTGCCGACCTTGTCCATCGCCTCGGCGATCAGCTCGCCGACCTGCTGGTCCTGCGCGGAGAGCGCGGCCACGGCGGCGATGTCGGACTTGTCGTCGATCGGACGGGCGGTCGACAGCAGCTCGTCGGAGACGGCCTTGACCGCGGCGTCGATGCCCTTCTTCAGGGCGGCCGGGGACGCGCCCGCGGCCACGTTGCGCAGGCCCTCGCGGACCAGCGCCTGGGCCAGCACGGTGGCGGTGGTGGTGCCGTCACCCGCGATGTCGTTGGTCTTGGTCGCCACCTCCTTCACGAGCTGGGCACCGAGGTTCTCGTACGGGTCGTCGATCTCGACCTCACGGGCGATCGTGACACCGTCGTTGGTGATGGTGGGGGCGCCGAACTTCTTGTCGATGACGACATTGCGGCCCTTGGGGCCGATCGTCACCTTGACCGTGTCGGCAAGCTTGTTGACGCCGCGCTCGAGGGCGCGACGGGCGTCCTCGTCGAACTTCAGGATCTTCGCCATGGGAGCTTCTCTGTCCTCTCACATGAACCGCGCCCCTGTCCGCCCGGCAATCGCAGGGCGGCCAGGGGCGCGGTTCACAAGCAAACTCGAACTGGGTGATTACTTCTCGATGATCGCGAGCACGTCGCGAGCCGAGAGGACGAGGTACTCCTCGCCGCTGTACTTCACCTCGGTGCCGCCGTACTTGCTGTACAGAACGACATCGCCGACGGAAACGTCGAGCGGCAGCCGCTCGCCGTTCTCGAAACGGCCCGGACCGACGGCCAGGACGACGCCCTCCTGGGGCTTCTCCTTGGCGGTGTCCGGGATAACCAGGCCAGAGGCCGTGGTCTGCTCGGCGTCGAGCGGCTGGACCACAATGCGGTCCTCGAGCGGCTTGATGGCAACCTTGGTGCTGGCGGTCGTCACGATCCGACCTCCCCCTTCGGAGATCTCACGGGGTTAACTGTCTGAGGGTGGCGACAGGGTCGATCCGTCGTCGCGGGTGCCGGACCTGCCAGTCGCGCTTTGGCACTCTCCATGGGGGAGTGCCAGAACCGAGACTATGACCGCGATTAGCACTCGGTCAAGCGGAGTGCCAATACGGCTGCGCGTGGCGGTTTCGTCTCGACAGGAAAACGCCGTCACCAGGGCCTTGATTCCGTACGACTGTACGAACAGCGCACGCACCTGTGGACAACGCGGCGACGTTCGCGGCGACGTTCACAGCGGGCCCCCGGCGCGCACGCCCGGGCTCCCGGGCTCCGGCGCCGCGTCCGGCCGCCGCGTGTCCGCGCCCGCGGCCCACCGCTCCGTACCGCCCGCGGACCGTTCCGTACCGCCCACGGACTCGTCCGTACCGCCCTCGGATCGTTCCGCGCCCATGAGCGGCCGTTCTCCGGGGCACATCTCGCGCGGCTGGCGGGCGAGGCGTACGGCTCCCGGCCCGACCGCGCCCGGTGTGCGGTGCGAGGCGTGCGGGCTCACTTTCTGCGCCGCCTTCTGTGCCGCTTTGCGGCCGAGCCGTTCGATCGGGTCCACCGGGTCGGACGTCTGCGCGCAGCCGGCGGCGACGAGTGCGCCGGCCGCCAGTACCCCGGCCGCCATCAGCCGGTTTCCGAGCTTCATCGGAGCGCCTCCCGCCTCATACGTAGTCCTCCAGCCGGCCCACGGAGTACCCCTTGTCCGTGATCACCTTCATCACATGCCGGATCATGTCGGGCATGGAACCGGGCCACTCGTCCTGTCCCCGGAAGTGGGTCAGGATGATGTCCCCCGGGTGGATGTCCTTGTCCCACTCACGCCACTCCATGTGGTCGGGGAACGCCTCCGACGCCCAGATGGGTGCCGCCTTCACACCGCACTCCTTGGCGGCCACGAGAGTGTCGCGGTTGTAGTTGCCGAAGGGCGGCCGGAAGAGCGTGGGGCGGTGTCCGTACCGCTTCTGGAGCTTGTCCTGCTGGCCACAGATCTCCCGCTTCTGCTCCTCGTACGACAGGCCGGGCATATAGGGGTGGTTGAGGGTGTGGTTGTTGAGGGTGACCCCCTGGTCCTGCATCTGCTTGAAGTAGCCGTAGTTGTCCTTGATGACGTAGTCGCTGAGGAAGGCGCTGTACGGGATCTTCAACTCGCTCATCATCCGGAGCAGTTCGGGATCCTTCTCGGAGCCGTCGTCGATGGTCAGGAAGACGACCTTGTCCTTGGTCGGGACGGTGGTGAAGATCGGCGGCAGATCCTCGCTGTCCTCGACCTCGAAGCCCTGGCGGGTGGTGATGACCGGCTTGACGCTCGGCGGTCTGGGCGCCGGCAGCGGGGTGGCGTCGAGCCCCCACTTCTTGGCGGCGATCGCACGGGCGGCCTGATTGCGGCGGAGGTTGTCCGCGTAACCGGCGATCATCCCGGCCGGGGCCTCCTTCTGCGCGTCCGGACCGCCATGGCCGGGGGCACCGGGCTGGCCGGGGTGCGCGCCGGCGGGCCTGGGCACCTCGCCGGTGCCGGCGGTGCATCCGCAGACGACCACGCCGACGAGGAGTGCGGCCAGTACGGCGCGGCCGCGTCTGCCTCGCGCGCGCGGCGCGGCCACGGCTGCGGCCGCGCTTGCCCCTGCGCTCTGTCTGTCGCTTGTGGCTGCGTCCGCGCCCCGCCTTTCCCCCGTACCGCCCCTGCCTCCCTTCGCCGTCACCCTTGTCATCATTTCTTCGTTTTGTCGTACTAGTTGCATGGTGTCGGATCCTGTCAGCGCGGGGGGCCCGCGCCCGGACGACAGCGCCGCCGGGGCGCCCACCATCGCCCGGCTGGCCCACAATGGACCGGGTGACCGACCGCGCCTCCGTACCCCCGCACACCGCTTCTCACCTC
>NZ_LATD01000249.1 GCF_000981895.1 Streptomyces odonnellii | reverse complement strand
CCGCCCGCCACTCACCCCGACCCCACGCACATCCGCTCCGGCGGCCCCTTCGTCCGTCGGCTCCCACGAGGAGGACACACCATGACCACGGGTTCTCGCAACCGTCCGGGCCCCGGCCCTGCCCCGGTCCCGGGTACGGTCAGCCGCCGGGGGTTCCTCCGTATCGGCGGGGGCGCCGCCGCACTCGCCGCGCTCCCTCCGGCCCTCACCGCCTGCTCCGGTTCGGGCGGCGGCTCGGGACAGGTACGCATCGTCGGCGTCGCCGACCAGCAGAAGCCGGTCGACGAACTCCTCGCCGCGTACCGTACGAGCCACCCCGACGCCCGCTTCAGCACGTCCTTCGCCCCCACCGACCAGGTCCAGACCGTCGTACGCACTCAGCTCGCCGGCGGCAACGCACCCGATGTACATGTGCTGTTCCCCGGCAGCGGCAGCGCGATGTCCATGGTCGAACTGGCCAAGGCGGGACTTCTGACCGACCTCGGCGACCAGAAGTGGACCGAGGGCATCCCCAAGAACTTCGACGCCGCCTACCGCTACGACGGCAAGACCTATCTCTATTCGGCGGGCAGCAGTGTCATCGGGGCGATATACAACAAGAAGGTCTTCGCCGACGCCGGGGTCCAGCCGCCCACCACCTGGGCCGGGCTCCTCGACGTCTGCGCCCGGCTCAAGGCCCGGGGAGTGGTGCCGATCGCCCTCGGCGCCCAGACCCCCTGGGTCACCCAGCTCATCACCTACGCCCTGGTCCCCAACGCCGTCTACGCCAAAAACCCCGGATTCGACCGGGAGATGGCCGCCGGACGCGCCACCTTCGCGGGATCCGGCTGGGCCGACGCCATGGGCAAGTACCAGGAACTCCAGCGCCGCGGCTTCTTCAACGACAACCCCAACGGCACCACCTACGAACAGCAGACCGCGCTCGTCGCGGGCGGCAAGGCCGCCATGGCCGTCCAGGTCTCCGCCGTGCTCTCCGCCTTCCGCACCGCCGCCAAGACCCCCGACGACCTCGGCATGTTCCCCTTCCCCGGCGGCGACGACCCCGCCCGGTTGTGGATTCCCGCGGGCATCGTCGTCGGCCTCGGAGTGGCGGCACACGCCAAGAACACCGCCGAGGCCAAGGAGTTCATCGCCTTCCTCGGACAGCAGGAGAACATCGACCGCTGGGCCACGGCCGTCTCCGCGATCCCCTTCAAACGCGGCCCCTCCACCGCCATCGACCCCGTACTGAAGGACTTCCTGCCCATCATCGACGCGAACCGGGCCGTCCCCTTCATGGACCAGAGCTGGCCCAACGCCGAGGTGCAGCCCGCCCACTTCGCGGCCGTACAGGAACTGCTGGCGGGAAAGACGGATGTCGGGGGAGCGCTGGGGCAGATGGACAAGGCCTACGGGAAGACATCGTGAACTCCCTTCCCAGGACGCCCACTTCGGACAGCGGCGGCACCGGCAGAAGCGGCGACGGCAGCGGCGGCAGCGGCGAAGGCAGCGGCGGCACGGGCGAAGGCATCGGCGGCGCCGCGGGCGACGGCAGCGGAACCCCGGCACTCGGACTCAAGAGCACCTCCGAGCCGGTCACCAAGGAAGCGCACTCCGGCCGACGCTTCCGGCTCCGCCCCGAACGCAGCGATCGCCGTGATCCCACCGTCCCCCCATGGCTGTTCGTCGTCCCCGCCCTCGTCGTCTACGCACTCGTCGTCCTCTACCCGAGCGCCTCCGGCGTCGTCTACGCCTTCACCGACTGGTCGGGCATCGGCGGCTTCTCCTTCGTCGGCCTCGACAACTTCCGTACCCTCCTCGACGACGACCGCGCCCTGGAATCCGTCGGCAACACCCTCCTGCTCACCCTCGCCGTCGTCATCGTCCAGAACGCCGTCGGACTGCTGCTCGCCCTCGGCGTCAACGCCAACATCCGGTCCCGGTCCCTGCTGCGGGTCGTCTTCTTCGCCCCCGCCGTCGTCAGCCCGGTCATGGTCGCCTTCCTCTGGAAGTACGTCTACAACCCCGACAACGGCGCGGGACTCAACGCGGTCCTCGGTGCCGTCGGCCTCGGCGGACTGCGGCAGGACTGGCTCGGCGACCCCTCGCTCGCGCTCTGGTCCGTCGCCGCGATGGTCGTCTGGCAGTACGCCGGATACTCGATGGTCGTCTTCCTCGCCGGCCTCCAGGGCGTACCCCCCGAACTCCACGAGGCCGCCACCGTCGACGGCGCGGGAATCTGGCAGCGCTTCCGCTATGTCACCTGGCCGCTGCTGGCCCCCGCGCTGACCGTCAACCTCATGCTGTCGACCATCGGCGGCCTCAAACTCTTCGACCAGGTCTACGCGGCCACCAACGGCGGCCCCGGCACCGCGAGCGAGACCCTCTCGACCGTGCTGTACAAAGAGGCCTTCGTCTTCGGCAAGTTCGGCTACAGCACCGCCGTCGCCCTCGTCCTCGCGCTCTTCGTCGCCGCCGTCTCCCTGGTCCAGCTCCGCCATCTGCGCGCCCGGGAGGTCACCGCGTGAACACCACCGCACTCCGGCGCCGCGGCTTCGGGCGCTACGGTCTCGAACTGGTCATGGCCGCCGCGGCCGTCGTCTTCCTCTTCCCCGTGTACGCCCTGGTCACCCTGGCGATGAAGGACCCGCGGCAGATCGCCGAGTCCCCGCTCGCACCGCCCCTGCCGCCCACCTTCGCCAACTTCGGCAACGCGTGGACCTCCGCGTCCCTCGGCCCGGCCCTGGTCAGCAGTACGGTCATCACGGCTGTCAGCCTGCTGCTGCTCATCACCCTCGGCTCCACCGGCGCCTACTACCTCGCACGCCGCGCCCGCGGACTCGGCTACGGGCTCTACATCCTCTTCCTGCTGGGCATCGTGCTGCCCTTCCAGCTCGGCATGATCCCCCTGTACAAGCTGGTCGACGGCCTCGGCTGGCTCGGCACGTACCAGGGCATGGTGCTCTTCTACACCGGTATCCAGCTTCCGTTCACCGTCTTCCTCTACACCGGCTTCATCCGCGCCCTGCCCCAGGACTACGCGCAGGCCGCGCTCATCGACGGCTGCGACCACCGGCAGGCCTTCACCCGGGTCGTCTTCCCACTGCTCCGGCCGGTCACCGGCACCGTGATCATCCTCAACGCCGTCTTCATCTGGAACGACTTCTTCACCCCGCTGCTCTATCTGGGCGGTTCGGGCAGGGAGACCGTGCCGGTCGGGGTGTTCTCGTTCGTCGGTCAGTACGTGTCGGACTACGGCCTGGTCTTCGCCGGTCTGGTGCTGGCCGCGCTGCCGATCCTGGTCGTTTTCCTGCTGCTCCAGCGCTATGTGATCAAGGGCTTCGCGGGCGGGCTCAAGGGCTGAACCGGTACCGGGCCGCGCCGCTGGACCGGCACGGGGCCGCGCACCGCCCGGGCGCCGACGAATCGAGGACGGAACCAGATCGAGGACGAAAACCATGACGTACGGACAGCTCCCCGCCCGCATCGCGGCGATCCTCGCCGAACCCCCGCGCGCCTTCTCGCCCACCGCCCTCTGGTGGTGGAGCGGCGAGCGGCTCGACCGCGAGCGGCTGCGTGACCATCTCCAACGGTTCGCGGAGGGCGGGGTGTTCCAGCTCGTCCTGCTCAACCTGGCGCCTTCGGGGCCCCTGTTCGGCTCCGACGCCGACGACCCCCCGTTCATGTCCGAGGCGTGGTGGACCCTGCTGGAAGGCGTCTGCGACGACGCGCGCGATCTCGGTGTGAGCCTCTGGTTCTACGATCAGCTCGGATTCTCCGGCGCCGACCTCCAGGCACGGCTCGTCGATGAACAACCCGCCTATGCCGGGCGCCGGTTGACCCGGATCCGTACGGTCACCGACGAGAGCGGCGAACTGCGCTGCCCCGAGCACGGCGAGCCCCTCGCAGGCCGCGCCGAACCACTCGATGCCGACGACCGTCCCACCGGGCCCGCCGTCCCGGTCCCGGTGGACGGCGGGACCGTACGGCCCCCCGGTCCCGGGCGATGGCGTCTGACGCTCCATCACCATGTGCAGCTCGGCTTCGACTACCTCGGCGTGGACGCCTGCGCGGCCCTTCTCGACCAGGTGCACGGCGCCTTCGAGCGACGGCTCGGCGACCGGCTCGGGGCCACCGTCGTCGGCTCGTTCCAGGACGAACTCCCCACGCTGCCCTCCTGGTCGGCCGGATTCGCCGACGCCTTCCTCCGGCTGCGCGGCTACGACCTCGTCTCCTGCCTGGACGCGCTGTACGAGGACGACCGCCGCCCCGACGCCCACCGGATCCGGTACGACTACCACCTGACCCGCGCCGAACTGGCCGAAGGGGCTTTCTTCCGGCCCCTCTTCGACTGGCACGAGCGCCACGGCCTGCTCGTCGGCTGCGACCAGCAGGACCCCGCCCGTGCCGGACACCCCGTCGGCGGAGTCGAGTTGTACGCCGATTACGCCCGCACCCATCGCTGGTTCTCCGCGCCCGGCTCCGACCACCACGGCGACGCCCGGATCCACTCCTCGCTCGCCCATCTCCACGGCAGGCCGCGCACCTGGATCGAGGCGTTCCACTCCACCGGCTGGGGCGGCACACTGGAGGAGACCTTCGACTGGCTGCTGCCCTGGCTGCGGGCCGGCGCGACCCTCTACAACCCGCACGCCGTCTACTACACGACCAAGGGCGGCTGGTGGGAGTGGGCGCCGCCCGCCACCGACTGGCGCCAGCCGTACTGGCGCCACCACCGGGTCTTCGCCGACGCCGTCACCCGGCTCTGCGCGATCCTGAGCCTCGGCCACCATCTCTGCGACACCGCGGTCCTGCTGCCCACCACCACGGCGCAGGCGGGCACGGCCCTGGACGGGGTGTCCGGCGCCGCGGAACGCGCCCAGGCCGTCTACCTCGAACTCGTCGGGGACATGACCTGGTTCCACACCCGGCCGGGGGCGCTCGACCGGCTCGGCCTCGACGCCGATGTGATCGACGACGAGTCCCTGGCGCGCGCCACCGTACGGGAGGGGTACGGCGAGGACGGCGGCCCCGACAGTGCCGTGCGGCTCTGCGCCGCCGAGGAGCGGTACGCGACGGTCGTGCTGCCCGCGTGCACGGTGCTCGAACAGGACACCGCGCGCAGGCTGGTCGAATTCGCCTCGGCCGGCGGCACCCTGATCGCGGTCGGTGCCCTGCCCGAACAGATCGTCGGCCCCGACGGAGCCGCCACACTCGACAAGATCCGCGACGAACTGCGCACCTGCTTCACCGAGGGCCGGGCGGTGCTCGTACGGAAGGCTTCGGACCTGGGTGCCGCACTCGCCGCGCGGCGCCCGGCCGTCCGCGCGTCCGTGCCCGCGCTGGCGCGGCGCGTCGACGGCGCCACGGTGGTGTTCCTGACCGCGGGCTCCCCGCGCGCCACCCGGGCCTCCGTCGCCGCCCCGGACGAGCGGGGCGCGGCGCAGGGCTGGCTCGACGCGCGCTACGACTTCGACCCCGGCCGGTACGCGCACACGGCGTCGGTACGGGTGCGGGGTGTCCGAGGCTCGGCCGTCCTGCTGGATCCGTTCGGCGGCCCTCCTCGTACGCTGCCGGTCCGGCCGGCGGAGGACGACGCACTGGCGGTGGAGGTGGAGGTGCCGTTCGACTCGGGGCCGGCGGCGGTGCTGATCTTTCCGGGGCCTTCGGAGGAGGCGTCCGCGGTCGCCCCGGTCACCGCGTTCGCCCCGGTCGCCGCGCGGCCGTCCCGTACCGTCGTCGAGATCCCCGCCGACGCCGACTGGGAGATGACCCTCGTCCCGACGCTCGACAACACCTGGGGCGACTTCGCGCGGCCCGCGACCGGCGGACCCGGCGGTCCGGCCGTCGTCGAGTGCCATACGTTCCGGCAGGGCAGCGCCGAAGGCCCCGCCGGGCCCCCGGTCCATGCGACCTTCGGCCCGCACGCGGTGCTGCTGGACGCCGGCGGCGGTGTCCGGTCGACTCTGGAGTGGTCCGGCGCGCGGGGCGTCCACAAGGACCCGGTCCACCGCGATGTCCTCGGCCCCAAGGGGCATGTGCCCGAGGAGTTCGTCCTCGTCGGCCCGACGCCCGCCGGGGCGGTGGCGCGGGTACGGACCGATCTGCTGCTGGACGAGGACTTCGAGGGGTATCTCGCGATCGGGGCCGCGGCGGTGAAGACGGCCGGACTCGACGGCGTACCGGTCGAGTTGGCGGACAGCGGCCATCTCGCGATGGGCCCGGTCGGACTGGCGGCGGGCCGCCATCTCCTGGCACTGGACCTGACGTCCAATCAGGACATTGATTTGCGTGCCCACTTGGCGCTCGTCCGCGACCTGGAGCGCTACCGGCGCCCCGAATGGATCCTCCCGCCCGGCGGCGGCCCGGCCGTTGTCGGTACGACCCTGACCCTGGCGGCCGTGCCCGTCCGGGCGGTCGTCCAGATCGCCGCGCGCGGCCGGTGCGTTCTGCGTGTCAACGGTCAAGTCGTTGGCAGGCAGGGCGGATTCGACCCGTACGCCGAGCACGCGGTGCCCCGGGTGCGCCGGCACGACGTGGCGGCGGCACTCCGTACCGGCGACAACGAGATCACCGTGGAAACGGACAGCGGCGGTACGGGCTGCGGCGGTACGGACGGCGGCGATCCGGCCGTACTGGTGGACGCGGCTCTGTACGACGAGCGCCACCGGGTGGTCGCGACCGTCCACAGCGATGCCACCTGGTGGGCCGGGCACGCGGGGGACCGGGGGCCGGTCGCGGTGCGCCGTCGGCCGGTCGGGGATCCGGCCGCCCTGTATCTGCGCCGCAGGCCGCATCCCCTGCCCGGCGCCGCCTGGCTGGACCCGGACGCCGACGACGGGACGGTGGTGCCGGTCGGGTTCGCGGTGCCGGGGGCCCCGGCCGAGGCGGAGGAGTGGCTCTGGTTCGAACTGCCGCCGGGCGCGGTCCGGTTGACGGCCCGGACCTACGGCGAGACCTCGGTGTTCGTGGACGGTCAGGAGCGCCCGGCGACCACGACCCTCGGACCGGACGGTGTGCGTACGGTGACCGCCGGTCTGCCGGCCGGAGGCCCCTGCGGGCCGCGCGCCGCCGCCCTGCGCGTACGGACCCGCCCCGCCCACCGGGGAGGCGCGGCCCTGGCCGGTCCCGTACGGTGCGAGACCGGCCAGGGGCTGATCAGGACCGGCGACTGGGAGACGCGGGGCCTCGCCGAGTACAGCGGCGGATTGCGCTACACACGCAGGATGGCGGTCCCGACCGCGGGCCGGGGCGCGGCGGGAGAGCGGCTGTCGCTGGACCTCGGGCGGGTGCGCGGCACCGCGGAGGTACGGATCGGGGGCGCCGCGGCCGGGGTACGTGTCTGCTCCCCGTATGTCTTCGATGTGACCGGACTGGTCGCGGCCGGGGAGGAGTGCACCGTCGAGATCACCGTCTTCGGCACCCTCGCGCCCCACTTGGACGCGACGAGCCCCACCCACTTCGTCTTCCCCGGCCAGCGCGTCTCCGGACTGACGGGTCCCGTACGGCTGCTCGCCGGCTGATCCGGCCGGCCCGGCGGGGGCGTGCCGCTCAGCGCGCCCCGGCCGGCCCCCGCCACCGTGCCCGCGCGCTCTCCGCCCGGAACAGATAGGCCGCGTAGGCCTCTTCGTAGAACTCCACCCCCGCCGGATCCGGGTCCACCACCGCGTCCGGCGTGGTCCAGACGCCGGTGTCCAGGGCCAGTCCGAGATCCGCGCCCCGGGCCGCGACCGCCGCCAGCACCGCGCCGCGCGCGCCCGGTTCCGGGCCCCGGGCCACCCGCAGCGGGCGGCCCAGCACATCGGCGAAGATCCGCAGCCAGGCGGGGTTGCGCGCGCCGCCGCCGCAGACGGCCAGCGCGCCGGTGAGGCCCGCCGCCTCCAGACAGTGCCGGGCCGCGAAGGCGATCGCCTCACACATGCCCCGTACCAGATCGGCGCGTGACGCGCGCAGATCGAGACCGGTGAACTCGGCGCGCGCGGTGGGATCCACAAAGGGCGCGCGCTCGCCGGACGGTGACAGATAGGGCAGCGCGGTCACCCCGTGGGCACCGCGCGGGGTCTGGTCCAGCAGACCCGAGACCTGCTCGTGGGAGGTGCCGGTCAGTCCGAGCACCCAGTCGAGCGCGACGGTCCCGGTCATCGCGGGCAGCGCCCGCATATGCCGGTCGGGGCGTGCCGTGGCGAGATGGAAACCGACCGGATCCTCGTCGAGCGCGACCCGTTCGACCACGACCTGGCAGGCCAGGGTCGTACCGACGATCAGCAGCCCGTCGCCCGGCTCGGTCACCCCCGCGCCGAGCGCGCAGGCGGGCAGATCGTAGGGACCGGAGCTGACCGGGGTTCCCGCCGCCAGCCCTGGCGTCCGGCCGGTGGCCTCCCCGTACGGAAGGGTCGCCGCGATCGGGGGCAGCAGCCCGGCGCGGTGCGCGAGCCCGAGATCCGCGAGCGCCTCGGGGGAGTAGGCGCGGGTACGGGGATCGAGGAAGGGCACCGAGGCGTCGGAGAGATCGGTGGAGCGCTCGCCGGTGAGCCGGAGATGGAGGATGTCCTTGCAGCAGGCGGCGGTGGTGGCCGCGTCCAGGGAGCGCGGTTCGTTGCGGTCCAGCCAGGCCATCAGCGGGCCGGGGGAGCCGGGGAAGAGGACATTGCCGGTGCGCCGGTACAGACGCTCCGCGGTGCCGTCGGCCATCCAGCCCGCGACGAGATCGCCTGCCCGGCCGTCCATCCACGACAGCGCGGGCCGTAAGGCCCGGCCCGACGCGTCGGCCAGCCAGAGTCCGTCGCCCTGACCGGTGAGGGCGACGAGCACGGGCGTACGGTCGCCGGTCACCGCGCCCAGGACACGCGAGGCGGCCCGTACCACCTCTTCGAGATCCTGCTCCACGCGGTCGCCGCGTCCTCCCAGGGAGATGGGGGTGGACTCGACGCGCAGCGCGGTGCCGTCCTCGTCGAAGGCCGCCGCTTTGGCGACGGAGGTTCCCATGTCCAGACCGACGAACACTGTGCGGCCCCTTCCCTTGTGGACTTGTGAACTTGCGAAGGCACTGGTGTTCAGGCGACGCGGTGGGCGAGTCGCTCGCCGCGCAGGAACCTGCCCACCTCGGCGGCGGCGACGCGCGCCGCGTTGTGCGCGACCGACTTGTTCGCGCCCGCGAGATGGGGCGTCATCACCAGCCGGGGAGCGGTACGCAGCCGGGAGCCGGGCGGCGGAGGTTCCACCGCGAACACATCGAGCCCGGCCGCCGCGAGCCGCCCCGACTCCAGCGCGTCGCACAGCGCGTCCTCGTCCAGCAGCGCGCCGCGCGCGCAGTTGACCACGACCGCGCCCTCGGGGAGCAGCGCCAGTTCGCGCGCGCCGAGCAGTCCGCGGGTCTCGGGCGTCAGCCGGGCGTGCAGCGAGACGACGGAGGAGCGGCGCAGCAGCTCGTCCAGGCTCGCGACCGGTGTGCCGGCCTCGCGCAGCAGGCCGGGGTCGGCGTACGGGTCGTACACCAGGACCTCCGAGCCGAGCGCGGTGAGGGCCCGGGCCACCCGGCTGCCGACCGCGCCGCAGCCGATCAGCCCGACGGTCGCGCCGTCCAGGCCGGGGCCGCAGTTGTCGTACGTATAGAACTCGCCCGCCCAGCGGCCCGCGGCGAGCGCCGCCGAGGTCTCCGGGATCCGGCGCATCGCGGCGAGGATCAGCCCGATGGTGTACTCGGCGGTGGCGGCGGCGTTGCGGCCCGGGGTGTTGCAGACCTGGACACCGTGCTTCTTGGCCGCGTCCAGATTCACATTGACGGGGCCGCCGCGGCCGACGACCACCAGCCGCAGATCCGGCGATCCGTCGAGGATCTTGCTGGTGACCGGGGCCATCTGGGTGACGCACACCTCGGCCCCGGCCAGCGCGGCGAGGAGCGTGTCCTCGTCGCCCGACGCCTCGTCGACCTCGGAGACCGGGCCGAAGGGCGTCAGCGGCCAGGGCAGACGCAGTTGGCCGACGGTGTGGGCGGCGCCGATCACGGCCGCCAGCTCCCGGGTGAGCAGTTCGGGGGCGACGAAGTGGTCTCCCGCGGCGAGGATTCTCATCGGCCGGATCTCCTTGGCGTGGTACGGCGGGAGCCTGAGGGGCCCGTGGGCCCGGCTCCGGTGGGTGCCCGGGCCCTCAAGCACTCAAGCGGTCTCAGGCGGGCCCGGGCCGTCAAGTGGGCTCAGGTGGGGGCGAGTTCGTAACGGACACCGCTCTCGTCGAGGGCCTTGACGGCCTCCGGCGGTGTGCGGTCGTCGATCAGTACGAGGTCGAACGCGGTGAGCGGGGCCAGCCGGTGCAGCGCGGTGCGGGTCAGCTTCGAGTGGTCGATCATCAGCACATTGCGGCCGGCGGCCTTCAGCATGGCGCGTTTGACCGCGACTATGCGCTGTTCCTGGTGGAAGGCGTAGTCGCCGAACACGGACGAGGTGGAGACGAAGCACACATCCACCCGCAGCGCCTCGACGGCCTCCACACAGGGCACCCCGAGGAAGGAGTCGTGCAGTGGGTCGTAGTCGCCGCCCAGCGCCATCAGATGGATGCCGCGCTCCTCGGCGAGCAGGTTCAGCGCTTCGAGGAAGTTGGTGACGACCGTCAGCGGTTCGATACGGGGGAGGAGCCGGGCCAGTTCCAGTGTGGTGGTCGAGTCATCGATCATCACCGACATACCGGGCTCGATGAGGGTGACGGCCTTGGCGGCGAGCGCTTCCTTCTCCGCCCGCATCGCGTTCTTCCGGTAGGCCACATTGCTCTCGAAGACGCCCGAGGGCTGCGCGGTGACCCCGCCCCGGAACTTGCGCAGTACGCCTTCGCGTTCGAGTTCGTCGATGTCCCGGTAGATCGTCATCGGACTCACACCGAACCGCTCCGCCAGGTCCGCCGCCGAGGCCGATCCCTCGGTCAGCACAAGGTCGGAGATCTCCCGGCGCCGCTGTATGGGGCCGCGCTGGCTCTTGTCGTCCTCTGGCATTCCCGGTCCTGTTCCGCGCGCTGGTCGCGCGCGTCTGTCGCGTTCGCTGATCCGTCGCCCCGAGACACCTCATCAATAACATGAAGCTCTGAGGATATAACATAGATTACTGATGTAGCGTTTGGCAGTGTTCACCACGGCCGCCGACCGGGTCAACCCGTCCAGCGATGCCACGACCCCGTCCTCACCAGGTGGGACAAGGCATGCCGGCCTCGTGGGCGGCGGCCGGGGCGCGGTGGCGACCGCCGGTGGCCCTGGTGTGAAAAGCATGGTGAGACCACTGGGGGATCCGGCGGACAACGAGAAGGCCACCAGCGGACAAAGAGAAGACGACGCGACGGGGAAGGCGGGAATCCGTGACGGACACACGCCACAGAGACGTGTGGATGGGGATCGACCTGGGGACCCAGAGCGTGCGCGCCCTGGCCGTCACCGACGACGGACATGTGCTCGGGCGGGGCTCCGCTCCTCTCACCGGTCGTCGCGACGGGCACCGTCATGAACAGCTCCCGTCCGATTGGTGGAAAGGCGTCGGCGCGGCGGTCCGCCGGACGCTGCGCACGCTCTCCGCCGCACGGGTGCGCGGGGTGGCGGTCTGCGCCACCTCGGGCACCGTACTGCTCACCGACTCCCGGGGGACCCCCCTGACGCCGGCGCTGATGTACGACGACGGGCGGGCCGGGGAGGAGGCGCGGGACGCGCAGGAGGCGGGCGAGGAGGTGTGGCGCTCGCTCGGCCACCGTATCCAGCCGACCTGGGCCCTGGCCAAACTGCTGTGGCTCGTACGGTCGGAGCGGGGCGGTCCGGGGGG
>NZ_LATD01000248.1 GCF_000981895.1 Streptomyces odonnellii | reverse complement strand
CATCTTCCACGCGACGTTCACGCCCCGGCTGCGGGGGCGGGAGGGCCGGGCACGGCATCTGCCGGTGGGCTGAACTGCCGTGTGAGGAAGGCACATGGGCGGGCCGCCGGGTGGATTCCCGGCGGCCCTGTGGTGCTGTGGCGCGGTGGACTTCTGGTCCTGTGTCGCTGCTGTCCTGGGTCGCGCTGTCCTGCTGTCCTGCTGTCCTGCTGTCCTGCTGTCCTGCTGTCCTGCTGTCGTGCTGTCGTGCTGTCGTCAGACCCTCGGCCGCGTGGGCCTGGTCGCCGTAAGCCCGATCTGGCCCTTGAGCATCCGGCCGCCGTCACCCGTCAGCCGCAGGTAGTAGTCCGAGGAGCAGGAGGTCCCGTCCTCGTCCAGTGCCCAGATGCCCGACCCCGCCGGCACCTGCGCGGCGTTCTCCGCGGTCTTCGCGATCTGGTTTCCCTCGTTGAACTCGTCGAACATCGAGATGTAGATGCCCTGCGCCCCGAGCCGGACCATGTTGTAGAACTGGCGCCACATGAAGTCACCGTGCGCGCGGTGCCGTTCCTGGAGATCGCCCGGCAGCACACACGGCTGGTAGTCGATCCCACGGGCGTTGCACTCCGCCTGGTCGGGGGTGTTGACGTCGCGGAAGAACCGGTCGGTGTCGGCGACATTGGAGATCCGCCCGACCATCCAGGGCGAAATCATGTTGAACGAGCGGTACACGTCCCCGAATCCGGGCCGTGAGTCGTCGGTGCTGTTGCGCCAGTGTGTGGGGACTCCGCCGATCACATAGCAGCCCTGGGCCTTGAACCAGTCGACGACGTCCTTGCACGGCGCGGGCGCGAAGGGCCGGCCGGGGTCGTTGAAGCCGAAGCCCCAGATGCACACCACCGGCTTGCCGTTCTGCTTGGCGTAGGCGCTGGACGCGGTGTGCGCCCGCATCTTCGTCGTCCAGTCCTCCTTGATCTGGGACTGCATCGAGGTCCAGCCGGTGACGTCGTACATGATGTAGAACTTGCGGCCGTTGGCCTCGGCGGACTGCCGTACCTTCTGCGCCATGGCGTCCCGCGTGGGGCCCTCGGGGCTGTACGGGTTGAAGCGCTGGAGCGCCGCGGTGTCGCAGTTGTTCTCACGCATCCAGCGGAAGTGGGTGTCGACGGTCTGCTGGTCCCAGGAGGAGAACAGCGTCGCGGGCTGGCCGCCGTTGAGATTCGCGTAGGCGGTGCGGTAACCGCGGGAGTATTCCCGCATGTCCGGCCACGACTTGATGGTGGTATTGCTGGGCGAGGGCGGCTGGCTCATGTTCTGGCTCCAGTGCCACCAGCCATTGATGGGGGCGCCGTCGCCGGTGCAGGCGAACCAGCCCTGGTAGCCCACGGTGATTTTGCCGACCACGTCGCCGGGCGGGCTGGCGGCGGGCCCGAACCGGGCGCGGCGCCTGGGCTCCGCCGCCGCGGCACCCTGCTGGGCAGCGCCGACGCCGCCGAGCGCGGCCGACGCGGCCAGCGCGGACGCGAGGACCGACCGTCGTGACACATTCATGGAGGATTTCCTCCCACTAGATATCTGCCAGAAACGCGTAAAGTCCCCGGGGGTGGGGGGATTTACAGACGGTGGCAGCCCGCCAGGACCCCAAGGGCACGCATCTGAAAAGTAGCCGGGAGCCGTGCCCGCCACAAGCCGCGTGCGCCGGTAATTCGGCGGAAATTCCCATCACTTGTCAGTCGATTTTCTTTACGCTTTCCGTTTCCAGCGAAATGCGAATGAAGCTACGGCGGTTCGTGTCCGGCGCCCCTTCGCGCAGTGCGCTCCCCCCGTGTCCCTCTGCGCTCGTATGTGCCTCCACGGTGACGGGCATCACCTCCCCGACACCGTTGAACGGGGGAGGTGCGCGGTGCACGGACCGGCGCTGGCCGGCTGGCTGCTCGTCGCGCTCTGTGCGGCGAACGGGAGTTACTGTCTGCTGCGGATGCGCAGCGCTGTGGACGAACAGCGCCGGTGGGCCGGTACCGAGGCGCTGATGGGGTTCGGGATGGCGGCGATGGCCGTGCCGGCGGCCGTGGTGTCACCGCCCCGGTGGGTCTGGCTGGGGTACGCGACGGTGTTCGGCGCGACAGCGTTGTACGCGGCCGTACGGTCCCGGGACGCGGCCTACCGGGCGCACCGGACACACCATCTGCTGGGGATGCTGGTGATGGTCTATATGGCCGGGGCGATGGCCGCCGCGCCCGCCGGGGCGCACGGCTCGCACTCCGCCGGCGGGGCGCCACTGGTCACCGGGGTACTGCTGCTCTACTACGCGGGCTATGTGCTGTGGGCGGGCGGGCGCCTGCTGCCGCTGCCCGCGGGGGCGGGTCCCGGCGGTCCGGGTGCGGTCACGACGGCGGTGCCGTGGGAGGACAGGACCGAGCTGGCGCTGGTCTGCCGGCTGTCGATGGGGATCGCGACGCTGGCGATGCTGCTGGCGCTGTGACCAGGACGGTGCCGGGGCGGTCACCGGCCCGGACACCGGGCGGGCGCGGTAGACATGGAGCGCCCTAAAACGTGTCCTGGGTCACTTGCCCGGCAAGGACATACCGCTGTGTACTCCCGTCCTCATAGTCTGATGACCATGATGGTCTCCCTGGCGCTGCTGCTGCTCGGCGCACTGGCCGCCGTCGTCGCCCCGCGTCTGCTGGCGCGCGCCGACTGGCCGGAGCGCGAGCCCGTGGTGGCGCTGTGGGTGTGGCAGTGCGTCGTGGCCGCCGTCCTGCTGAGTTTCGCGCTCTCGATGACCTTCAGCGCCGCGGCCGCCTGGCAGGCCGTACGGGGCCATGTCTTCGCGCCCGCCCCGCGCGGGGTGGTGGAGGCCTACGCCCTCGGTTCGCACCGTCCCTGGTCGGCGCTGCTCGCCGTGGCCCTGGCGGGCGGCGGCGTATGGACGGCGGCGATGCTCACCCGGGAGATCCACCGGGCCCGCCGGCGGCGCCGGCAGCGCCGTGCGGAGCTGCTCGTACGCTCCCCTCTGCTGCCCGGTGAGAAGCCCGGGGGCGGGCCGCTGGTCGTCCTGGAGGGCGTGCGCCCCGGCGCCTGGTGGCTGCCGGGTGCCGCGCCCCAGTTGGTGATCACCACGGCCGCGCTGCGCAAGCTGAAGGGCAGCAGGCTCGATGCCGTACTCGCGCATGAGCAGGGCCACGCACGGGCCAGGCACGACTGGCTGCTGCACTGCTCGGCGGCGCTCGCGAACGGCTTTCCGCAGGTGCCGGTGTTCGCGGCGTTCCGTGACGAGATGCACCGGCTGGTGGAGCTGGCGGCCGACGATGTCGCCTCGCGCCGGTTCGGCCGGATGACGACCGCGCTCGCCCTGGTCGAACTGAACGAGGAGCGCGGGGTGTTCGGCCCCGGCACCGCCCCGGACGCGCAGCTTCCGCAGCGGGTGAACCGCCTCCTGTCGCCCGTACCGCGGCTCCCCGCGGCCCGCAGGCTGCGGCTCACCGCCGCCGCGGCCGCCGTCCCCGTGGTGCCGCTCCTGATCGCCTTCGTACCGGCGCTGCGCGCGCTGGGATAGCGTGGATCGATCCCCCGGCCCCGGTAACCCGAACGCCCGTACGGCTGGCTCGGCGCGCCGGTCGTCGGCGAAGATCTTCCCATGCGCCCGCAGTCGCTCTCTTCCGCTGCCTCATCGGATTCGCAGACGCCACCGCCGCCGCCCTCCGGCCCTTCGCTGCTCACCCCGGCCCGCACGGGCACTCTCCTCGCCTTTCTGCTGTGTCTGCTGGTCGCGCTGGTCGTGGCGGAGTGGGGGCCGTTGCTCTCCTTCGACCGGGCCGCCGCGCAGGCGCTGCACCGGCGGGCGGTGTCGGAGCCGGGCGTCACCTGGATCAACCGGGTGCTCACCGACTGGGCCTGGGATCCCTGGACGATGCGGCTGCTGATCGCGGTGGCGGTGGCCGTGGCGTGGCTGCGCGGCAAGCGGCTGCTGGCGCTCTGGGTGGCGGGGACGAGCGCGCTGGGCGCGGCCCTGTCCCATGTGCTGAAGTCCGCGGTGGGCCGCGAGCGCCCGCAGTGGCCCGACCCGGTCGACTCCGCCCACTTCGCCGCCTTCCCGTCAGGACACGCGATGACGGCGGCGGTCTCCTGCGGTCTGCTGCTGTGGCTGGCGCAGCATCTCGGGGTGGGCCGACGGGTGTGGCGTACGGCACTGGTCCTGGCGGGCGTCTCGGTGGCCGGAGCGGGCCTGACCCGGCTCTGGCTGGGCGTCCACTGGAGCGCGGACGTACTGGGCGGCTGGCTGCTCGGGGGCAGTATGGTCGCGTTCGCCATCGCGTCGTACGGCCGCCTGGCCCTGCCCCGGGAACGCTGACCCCGGCGACTACGCGACGCGGACCGTCAGCCCGGCAGCGGCTTCCACGTCTCGTCGCCCGGCCGCCGGCCCGCCGGCGGGTAGTCGCAGTCGATGCTGGTGACCTCCCGGTCCCCGTCCGATGAGTCGACCACGGCGACGCCTGTGCAGGCCCTGCCGTGCTCGTCGGTCCAGGTGACGGACTCCGTACGGTCGGCGCAGCCCGCGAGCAGCAGCGTGCCCAAGGCCATCAGCCCGGCGAGCGCGGTCGTACGACGAACCCTCATGCGATCCCCCGTGAAGTCGAACCTCGTGACACAGGACGGCCCACCCCGCGCCAACCACGTCTTCACCCTTGGTACCGGCGCCAGGTGAACGCGTAGCCAAGGGACCGTCACAAACCTGGGAGAGAAGTTCAGTCCCGGACCTCACAGCCGCCGGGACCGGTCGCCCTGCCCTGTGGCCGACGGAACGCGACGACAGTCACCGACGGCCTGTCCTCGCGGGCACCGTCGGGATCCGTCGCCGGACATTAGCCTGATGTCTGTGGATACGACAGGACTGCTCCTGAGCGCGGTCAGCACGCTCGCCGGTGTCGTCAGCGTCTACTTCGCCTACGTGGCGGTTCGCCACCAACTCTCCAGGCGCCGGCGCCGCCCCGTACCGCCGGTGCCACTGCCCGCGCCGACGCCGTCCGCCCCAGGCTCCGCGCGGTACGACGTGTTCGTCTCCTACGGCCGTGAAGATGCCGACTGGGTGCGTTCGTTCGCGGCACGGCTCCGCGAACGGGGTCTGAACGTGGCATACGACGAGGTCGTGAGCAGGCCGGGAGGGATCCGCGTGCACACGGTCGAGACCGCGATCCGTGAGGCGGCGCACGGGCTGCTGGTGTTCAGCCCGGCGTCGATGAACAGCGGTTGGGTCAGGCAGGAGTACGCCGCCCTGATGCAGCCGTCGATCGAGTCCGGTCGGCTGTTCATACCCGTCGTGGTGGGGGACGTGGAGTTGCCGGAGTTCGCCGCCACCCGGTATCTCGCGGACTTTCGCGGGGCGGGCGACGGTTCGGGGCACGACGGTGTGTATGAGCAGCGGATCGACGAGATCGCGCGGGCCCTGCGCCCGGGGTGAGGTGAGCTCTACTCCGTTCCACCGTCGCCGAACTCATGGTCCTGATCGGCCGGCGCGCTCTGCGGCAGGGCGGACTGTTCGGCACGCAGCTTCGCCCCGTCGATGATCTCCAGAGCACGCTGCATGGGCAGGTACTGCAGCAAGGACTCCGCGTCCCCGCTGACGATCTGCGGCACCTTCATGTGCTTGAGCTCTGCCAGGAAGAATTGCATGGCGATGGTGTCCCGGCCGAGAAGCTCGATCTTGCGCTCCAGCTTCACGACGTCCAGCAGTATGTGTTCCCGCTCGGCCGCGAGCTCGATCTGCTGGATCTCCGCCTTGATGTGGGCGCTCTTCTTCTGCTCCTCCAGTTCCTGGGTGTGCGTCTGTGCTTCGAACACCCTCTTGCGGGCCTTGTCGAGGTCATCGTCCAGGGATTCGAACTCGCCCAGGTTGGTGCTCGCCGCTTCGACGCCCCATCCGGCGAGGGCATTCCGTACCTGCGCCGCCAGGTCCGTACGAATGCTGGCGTACCGGGTGAGGAACTCCTCCACCGTGGACTCGGCGGCGATGCCGTTGAAGTACGTGTCAACGGCGCCACCGAGCACCCGCTCGACGAACCGCTGTACCGGGGCCGGGTTGTTGACCAAACCGCCCACCCCGGACGTCGATGAGTCACCGAACTCGCTGACCAGCCTGGGAGCGGCGGTCTCGGGGATGTTCAGCGTCTGCCGTAGCTCCACCTGGAGCCGGTGCCCCTGGACATTGACGCTGATCCGGTCGAGCGCCGCGTCGTAGTTGTTGTCCGACTGGGAACCGTTCTTGTTGCTCCAGTCCAGGATGAGCAGACGGGTCGGTATGAGTACGACGCGTACGAACCAGGGATTGAGCGCGTAGACAGAGCCCTCGCCGAGGGTCTCCTCCTGTACGCCGCGCCACCCTCCGTTCCCCAGGAACACCCAGGGCAGACGGAAGCTGCTGTGGCCCTTGACGATCGGGCCGACCCTGCGCTCCGCCCTGTCGGGCTCGGCACCGTCCAGAGTGATCACCACTCCGGCGTGGCCGACGGGGATCGCGATCTCTTTCAGTTGCCCGGCACCGAGGCCGTCCGAGCCTCCCCGGGCCGAACGGCCCACGCTGCCGTTGGTGATCACCTCGAAGAGGTAGGGATTGATGTCGTAGTGCGTGCCGCCTGTGAGGATCGCCAGTTGTCTGCCCTGTTCGCCACCGCCGAGCAGGAACGCCGGACCGTCCTGGAAACTGTCGCACTCCACATACCGGCCGAAAGGGCGGTCCGGTGGCCGGATGGCGCCGTCCTTGGCGATGACCAGTCCGACCGTGCCCGGTTCCACGTAGGTCCGGGGTACGACTTCGACCTGGAAGAGGGCGGTGTTGATGTAGTACGAGCTGTCGCCGCGGAGGAACGCGAGTTGCCTGCCCTGTTCGCCTCCCCCGAGCAGGAACGCCGGACCGTCCTGGAAACTGTCGCACTCCACATACCGGCCGAGGACCCGGCCGGGGGCACGCTTGGCGCCCTCGGTGGCGACAACGAGTCCGATGTGTCCCGCCGGAACATGGATCCGCGGTACGAACTCGACGCTGTGGATGAAGGGGGTGAGCCAGTGCAACCGCCCCGGCAGGAGAGCGCGTGCCTGTACACCGCGCGCGTCGTGAGGTGTGATCCTCCTGAAGCGCTGGTCCGGATGGGCCTTCCCGATCCTCTTGTGAACGATGCCGACATGGCCCGCGGGCACCACGCAGAGCCCCGCCCAGGGGACCAGCATGCCCGCTCCCAGTCCGGCCAGGCCGCCGGCCTGCCGTGCCGAACGCGGTGGCCCCTCACGTTTCGATCGGCCTGCCCCATAGATGATGACGACGCTCAGAACCACGATCACCGCGACGATCAACATCACCAGTAACAGGATCAAGGAGATTCATCCCCTCTCGCGAAGCCGTAGATGTACGGCGAGCACCGTCTCGGTCCACTGGTCGTACCAGTCCCGGTATTGCTCGCTCTGGGGGTTGCGCAGTGTCGGGAAGAAGGCGTGGTCCCCGGCCCTGCCGGTGAAGTGCTGGTACTTGGGCACGGTCTCGTACGGCGAGGAACGCCAGCCGTATCCCACGGAGAGTGCCATGAAATCCGAATGCCGACCACCGCCCACAGTGGCCCGGCGCACCTGCGCGCCGAAGCCGTGGGCCCCGCCCGAGAATCGCGACCAGAGGGCGTCGATCCCGGAGAGGAGGGCCTCGGGCAGCCGTTTCCCGTCGGACCGGCGCAGCCATCCGGTTTCAAGTCTGTCGACCGCTTCCAGAAGCAGTGTCGTCGTCAGCAGATCGGCGTGCTCGGTCTCGTGCTCGGCGAGCAGGGCTTCGAGTGTGAGCAGCGACCTGCGGGCGGGCGAGCGGACGGCGGGCACCGACGGCCGACCCGCCGGAAGCGACAGGACCGGCAGGGTTCGCGGTGCGGGAGGTTGCCGATGGGAGGCGCGGGAGCCGTGGGAGCGGTGGGAGTCGTGGACGCGGCGCAGCAGACGCAGGGCGTCCGGTCCGGGCAGATCACCGTTCCTGGCGTCGAGGTACCAACTGCTGGCGAGAAGGTAGTTGCGTTCTCCACGCAGCAGGACGGGGAAGAACTCGCGGCTGTGACGCTGCCCTTCGAGGATCTCCCTCGTGACGTCCTCGGACTCCTCGGCCTCGGGCGACATGAGGACGACGACGGCGAGGGCGTGCCGGAGCCGCTCCCTGATCGTCGAGATGTAGTTGTCGCCCCACTTGAGGTGTCCCAGAGACCATACGGGCAGGCCGGAGCCCGAGAGTTGGTCCACCAGCCGCTCCCCGTAGCCGGCGTCGGCGCGGGCGTAGCAGACGACGAACGCGGGCTGAGCGGACTCGGTGGGCGGCGGCTGCGTCCGAGGACGTGCGAGATCGAGTAATTCACTGTCCGTGTGGGCCTTGCGGACCTGTTCCTCTCCGCGCAGGAAGCCGGCCAGCTCGGCGGCCTTGGCATCGAACGCGGGCCCGCTCAGCTTGCGGAAGTCCACCCAGACCCGCGTCGCGGCGAAGCCGGGAACATCGGCGTCGCCGCAGAGCACCGGGATCAGCCGCAGCCCGCGCCTGGCCGAGGCCTGCACGAGCGCCGCGTATTCCTGCCGCGCCCACGGTTCGGTCATGGTGTGCGGGCCGACGACCTGAATTCCGTGCTTGGACGCGCGAATCGCCTCCTCGAGCTCGTGCACCACGATGTCGCCCGGCCGCAGGCTGCATCTGTCGAAGAAGACGCGCACGCCGTGTGCCCTGAGACGCTCGGCGAGCACACCGGTCCACTCGCCGTCATCGGCCCCGTAAGAGATGAATACGTCATACACCGTGTTTCCCCCGTAGAACGCACAGTGATCGCACTCTGTCACCCAAGGGTAACGAGAGAAGCCATTATGGGCGGTGAGAAGTACACAGGTCCACGTTGCGGTGGGCCCACGGCGGACGCGGGGCCAAGGGTGAGCGACAACGTGCCCCCGATCGGCGCCGTGATGACGGTACGTGCGGAAAGGCCGGTGCGAACCGGAGCCGCTCTGTCTTGTCCCGGGAGCGCTGCCACCGCGAGGATCTGATGCATGACCTTCAAAGGTGTGCTCTTCGATTTCTCCGGAACCCTCTTCCGCATCGAATCCGCCGGATCCTGGCTACGAGCCGTGCTCGACGAGGCGGGCGTGGCCCTGCCGCCCGACGAGGTACGGCGCTACGCGATGAAGCTGGCCGTGGCGGGCGCGCTGCCCGGCGGCTCGGAACCGGAGCGCGTGCCCCAGGACCTGGCCGCGCTCTGGGCCACCCGCGACGAGAGCGCAGAGAGCCACCGTGCCGCGTACACCGGGCTCGCCCGCCAGGTGAAGTTTCCCGGCCCGGGCCTGTACGACGCGCTCTACGAGCGCCATATGACCCCGCACGCCTGGCGTCCCTACGCCGACGCCGCCGAGGTCCTCGCGACGCTGCGGCACGGGGGCATCGGGATCGCGGTCGTCAGCAACATCGGCTGGGATCTGCGGCCCGTCTTCCGCGCGCACGGCCTGGACGCCCTCGTCGACGCGTATGTGCTGTCGTACGAGCACGGCATCCAGAAGCCCGACGCCCGGCTCTTCCGGGTGGCGTGCGAGGCGCTGGGGCAGGATCCGCACGATGTGCTGATGGTCGGGGACGACCGGAACGCCGACGGCGGAGCGGCCCAGCTCGGCTGCTCCGTGCACTTCGTGGACCATCTCCCGGTGGAGGAGCGCCCGGCGGGACTCCGCCCGGTCGTCGCGCTGGCGGGCCAGGGCCCGCTTCCGTAACGCTTCCCCAACCCCAGGAAGCCGTTACGTGAGCCGGGGCGCCCGGCACCTCTTGGCCCGGGCGCCCCTCTCCCTCTCGTACGGAACAGGACGCGTACGGAAAAACGGCGAAGCACGGCTCGTACGGATGCCTCGTACGGATGCCTCGTACGGAAAGAAAGGCGCGTGCCGTTCGGAAACCCGGGGCATGGCGAGGAAAGCGGGCAGCCGACAGCCCGGAAACGGGCGGCTCCGGACCGTGAAACGGCGCCCCCGGCAGTCCGAAACGGGCACCCCCGCGCTCCCCGGGCATGCCGAAGCCGCCTGCCTTGGACGATCCCCCGCGTCGCCCAAGGCAGGCGGCAGCCCCGCTGACCAGGCCTGAAGAGGTCTGCGACGGGACGCACTGAGTATATTGGCTGAGAGCCAGTCAACGCAGGAGTCAAGCATGTCCCCGCGGAGCCCATCGGTCAATGAAGAGTTGCGTCGGCGTTCCCGGGAGCGGCTGCTGCAAGCCACCGTGGAGCTGGTCGCCGAGCGCGGCTACGAGGCCACGACGCTCGCCGACATCGCCGACCGCGCCGGTTCGGCCCGCGGTCTCGTCTCGTACTACTTCCCGGGAAAGCGGCAGCTCCTCCAGTCCGCGGTGCACCGGCTGATGCATCTGACGCTGGCCGCGGCCCTGGAGCGCGAGCCGGCCACGGACGACGGGCGGGAGCTGCTCGCGCGGGCGATCGACGCCATTCTGGGGCTCGCCGCGGACAGTCCTGTCCTGATGCGGACTCATATGGCCGGCATCCTTCAGGCCCAGGGCTTCGTGCAGTGCCCCGAGCAGCAGCGGCTGGCGGCGCTGCTGCGCGACACGGTGACGCGATACGGATCGGCGAACCCGGACAGCGACTATCCGATGCTGCGCGCCCTGCTGATGGGCGCGGTCTTCGCGGTCCTGATCCCGGGCGCCCCGATGCCGCTGCCCCGGCTGCGCGCCGAGCTGTTCCAGCGCTACGGGCTGGACTGGGAACTCGGCGTTCCGCCGGGCGGCGAGCCGCCCGGCGGAACGAGTCAGGACATCACTCCTCAGTGGCCGGAGCCGGAGAAGTAGTCGGGCTGCGTCTGTACGTTCAGCTCGGGCAGCCGGACGCGCTTGGCCTCGTCCGTCCTGCGGTCGTTGAGCTGGAGCACGTCAAAGCCCTTGACGATGTCGTTCGAGTAGATGTAGCCGTTGTAGTAGTACGCCGACCAGGGGCCGGCGGTGGTGACCTGCGCGGTGGTGACCGGACCGCGCTCGAAGTACGCGATCTCCTTGGGCTTCGAGGAGTCGGTGAAGTCCCACACGGAGACACCGCCCTGGTACCAGGCCTGGACCATGATGTCGCGGCCCTTGACCGGGATCAGCGAACCGTTGTGCGCGACACAGACCTCGGTCGCCGCCTGCGGACGGTCGATCTTGTAGTAGCTGCGGAAGACCAGCTTGCGCCGGTCGCCCTTGCCGACGATGTCGTAGATGCCGTCGGCACCCTTGTTGGGACCGATCTCGTCGTTGCAGGTGGCGGCGCCACCGCCGCCCAGCTCGTCGGTGAAGACGACCTTGTTGGCCTTCTGGTTGAAGGTCGCGGAGTGCCAGAACGCGAAGTTGACGTTGTCCTGGACCCGGTCGATCACCCTGGGGCGCTCGGGGTTCTTGATGTCGAAGATGATGCCGTCACCCATGCACGCACCGGCGGCCAGGTCCTTCGACGGCAGCGCGGTGATGTCGTGGCAGCCGGTGGTCGCCGAGACGCCCGGGTTGGTGGGCGCGCCCGGGTTCCCGCCGTCCGGGAAGAGGTTCGGGAAGTTGACGACCGCCGCCTTCTCCGGAGACTTGCGCGGCACCTTGATGACGGAGATTCCGTCGTGCGGCGGCTGGCAGTCCGGGAAGGTGGTGCTCGGCGAGTACGACGAGACGTAGATGTAGACGTCCTTGCGCTCCGGCACCAGCGTGTGGGTGTGCGAACCGCACGCGGTCTCGACAGCGGCGACGTACTTCGGGTTGCGCTTGTCGCTGATGTCGAAGATCTTCATGCCCTCCCACGACTCTTTGACCGTCGCGGACTGCGTGACGCTCGAGCAGGAGTTGTCGCTGCGCGAGGAGTCGGTGGAGAGGAACAGGAGATCGCCGGAGACGGATATGTCGTTCTGCGATCCCGGGCAGAGCACCTGGGCGACGGTCTTGGGAGCCTTCGGGTTGCTGATGTCGAAGATCCGGAAGCCGTCGTAGTTGCCGGAGAAGGCGTACTTCCCCTGGAACGCCAGGTCGGAGTTGGTCCCCGCGATCAGGTCCTTGGGGATGTTGACGAGGTGCTTGATGTTGTCGCTGTGGACGATCTCGTCCACACCGGGCACTTCGCCGTCCTGGATGGCTGCTCGCACCTCGGCGGCCTGGGCCGAGGAGACCTTCTCCGCGGCCGGGGCGTCACCGGGGTCGGGGGTGGCGACCGCCGGTCCGGCGGTCAGGAGCGTGGCGAAGAGTCCGGCCGCGGCTGCCGCCACGCCCAGACGTCTGCGCCGCACGCGGGTGGTGTGCAACGAGGTCACTGCGTCCTCCCTTGTATCCGTTCAGGGTGAACGGGTCACGGACCTGGGCAGTATCGTCCTTCTCATGTACATCTCAACAGATGGCAACAGAGACGTAATAAAAGTTTTTGATCAGGCGAACACCGAAGCGTGCTAGGAAAGTTTCACCACATCATGTGTCGCAGGAGGTCACCGTGTTGATCCACCACAGGAGCCGGCATGCCCGCCGCGCCGCCCTCACGGCGGTGGCCGCCGTCGCCGTACTCGCCCTGGGGGCCTGTGACTCGGGGGACGACGGGGCGGCGAAGGCGAAGAAGGACGAGCCGGTGGTGGTCGCGCCGGGCAAGCCGGGCGAACCGGCGAGGACGCTCTCGGCCGAGGAGGCCGTGAAGGCGGCGCCGGACAACACCCCCAACTCGGCTGATCTCAACTACGCGCAGATGATGATCGTCCATCATGGCCAGGCGCTGAAGATGACCGATCTCGTGGCGGCGCGCGCCGGCTCCGAGGCGGTGAAGCGGCTCGGGGAGCGCATAGCCGCCTCGCAGAAGCCCGAAATCGAGTCGATGAAGGGCTGGTTGAAGAGTCAGGGCGGGGCGAAGCAGCAGCACGGCCATGACCACGCCACGATGCCCGGGATGGCGACGGAGGCCCAACTGGCCCAGTTGCGGGCGGCGAAGGGCAAGGCGTTCGACGAACTGTTCCTGAAGCTGATGACCGTTCATCACCAGGGGGCGATCACCATGGCCACCGAGGTGCTCACGGACGGGAAGAACGTCCTGGTCGAGGAGATGGCGAACGAGGTCATCGCCCAGCAGACGGTCGAGATGAACCGTATGCGCTCGATGTGAGTGCCGGGGTGGGCGCGGTGCGGCCGGCGGGCCCGGGGCGCCGGTGGATCAGCGGCGGTGGTGACGTGGCGTCAGATGGCCCTCGTCGCGGGCGCCCGCGATCAGCTTGAGCGACTTGCGGCGGCTGAACCCGGTGGCCGACATCACCGCGAGCACCGGGTCCTGGCCGGCCTGCTGGGCCGCCCGGTAGATCTCGGCGACACTGCGCCGGGCGGCGCTGCCGCGTGGCAGGGAGGGCCGGGCCCGGTGGCGTCCCGACGAGTCCCGCTCACGCTCCGGCTCGGCCTCCGGCTCAGGCTCCGGCCCCCGCTCGGGCTCGGACGCCGGTTCCTCGCAGGGCTCGGCCGATACGGCGGGGGCGTCGGCGGCGGAGGCGTCGGCGTCGGCGCTGTCGGCGGCGGGCGCGCCGTCCAGGGCCGGCGCCACGGGTACGGGATCGCCCACGGCGGGGACGTCGGCAGCGGGACCGCTCGGGACCGGGTCGGCCTCCGCGGGCGGGTCGGGCGCGTACTCCTGGGC
>NZ_LATD01000247.1 GCF_000981895.1 Streptomyces odonnellii | reverse complement strand
CTATTCGTCGGCAGCGTCAGACGTGTATAAGCGACAGGGCCGGGCTCGCCGGTGGTCGCTTCCTCGGACGTCTCGGAAGTCTCCGGGGGCTTCACCCGGGCCGTACCTTTCGTCTTGGAACCGCCCTTCGGCGGTTTCGCCCCGCCCGGCCTGAAGCGGCCTCGGCGCTTGGCCGCCGGAGCGTCCGGTTCGTTCGCCGGAGCGGTGTCCGGCCGCGCGTCGGCGGAGGCGGTGGTGCCCGCCGGGCCGCCGTTCTTTCCCGTGGCGCCCGTACGGCCGGAGCCGTCCACATCCACCGCCTGATCCGTCACGGGCCACGCTCCGTCCGCCTGCGCACGAGCCGAGCCCGGCGGGTCTCCGCACGGGCGGTCCGAGCGTAGTTCACTCTCTGCGACGGCCCCGGTGGAGCGCGGCCAACCGATCAGCCAATCCCTCAATCGGATCAGTCATATCGTCCGACCGAAAGATCAACGGATCGGCAGCCCCGGACAAAGAAGCCCGCAGAAGTCGGCGGCCCCGCGCGAAGAAGGGGGTCCCTCAGGACTCGAACGGCCGTGCCGGCCATGGCGCGTCCGCCGGCCGCAGCGCCTCGACGCCCTCCCCCGCCAGCGCCGCGCCGAGCGCCAGCACCCCCACCACCAGGCAGTTGTTGTGCAGCTCGCCCGCGAGCACCCCCCGGGTCAGCTCCCCCAGCTCCACCCGCGCCAGCTCCATGTCGGCCTCCTCGTCGGAGACCTCGAAGCGCTCCCCGTCCGCCTCGGACAGATCGCGGGCGAGGAAGATCCGTACCGCCTCGTCACAGCCGCCCGGCGTGGTGTAGAGGTCCGTCAGCACCCGCCAGTCCTCGGCCTTGACGTGTGCCTCCTCGTACAGCTCCCGCTGCGCCGCGTGCAGCGGGTTCTCGCCGGGTACGTCGAGGAGCCCGGCCGGGATCTCCCAGAGCTTCTGGCGGACCGGGTGGCGGTACTGGCGCAGCACGAGCACCCGGCCCGCGTCGTCCAGCGCGAGGATCGCCACGGACCCCGGGTGGACCTGATAGTCCCGTGAGACGACCGTGCCGTCCGGCATGACCACGTCGTCCGTACGGACACTGGTCTTGTTGCCGCGGAAGGGCGTCCTGGTCGCGGTGACCCGCCACTCCTCGGGGGCGTCCTTGATGGTCATGAAAGCGTCCTCCCACACAGCGGCGCACACGCGGAAATGCGGGGCCGAGAAGCCGTACGACCCGCACGCCCGTCGCCCCCGGCTCCCACCGTATCGCCTGGATCCCTGCCGCCCGGACCGGCCGGACAGCACCTACGACAGCGCCTACGCCTTGGCGGCCACGCGCCCCGTCACCCCGGTCTCCGCCTCCTGGCGGCGTGCCACCGCGGCCTTCACCAGACCGGTGAAGAGCGGATGCGGCCGGGTCGGCCGGGAACGCAGCTCGGGGTGTGCCTGGGTGGCGACCAGATAGGGGTGCGTGGTGCGCGGGTACTCGACGTACTCGACCAGCTTGTTGTCGGGAGAGGTGCCCGAGAAGACCAGACCGGCCTTCTTCTCCAGCTCCGCGCGGTAGGCGTTGTTCACCTCGTAGCGGTGGCGGTGGCGCTCCTCCACATACGGCTGGTCGCCGTAGACCTCACGCACGATCGAGCCCTCGGCGAGCTTCGCCGGATAGAGGCCGAGCCGCATCGTGCCGCCCAGGTCCCCCGCGCCCTCCACATAGGCGAGCTGCTCCTCCATGGTGGAGATCACCGGGTGGGCGGTGCCCGAGTCGAACTCGGTGGAGTTCGCGTCGGGGATCCCCGCGACATGGCGCGCGGCCTCGATCACGATGCACTGGAGACCCAGACACAGCCCCAGCAGCGGGACCTTGTGCTCGCGCGCGTACTGGATCGCGCCAACTTTTCCGGTCACCCCGCGCTCGCCGAAGCCGCCGGGGATCAGGATGCCGTCCGCGTCCGCGAGCTGTCTGGCCGCGCCCGCCGGAGTCTTGCAGTCGTCCGAGGTGACCCATTTGACCTTGACCCGCGCCTTGTTGGCGAAGCCGCCCGCGCGCAGCGCCTCGGTCACCGACAGATAGGCGTCGGGCAGGTCGATGTACTTGCCGACCAGCGCGACCGTGACCTCGTGGTCGGGGTTGTGGACCCGGTCCAGCAGGTCGTCCCAGACGGTCCAGTCGACATCGCGGAACGGCAGGTCCAGCTTGCGTACGACATAGGCGTCGAGGCCCTCGGTGTGCAGCACCTTGGGGATGTCGTAGATCGACTTGGCGTCCACACAGGCCACCACCGCGGCCTCGTCGACATCGCACATCAGCGAGATCTTGCGCTTGATCGGCAGCGGTACGTCACGGTCGGCGCGGAGCACGATCGCGTCCGGCTGGATACCGATGTTGCGCAGGGCCGCGACCGAGTGCTGGGTCGGCTTGGTCTTCAGCTCGCCGGAGGGGCCGATGTAGGGCAGCAGCGAGATGTGCACGACGAAAACGTTGTCCCGGCCGACCTCGTGCCGTACCTGGCGGACGGTCTCCAGGAACGGCAGCGACTCGATGTCGCCGACCGTGCCGCCGACCTCCGTGATGACGACATCGACGTCGTCGGTCGCCATCCGCCGGATCCGGTGCTTGATCTCGTTGGTGATGTGCGGAATGACCTGGACCGTGTCGCCCAGATACTCGCCGCGCCGCTCCTTGGCGATCACCTGGGAGTAGATCTGGCCGGTGGTGACATTGGCGGAGCCGTCGAGGTCCACGTCGAGGAAGCGTTCGTAGTGGCCGATGTCCAGATCGGTCTCGGCGCCGTCGTTGGTGACGAACACCTCACCGTGCTGGAACGGGTTCATCGTGCCGGGGTCGACGTTCAGATACGGGTCGAGCTTCTGCATGGTCACCCGCAGACCGCGCGCCTTGAGCAGCGCACCCAGGCTGGAGGCGGTCAGGCCCTTGCCGAGGGAGGACGCCACACCCCCGGTGACGAAGATGTGCTTGGTCGTCGGGGAAGTCGAGGATCGGTGCGGCATGGCCAAGAGGGGGCTCCCGTGGTCGCGGTCTGGGGTGCGTACCGGTGTCCCTGCCGGAGAGGGGAGGGACTTCCGTCGCTGCGGGGTCGGTGCCCCTTTCGCGTCGCAGGGAGTCCACCGGTCCACGGGCTACCAGGGTATCAGCGACGCACCGAGGCCGGTCCCGGCCGCGCCTCGCACCGCCTCCCACACCTGTTCTCCCGTGTCACCCTTTGTCCCGGGACTCACCCTTGGCCACGATGTTCGTCGGACCGATGTTGCCAGGACCGTGGCACAGAACTCCCAGGTGCGTCGTATCCTGCTCGGACGTTCGCTGCCGAGTCCGGCCGGCATCGGCACACCCCGCCCGATTTCCCGGAAGATGAGCTCGTCAACGACCCTTGACCGAAGTACACCGAAGTACGCGCCCCGCGGGGCGGACGTGGCCGTTCGACTGGAGATGCACGTGGCCGGGCGCATCGAGGATTACGCACTCATCGGAGACATGCAGACCGCTGCCCTGGTCTGCCGGGACGGCACAGTCGACTGGCTGTGCCTGCCCCGCTTCGACTCCCACGCCGTGTTCGCGGCGCTGCTCGGCACCGATGAGCACGGTTTCTGGCGGCTGGGCCCCGCGCACCCCGCGGGCTCCGCACCGCCGCGGGCGACCAGGCGCCGCTACCGCGGGGACTCCCTGATCCTCGAATCCGAGTGGGACACCCCGCGCGGCACGGTGCGCGTGACGGACTTCATGCCGCCGCGCGACGGTGCCCCGCAGGTGATCAGGATCGTGGAAGGCATCAGCGGCCGGGTGCCGATGCGCTCGGCGCTGCGGATGCGGTTCAGCTACGGCCGCGTGGTGCCGTGGGTGCACAAGGTGGACAACCGTACGGTCGCGGTCGCCGGGCCCGACTCGGTCTGGCTGGACACCACCGCCGAGACATACGGCAAGGACCTCACCACCTACTCCGACTTCACCGTGGCACCGGGCGACCGGATCGCCTTCACGATCAGTTGGCAGCCCTCGCACCGGCAGCCGCCGGCGCTGCCGGACCCGGAGGGCTCGCTGGAGGCGACCTCCGACTTCTGGCGCGAGTGGGTCGAGCACTGCACGTACCACGGCCCCTACCGCGAGGCCGTGATCCGCTCGCTGATCACCCTCAAGGCCCTGACATACGCCCCGACGGGCGGGATCGTCGCCGCGCCGACGACCTCGCTGCCGGAGGAGATCGGCGGCGTACGGAACTGGGACTACCGCTACACCTGGCTGCGCGACGCCGCGATCACCCTCTCCTCGCTGCTGCGCACCGGCTACCGCGAGGAGGCTCGCGCCTGGCGCGAATGGCTGCTGCGCGCCGTGGCCGGCGACCCGGAGAACCTCCAGATCATGTACGGGATCGCAGGCGAACGGGAGCTGGGCGAGGCCGAGCTGGACTGGCTGCCGGGCTATGAGCGGTCCGGCCCGGTCCGGGTCGGCAACGGCGCGGCGCACCAGCTCCAGCTCGATGTGTACGGCGAGGTCACCGAGGCGCTGCACCTCGCGCACATGACGGGCCTGGCCCGCAACGACTACGCCTCGGTGCTCCAGCTCAAGCTGATCCGGTATCTGGAGAAGCACTGGGACCAGCCGGACGAGGGCATCTGGGAGGTCCGCGGGCCGCGCAGACACTTCGTGCACTCCAAGGTGATGGCCTGGGTCGCGGTGGACCGCACGATCAAGCTGATCGAGTCGGGCGACGCAGACGGGCCGCTGGAGCGGTGGCGCGAGATGCGGGACGACATCCACCGCGATGTCTGCGAGAAGGGTTACGACAAGGAGCGGAACACCTTCACGCAGTCGTACGGCTCCAAGGAGCTCGACGCCTCACTGCTCCTCATCCCGCAGATGGGCTTCCTGCCGCCGGACGACAAGCGGGTCATCGGCACGATCGAGGCGATCCAGCGCGAGCTGTCCACCGAGGACGGGTTCGTCATGCGGTACCCGACCTCGGGCGAGGAGACGGGCGTCGACGGTCTGGCGGGCGACGAAGGCGCCTTCCTGGCCTGCTCGTTCTGGCTGGCCGACGATCTGGCGATGATCGGGCGGGTCGAGGAGGCGCGCAAGCTCTTCGAGAGGCTGCTGGCGCTGCGGAACGATCTGGGGCTGCTGGCGGAGGAGTGGGACCCGAGGCTCCAGCGCCAGGTCGGGAACTTCCCGCAGGCGTTCAGCCATGTGCCGCTGATCGACACGGCGCTGCGGCTGACGGCGTCGGGGGCGTACGGAGGCTGACGGCGGGCCGCGGGTCCGGGTGTACGGGCCGGGGCGGGGGCGGTGAGCCCTCGCCCCGGCTCCGCTCCTGGGGGCGGGTGCCGGGCCCTCTCGGCGGTCCCGGGACGGGCGTGTCCTGTGCCGGGAGCGAGTGTTTCTTGTGCGGCGTGACCGCGGGTAGCCTCCGGCTTCATGGACAGTCAGGGCGGTATCACCGTACGGCGGGCACTCGACCTGCCCGGACTGCGCGGTGGTCTCCCCGAGGTCGTGGCCTGCGCGGACGAGCTGGACCGTACGGTGCGCTGGGTGCACGCGGGCGAGGTCCCCAACATCGCGTCGCTCCTCAAGGGCGGCGAACTGCTTCTCACTACCGGGCTCGGTCTGGGCACCCGCCCCGCCGACCAGCGCGCCTTCGTCCGGACGCTCGCCGACCGGGGGATCGCGGCGCTGGTGGTGGAGCTGGGGCCGCGGTTCGGCCGGCTGCCGGCGGCGATCGTGGAGACGGCCCGGGCCGCCGGGCTGCCGCTCGTACAGCTCCACCGCGAGGTGCCCTTCGTCTCGGTGACCGAAGAGGTGCACACCGAGATCGTGAACGGCCACTACGCGCTGCTGCGGCGGGCCGAGGAGGTGCACCGCGCGTGCACACGGGCGCTGCTGGACGGCGGCGGGGTGGAGCGGGTGCTCCGGATCCTCGCGGACTTCGCGGGCAACCCGGTCTTCCTGGAGACGGCCGAGGGGCGGCTGCTGTACGCGGCGGCGCCCGGCTCGGGCCCGGCCGCCGCCGATCCGCTCCAGATCTGGGAGGGGCTGCGCGGCCGGCGGGAGGCACGGGAGGCCGGACCGCCGACGGGGGCGGTGCTGGTGGAGGTGCCGGGCGGCGGCCATGGCACGGGGGCGGTACGTGCCCGGCTGGTGCTGCCCGCCGTATCGGCTCCGCCGCTGCCGGTGCACCGGATGGCGGCGGAGCGCGCGGCGGGCATGCTGGCGGTCGTCCTGATGCAGGCCCGGCAGGAGGAGGAGCTGGCGGCCCGGGGCCGCGGCGACTTCCTGACCGATCTGGCGGAGGGCCGGATCCGCGCCGAGGACGCGCCCGCGCAGGCGAGGGTGCTGGGCTTCAGACCGGGCGAGGGGCCGCTGCTGCCGGTGGTGATGAGGCTGGGCCCCGAACCGCTGCCGCCCGGCGACTGGGCGCCGCTGGCCCGGGCGGTGCTGGATGAGCTGGCGTCGGTGGGGGTGCCGGTGCTGCTGGGGGTACGGCCGGTGGAGGGCCGGGTTCCGCTGCTGGTGGGGCTGGGCTCCGAGGCCGTACGTACGGCGGTGGCCGACCGGGTCGCGACGGCACTGCGCTCCGGCGTGGAGCGGGCAGGGCTCGAACGCGCCGGCGCGCGCCCGCCGGTGGTGGTCGTCGGGGCCGCGGGCGGCTGGGCGGCTGCGAGCGCGGGGCTGCGGCACGCGGCGGAGACCGCGACGGCGGCCCGGGGCCTGCCGGAACGCCCCTGGTACGACGCCCGCCGCCTCGACATCGACCTGCTGCTGTGGCGGCTGCGGGAACACCCGGACCTGGCGGCCTTCGTGCACCGCGCGATCGGCCCCCTCCGCGACCACGACCGCGCCTCCCGGCCCGTGCTGCTCCCCACCCTGGAGGCCTATCTGGCGCACGCGGGCCGCAAGGCGGAGACGGCGCGCGAACTCCATCTGAACCGCCAGACGCTGTACAACCGGCTGTCCCGCATCGCCGACCTGCTGGGCATGGATCTGGACGACCCGGAGACGGTCCTGACACTGAGCCTGGCGCTACGGGCGAGGCGGCACGCGGGGTAGACGCGTCCGGCGGGGGCGGGGACAGGGCCTAGGGCGTGTCTTCAAAGTCCCGTCTGCCCGGCGACGCCTGGCACGCACGCTCGCCGCGTTGTCGGGATCATCCAAGTACGTCCAGTACGAGGATGACCCTCCGCCTTGCGATCGCACGCACCAGACGCCGTCGGCCCCGCCCTTCGGGCGGACGACGCTACTTTGAAGACACGCCCTAGCGGCGGGGTGCCTGGGCCAGTTCGTCGTAGACGCACAGCACCTGTGCGATCGTCTCGTCCTCCGTCGGCCAGGTCTCCGCCTGCGCCCGGCCGGCCGTGGTGAGCCACTCCCTGCGGTCCGGGTCGCCGAGGAGCCGTACCACCGCGTCCGAGAGGGCCGCGGCGTTTCCGTACGGTACGAGCTCCGCCGCGTCGCCGACCAGTTCGGGGACCCCGCCGACGGCCGTGGCCACCAGCGGTACGCCCAGCCGCAGCGCCTCCTGCGCGAGGGCCGAGCGGGCCTCCCAGCGGCTGGGCAGCAGCGCGATGTCCGCGGCGGCGAGGAGTTCGGCGATGTCGTCGCGCCGGCCGATGAGCCGTACGGGCAGGCCCTCCGCGTCGATCCGGCGCTGGAGCCGCCCGCGCTCCCGGCCCTCGCCCGCGATGGCGAGCAGCGGGGCGGGGTCCAGGGCGCGCCAGGTGGCGGCCGCGTCCAGCAGTATGTCGTACCCCTGCTCCGGGGTGAGGCTGCCGACGGCCATCAGCAACGGGCGTTCGACCGCGCCCAGTTCGGCACGGGCCTTGCTCTCGGGGCCGCCGGGGTGCTGGGACGGCGCGGGCAGCGCGACCGGCGCGAGGCGGGCGTCTCGGGCGCCCCTGCTGCGCGCGCGGTCGACCAGTTCGGACGAGGTGCCGAGCACAACGGCCGCCGCCTTCACGGCCCTTCGTTCCAGCAGGCGTACGAGGTGGGCGCGCGGTCCCTCCACCTGCGCGCGGGTGTGCCAGGTGACCACCAGCGGTATCCGCTGCCCGCCGAGCGCGATCGCGGCGCGTACGGCCGCGTTCAGCCCATGCGCGTGCACGACGTCCGCTCCGGCGCACGCGGCGCGCAGGGTCGCGACGGAGGCGGGGTCTCCGCGCCGGGGTACGGCGACGTGGTGCGCCCCGGAGCCGCCGAAGTCATAGGCGCGGTCGACGTCCACGGGGGCGCATACGGTGACGCGCACACCCCGGGCGACCAGGCCCGCAGCCAACGACCGAACGTGCGCGCTGCTGCCCGCGCTGCCTCCGCCGAGTACCTGGACCGTACGCATTTGTGTCACGTGGTCAAGGCTCCTGAATCGGAAACGGGGACGCCGTCAAGAATGCCAGCCCGCACACCCGTTCCGTCACCACGGTCCCCCACTTCCGCGCCCCACCGGGCCGAATCCCACCGCGGACCACCCACACGGGTGAACCCGCCCCCGCCCAGCGAAAACAAGCCCGTCCGGCGATTGAGGACACGGCACCGCGGCCCGTCCGCCGCGAAACGCGCCCCGCACCGAGCTGCGCGCCCCGCACCCGGCCACGCCCCCCGCAC
>NZ_LATD01000246.1 GCF_000981895.1 Streptomyces odonnellii | reverse complement strand
CGCCCCTGCCGCCCCCGCCGCCGCTTCCGCCACCGCTCGCCGGATCGTTCGTGGGCAGCGTCGAGTACACCGGCCGCCCCGTCCCGTCGTCCTCCGCCATCGACGTCTCCCCCGTTGATCCGTCTGCCCCGTTACCCGTTCACCACAGGTACGGAGATCACTGTAGCGAGAGCCAACGACAGTACGCATCCCGGGCTTGCAGGTGCAACGCGTATTACCCGACCGCGAGTTGGGGACGGCCGTTACGCGTTGGGGACCGCCACCGCCGCCTGCGGCCGGATCGGAAGACGGCTGATGGGGCGGCCCGTCGCCGCGCGCACCGCCGAGGCGACCGCCGCCGGGGACGTCACCACCGGTGCGGCGCTGGCGGGTTTGGCGCCGAAGGGGGCCACCACATCGCGTTCTTCCACAAGTTTCACGATGCGAATATCCGGTGCGTCCAGGGAGGTCGGGAGGGCGTAGCCGGTGAGGTCGGGGCGGCGGACCAGGCCCTTGTTGGTACGGAGGTTCTCGGTCAGGGCCGTGCCGATGCCCTGGGTGACGCCTGCCTCGATACGGGTCGCGAGCTGCGCCGGATTGAGGATCCGGCCGACATCCTGCGCCACCGCCATCTCGACCACCCGGATCGAGCCCAGCTCGATGTCGACGTCCACGACCGCGCGGATCGCGCAGAAGGCGAGACCCACGAAGGCGTCGCCCTGGCCCGACGCGTCCAGCGGCTCGGTGGGGTGGGGGCGGCACTGCGCCGTCGCCCACAGCTCCTTGCCGTCCATCGCCTCGGTCACGGTGGTGGACAGCACACCGTCGTACGAGGTGATCTTGCCGTCGGTGATCTGGAGCAGTTCGGTGGACATCCCGAACTTGTGGGCCAGCGGCTGGAGAAGCTGTGTACGGACCATCTTCGCGGCCCGCTCGACCGCGCCGCCCGAGACCCAGGTGTGCCGGCCGTGCGCGGCAGGGCCCGCCGGGGGCTGGTCGGTGTCGACCGAGGCGACATGGACCTCTTCGATACCGAGTGTCTCCTGCACGATCTGGCGGGCCAGGGTGGTGAATCCCTGCCCGGTCTCGACGGCCGCGCAGATCACCGTGGCCACGCCGTCCTGGACCTTGACGGTGGCCGTGGAGACCTCGTCCGCTCCCTCGGCGCCGAGCATATGGACCATGCCCAGGGCGTAGCCCACCCCGCGCCGTACCGCTCCCGGTTCGCCCGCGCCCTCCGGTCCTCCGGGCAGCAGCCAGGCCGCCTCCGGGGTGTCCTTCGGGAGCGCGGGCAGTGGGAAGTCCCGTACGGCACCGAGCAGTTCGGCCACCGGGGCCGGGCAGGTCACGGTCTGTCCGGTGGGCAGGATGTCACCGGTGGCGAGGATGTTGCGGAGGCGCACCTCGGCCGGTTCCAGGCCTAGTTTGGCGGCCAGTTTGTCCATCTGGCCCTCGTAGGCCGCGCAGACCTGCATGGCGCCCTCGCCGCGGACATGGCCGGACGGCGGGTTGTTGGTGCGTACGGCCCAGCCCTCGATGAAGGCGTGCGGGACGACGTACGGGCCGCACGCGAAGGCGACCGCCGCCGCGAGGGACTCGGACGAGGCGTCCGCGTACGCGCCCGCGTCGAGCAGGATCTGTGCCTCGACCTTGACCAGCCGGCCTTCGGTGTCCGCGTGGTGGCGGTAGCGCAGCAGGGTGGGGTGGCGGTGGGCGTGGCCGAGGAAGGACTCCTCGCGGGTCGCGGCCAGTTTGACCGGGCAGCCGGTGCGCAGTGCGAGCAGGCCGAGCGGGATCTGGAAGCCGGGGTCCTCGCGGTCGCCGGTGGCGCCGGGCACTCCGGTGACGACGACCTTCACGCGCTCCGGGTCCAGGCCGAAGCAGGCGGCGGCCAGATCGCGGTCGGTGTGCGGGTCGGTGGAGGCGGTGTAGATCTCGACGCCGCCGTCGGGTCTCGGTACGGCGAGGCCCGCCTCGGCGCCGATGGGCGCCGGGTCCTGGCGGCCGATGCGGTAGAGCCCCTCGACTACCACCTCGCCGGTGATCTCCGGGTCGCCGTAGCTGAGCGGGATGTGGCGGATCAGATTGCCGTCGGGGTGCAGCGGCTCGGCGGCGAAGGCCTTCTCGGGGTCCGTGACCGGTTCGAGCACCTCGTACTCGACGGCGATCGCGGCCGCGGCGAGCCGGGCCGTGTCGGGGTGGTCGGCGGCGACCGCGGCGATCGCCTCGCCGTGGTGGCGTACGACGTCCGAGGCGAACACGGGCCGGTCGACGACCGTGCGTCCGTAAGCGGAGTCGCCGGGGACGTCCTCGTGCGTGATGACGGCCCGTACGCCCGGCATCTCGGCCGCGGCGGCGGTGTCGACCGAGACGATGCGCGCGTGCGGGTGCGGGGAGCGCAGGATCGCCGCCCACAGCAGGCCCTCGGCCCACAGGTCGGCGGCGTACGGGAACGTCCCCTCGGTCTTCGCGCGCGCGTCGGCCGGGGAGAGGGATGCTCCGAGGCCGTGCGCGGGGGGCTCCTGCTCAGGAGCGTCGAGCGCCGGGGTCCCGGTGGCCGCGTCGTTGCTCACGCCATGCCTCCGTCAAGCGAGTGCGGGGGCTGGGCGCTGCCGGCCCCTGGGGGTGCCTGGTGCGGGATGCGGGCTTCCTCGGAGGCCACGGCGGCGGCCTCCGCGCTCGCGGTACGTTCGGCGACGACTTCGTTCACCGCGTCGAGCACGCCGCGGTAGCCGGAGCAGCGGCAGAGGTTGCCGCAGAGCGCCTGACGGGTCTCCAGCTCGCTGGGGGCGTGGTTGCCCTCCAGGAGGTCGTGGACGGTCATGGCCATGCCGGGGATGCAGAAACCGCACTGCACCGCGCCGCACTTGGCCAGGGCCCGCTGGACGTCGGAGGGTTCGCCGTCGACGGCGAGGCCCTCGACCGTACGGACCTCGGAACCGGCCGCGGTGGCGGCGGGTACCAGGCAGGAGGCGACGAGCCGTCCGTCGACCTGGACGTTGCAGGCGCCGCACTCGCCCTGGGAGCAGCCGTCCTTGGCGCCCGCGAGGCCGAGGCGCTCGCGCAGCACGTACAGCAGCGACTCGCCGATCCAGGCGTCGGTGACGGGGCGGTCGGCGCCGTTGACGCGCAGGACGTAGGCGCCGGAGGGGTGTTCGGCGCTGTCGCTGCTGCTGGTGAGCGGCTCGGGCTCCGGAGCGGTCCCGGCCTCCGGCCCGGGCACGGGGGTGTCGTGGTCGTGTACGGGTGGCTCGGCGGCTTCCGGTACGGGCTGCTCGGGTACGGCGGCGGGCTCGGGCTCCACGTCCGGAAGCGGCGCACCAGGCGCGTCAGGTCCACCAGGCGCACCGAGCGCATCCGGCGCGTCAGCGGGGTCGTGGAATCCGTGGCCGCCGTTCCGGGTGGCGTCGGCCGGCTCCGCCCACGGGGCCGCCGCGCCGCCCGGCAGGGTCGCCGGAGGGCTGCCGCCGCCCCACTGGGAGGCGAGCATCGATGTACTGAACTCGCCCGATTCGTCCGGTAGATCACCCTTGGCGACCGGAATCGTCCACTGCCCGGTCAGCTCCGAGGGACCCGGAGCCTCGCCGCCACCGGTCTCACCGGCACCGTTACCGGCTCCGTTCTCGCCGAAGCTCCACTGCCCGGTCAGCCCGGTCGATCCGGCCGGCCCCTCGCCGTACCCTCCATGGCCGTACGCGCCCGCGTACTGCCCCGAGCCGTCCGTCGCCGGGTCCGGCCACCGCATGCCGCCCTCCGCGCCCTCCACGGGCGGCAGGGGCGCGATGTGCGGCGGTACGTAACCGTGCCCGGGCGCGGCCAGCGGCGCGTCCTGCCCGTCCTCGGGCGGAAGCTGCACGAACGCCGTGGACTCGCCGTCGTACTCGCCCCCCTGCGGCACCGGCTGCCAGCCGCCCTGCCCCCGCGGAACCCCCGTACCGGTGCCCGAAGCCGAACCGGAACCGGAGTGCCCGGAGTTCTCGTTGGTGGTCACGACAGCGCCCTCCCCAGTGCTCGTCGGGCCAGCGCGGCGACCGTACGCCGCAGATGCTGTACGGCGGGCGACACCGGCGGGGCCTCTCCCCCGTCGGCCGGCGGCGCCGGGTCCGGGATGCACGCGGCGGCGACGTACTCGCCGAAGGCGGCGAGCGCCTCCTGCGCGAGCCCCCGCGCGCCGTCCCAGTCGATCAGCGAGCCGATCCAGCGCTCGGCCTCCAGGGGCCGCAGCGGCATCGGCGCGATCGCGCCGACCGCACAGCGCACCCCGCGCCGCGCCGGGTCGAGCACGACGGTGACGGACGCGGTGGCCCGGCCGGGGCCGGTGCGTCCGGTCGCCTTGAGGAAGACCTGGGGCGCGTGCAGCAGGGGCACCCGTACGAAACCGATCAGCTCGGCGGGCTCCAGCATCTCGCGGCCCGCGAGCAGATGTGAGATGGGGATCTCACGGCGCGCGCCGCCCGGGCCCGCGACCACGAGGTCGGCCTCCAGGGCGGCCAGCACCGGCAGCGAGTCCCCGGTCGGGGCCGCGGTGGCGATATTGCCGCCGAGCGTGCCCGCGTTGCGGATCTGCGGCGGTCCCGCCGCGCGCGCGGACGCGGCGAGCGCGGGGATGAGTGCCGCGAAGTCGGGCCTGCCCATGCGCGCGTGGGTGAGACCCGCGCCGAGCAGGGCGTGCCCGTCCTGGTAGTGCCAGCCGCGCAGCTCGCTGATCCGGCCCAGGCCGACGAGTCCCGCGGGCCGGAGCTGGCCCTTGTTGACGGCCGCCATCAGATCGGTGCCGCCCGCGACGGGCACGGCGGCAGGCATCTCCGTGAGCGCCGCCACGGCCTCGTCGAGCGTGGCCGGCAGCGTCACGGACTGCGCGGTCTGCGGTGCGTGCGTGGTCAACCCGGCTGCCCCTTTCCGGTGTCCCGGTGTCCCGCCTGTGTTGCCGTACCGTACGTGCTCACAGGCCGGACGTGGCAACTCTGGCACATCTTCCGGGCCTGCCGACGCGAGGGTCCACGAAGGGCGGATCCGTCCCCCACCAGGGGGAAGGTCCGGTTTCACACCTCTTCATCGGCACATACGGAATGCCACTCTTCGGCGTTCCTTGTACGACTTATCCCCACGGATGACGCCGTTGCCGGAGACAGGGCCGGGGGCGCGGTTCCGGGACACCGGGCCCCCGTGGACCCGCGCGTACGCTCACACGTTTGGCGGCAGCCCCTCGATCGGGCGTCCGGGCACGCCCGGGCGGCGCTGCCACGGAAGGGGTCCGCCGGGCGGGCGGTAGGCGACACCGAGTGCGTCAAGACGCCGGTAGTGCTCGGCCATCCGGCGTTCGAAATCGGCGAAATCCCGCTCGGCGGGGGCGGGCAGGGACGACCAGGCGACCTCGGCGAAGGCGGCGAGCCGGGGGAAGACCTGGTAGTCGACGCGGGCGGCGTCCTGCATCACCTCGGTCCAGACATTGGCCTGGGTGCCGAGGACATGGGCGGCCTCCTCCTCGGTGAGCTGGGGCGGTACGGGCTCGAACCGGTAGACGTCCTCCAGGGTTCGGACATAGCCGATGGGCATCGGCTCGTCCTCGCCCGCCGCCTGACGGTGGTCCAGATACACATGCTGCTCGGGGCACATGACGACGTCGTGACCGGCCCGCGCGGCGGCGATCCCGCCCGCGTACCCCCGCCACGACGAGACGGCGGCACCGTCCGCGAGACCGCCTTCCAGGATCTCGTCCCAGCCGATGAGACGGCGGCCGCGGGCGGTGAGCCAGCGGTCGAAGTGGCGGATGAACCAGGACTGGAGCCGGTCCTCGTCCGCCAGGCCCAGCTCCCGCATCCGGGCCTGGGCGGCCGGCGACTGCCTCCACTGGTCCTTGAGGCACTCGTCGCCGCCGATATGGATGAACGGCGAGGTGTCCGCGGGGAAGAGGCCGAGGAGTTCCTCGAAGACCCCCTCGTAGAAGCGGAGGGTGCTGTCAGTGGGGGCGAGTACGTTTGCGGTAATGCCCCAGGTGTCCCAGACGGAGAGGGAGGCCGTGTCGATGACATCGGTGTTGCCGAGTTCCGGATACGCGGCGATGGCCGCCTGCGAATGGCCCGGGATATCGATCTCGGGCACCACGCTGATATGCCGCTCGGCGGCGTAGGCGACGATCTCGCGGATGTCGTCCTGGGTGTAGTAGCCGCCGTGCGGCTTCTCGTCCCACAACTCCGAGGCGCGGTGCCCCCATTTGGTGCGTGAGCGCCAGGCGCCGACCTCGGTGAGCCGGGGATGGCGCTTGATCTCGACGCGCCAGCCCTGGTCGTCGGTGAGATGGAAGTGGAAGACATTCAGCTTGTGGGCGGCGAGCAGATCCAGATAGCGCAGGACGCCGTCCTTGGGCATGAAGTGCCGTGACACGTCCAGCATCATGCCCCGCCAGGTGAAGCGCGGCGCGTCCTCGATGACGCCGGGGGGTACGGTCCACTCGCGCCCGGGGGCGACGGGCGCGGCGCGGTACGCGTCGGGGCCGAGGAGCTGACGGAGCGTCTGCGCCCCCCAGAAGACCCCGGCCGGGCCGCCGCCCTCGATGCGGACGGTCCGCTCGTCGACGGCGATCCGGTAGGCCTCGGGGCCCGTCTCCGGGCCGGTACGGGCGTCGACGGCGAGAACGATCCGGCTTCCGGAACCGGAGGCGGAGGTGCCGGACGCGCTGTCGGCGAGCGGCAGTCCGGTGGCGGCGCCGACGGCCGTACGGAGCCAGCGGGCCACGCCCTCCGTGCCGGGGCCCGCCTCGATGACTGTCCCGCTGTCGAGCCGGCAGGACCCGGCTCCCGGCTCCACGGGACCGGTTCGTACGGGACGTGGGATCAGGTGCGGGGCCGTATCCATCTCGTGCGCCCTCATCTCGTATGTCGTCATTCCTCAGTCCTTGACCGCGCCGCCGAGTCCGGAGACCAGGCGCCGCTGTACGAGTACGAAGAAAACCAGCACCGGAATGGTCATGACGGTGGACGCGGCCATGATGCCGCCCCAGTCGTTCTCGTCCGGTTTGAAGAAGACCAGCAGGGCCATGGGAAGCGTCGACTGGGAGGTGTCGCTGATGATGAAGGACTTGGCGAAAAGGAAGTCGTTCCAGGTCGAGATGAAGGAGAAGACACTCGTCGCGACAAGCCCGGGCAGGACCAACGGGAAAAGGATCTGCCACAGGAACCGGGTGCGGCTCGCGCCGTCGATGTACGCGGCCTCCTCCAGCGCCTCGGGGACCGCCCGTACGAATCCCCGCAGCATCCAGACCGCGAACGGCAGCGAGAAGGCGAGATGCGGAAGCACGAGCGAGCCGAGCGTATTGAGCAGCCCGGCATCCCTCATCAGGAAGAACAGCGGGATGGTCAGCGCCTCCACCGGCACCATCTGCGCGATCAGGAACATGATCAGCAGGGTCGTACGGAATCGGAAGCGGAAGCGGGTGACCGCCGTGGCCGCCAGAAACGCGATCAGCGCGGAGGCGATCACGACCGTGCCCGCGACCACCAGACTGTTGAGGAAGTACCGCCCGAATTCCTGCTGTTCGAAGACCCGGCGGAAGGAGTCCAGCGAGGGGGAGAGCGTCCAGGGACGGGCCTCGGTGGACTGGATCTCGCCCGCGGGTTTGAGCGCGGAGAGGACCATCCAGTACAGCGGAAAGGCCACGATCACCGCGATGACGAGGGCGGATGCCTCGGCCACCAGCCGCCAGGGACGGCGTATACCGAGCAGGTTCACAGATCTTCTCCCCGGCGTCGGACCAGTCGCAGATAGACGAGAGTGACCGCCAGCAGAATCACCAGCATGACCACGCCGATCGCCGAGCCGAGGCTGTACTGCGAGGAGGCGAAGGCCTTCTGATAGGCGTACACATTGAGCACGAGATTCTGGCCGGCGATTCCGCCGCCGTTGGTCATCACATAGATCTGGGTGAAGACCTTGAAGTCCCAGATGATCGACTGAATGGTGACGACCACCAGGATCGGCCGCAGTATCGGCGCGGTGACGGACCGCCAGATCCGCCACTGCGAGGCGCCGTCGAGGGCGGCCGCCTCCAGCACCTCGCCGGGCACCGCCCTGATGCCCGCGTACACCGTCACCATCACGAACGGGAAGGAGCACCACACCACTTCGAGCAGCACCAGGGTGAAGGCGCTGTAACGCCCGTACGTCCAGGAGAAGTCGCCGAGCCCCAGCAGCCGGTTGACCGGGCCGTAGTCGGGGTCGAAGAGGAACACCCAGACCGTGGATCCGGTGATCGCCGGGGTGGCCCAGGCGCCGAGGGCGGCCAGCATCAGCGCGAGCCGGGGCACGGCCCGGATACGTGTCAGCAGGACGGCCAGCGCACAGCCCACCGCGAGGGTGGTGACGACGCACGCGGCGGCGAACACCACCGTCGCGAGCAGCACCTGCCAGAACTGGGGGTCGCCGAAGAGCGCGGTGTAGTTGCCGAAGCCCTGGAAAGTGGTGGGTTCACCCCCACTGACCTGGGCCTGGGTGTACTCCAGGAAGGAGATCATCCCGAGCTGGTAGATCGGGTAGACGAGCAGCCCGCCGAGGACGACGAGCGCGGGCGCGAGATAGAGCCAGGGTGTCCAGCCGCCCTCCCCGGCCCGCCGGGGCCCCCGCCGGCGGGCGCCCGCGCGGGCGGAACCGGCGGCGGGAAGTGGCGTGTTCTCGCCCCTGTCGCTTCTCCCGG
>NZ_LATD01000245.1 GCF_000981895.1 Streptomyces odonnellii | reverse complement strand
CGCCGGGGCTGAGCGTCTACGGGGGGGTGCGGTGCGGGCGGACGCCGGTGCACGGTCACTGCGTCCGTCCGGAGCCGGTCCGTCGTTGATCGCCGGACGGGCCTGTTTTCGCCGGGAGGCACCGGGTGCGTACCCGGTTGCGCGGTGAATCGGGCCCGTCCGGCGATCGAGGACGTATGCGGGCGGGCTCAGGTTTCGGTCACCCGGCCTGCGGAGACCCGCAGGCGGCGGGTCGTGCGCACCGCGTTCAGCATGCGGCGGTCGTGCGTGACCAGCAGCAGCGTCCCCTCGTACGACTCCAGCGCCGATTCCAGTTGCTCGATCGCCGGCAGGTCGAGATGGTTCGTCGGCTCGTCCAGGACCAGCAGGTTGACGCCCCGGCCCTGGAGCAGGGCCAGCGCGGCGCGGGTGCGTTCGCCCGGGGAGAGCGTGGTCGCCGGGCGCAGCAAGTGGTCCGACTTCAGGCCGAATTTGGCGAGGAGTGTACGGATCTCGGCCGGTTCGGTGTCGGGGACGGCCGGGCGGAACGCGTCGAGCAGGGTCTCCGAGCCATGGAACAGCGCCCGCGCCTGGTCGACCTCGCCCACCACCACCCCCGAGCCCAGGGACGCATGGCCCGCGTCCAGCGGCAGGCGGCCGAGCAGGGCGGCCAGCAGGGTGGACTTGCCCGAACCGTTGGCGCCGGTGATGGCGACCCGGTCGGCGCGGTCGATCTGGAGCGAGACCGGTCCGAACTGGAAGTCGCCGCGCTTGGCTTCGGCCGAGCGCAGTGTCGCGACCACGGCTCCCGAGCGGTCCGCGGAGGCGATCTCCATCCGCAGCTCCCACTCCTTGCGGGGCTCCTCGACCACATCGAGGCGCTCGATCAGCCGCTGCGTCTGACGCGCCTTGGCCGCCTGCTTCTCGGTCGACTCCGCGCGGAACTTACGGCCGATCTTGTCGTTGTCGCTCGCCTTGCGGCGCGCGTTCTTGACGCCCTTCTCCATCCAGGCGCGCTGGGTGTGCGCCCGGGTCTCCAGGGCCGCCTTCTTGTCGGCGTACTCGTCGTACTCCTCGCGGGCGTGGCGCCGCGCGGTCTCCCGCTCCTCCAGATACGCCTCGTACCCGCCGCCGAAGAGCGTGATCTTCTGCTGGGCCAGGTCGAGTTCGAGGACCTTGGTCACGGTGCGCACCAGGAACTCGCGGTCGTGGCTGACGACGACCGTGCCTGCGCGCAGGCCGGTCACGAAGTCCTCCAGGCGTTCGAGACCGTTGAGGTCCAGGTCGTTGGTCGGCTCGTCCAGCAGGAAGACGTCGTACCGCGAGAGCAGGAGCGAGGCGAGGCTCGCACGGGCGGCCTGGCCGCCGGAGAGCGTGGTCATCGGCTGGTCGAGGCCGATGGTCAGGCCGAGCGAGGCGGCGGTCTCCTCGGCCCGTTCGTCCAGGTCGGCGCCGCCGAGGCTCAGCCAGCGCTCCAGTCCGAGGGCATAGGCGTCGTCGGCGCCGGGGGCTCCGTCGACAAGCGCCTGGGTGGCCTCGTCGAGCGCGCTCTGTGCGGCGGTGACTCCGGTTCGGCGCCCCAGGAACGCCCGTACGGTCTCGCCCGCCCGCCGCTCGGGCTCCTGGGGAAGGTGACCGACGGAGGCGGTGGGCGGGGAGAGCCGGACGGCCCCTTCGCCCGGCGTGTCGAGCCCGGCGAGCAGTCTGAGCAGGGTGGACTTTCCGGCGCCGTTGGCGCCCACGAGTCCGATCACATCGCCGGGTGCGACAACGAGGTCGAGCCCGGAGAAGAGTGAGCGGTCACCGTGTCCGGCGGCGAGGTCCTTGGCTACGAGCGTGGCAGTCATCAGACCGCGATCCTAACGAGGTGCGGAGCGGGGCGGGGGCACGGTGAGTCCGGTCGGAGGGGGCCCGTCGGTTCGTACGGACCGAGGGAGGGATCCAGTCCCGGCGACCGACCGCCCGGAATGGGACTGGTACGGCGGATTCCGCTACGGTCCGGACATGAACGGCGGCAACGGCGGCGAGAACTCTGTGACGGGCGACGCGGGTGTGACAAGAGATGTGATCGTGGTCGGTGGCGGAGTCATCGGCCTGACCACGGCGGTGGTGCTCGCGGAGAGCGGCCACCGGGTCGGGGTGTGGACCCGCGACCCGCTGGGGCGGACCACGTCGGCGGTGGCGGGCGCGCTGTTCTGGCCGTACCGCATCGAGCCGGCGCGGCAGGTCGGCACCTGGCTGGAGCGGTCGCTGGTTCACTACGAACAGTTGGCGCGGCGCCCCGACGAGACGGGTGTACGGATCGTGTCCGGGCTGATGGCGGACACCCCGCTGGACAGTCTGGGGCGCTGGGCCTCCCGGGTCCCCGGGCTGCGCGAGGCCCGTACGGACGAATTGCCCGGCGGATTCGGGCAGGCGTTGCGGGCCGCCGTCCCGCTGATCGACATGCCCGTGCATCTGCGGTATCTGAAGGAGCGGCTGCGGGCCGCGGGCGGCACCGTCGAGCGACGCTCCATCACCGGTTTCGGTGAACCCGCAGGCCGGGCACCCGCCGTGGTGGACTGCACCGGGATCGGCGCCCGGCTGCTGATGGCGGACGCCTCGCTGTATCCGGTGCGCGGGCAGGTGGTGGTCGTGGAGAATCCGGGGATCGACGAGTGGTTCGTGGTGCCCGCGCCGGGCTCCGCCGATCTGACGTATGTCATGCCGCAGCCGTACGGGGTGCTGCTCGGCGGTTCGGCGACCGACCACTCCTGGGATCTGCGCCCCGACCCCGCCGAGGCCGGGGCGATCGTGGCGCGCTGTGCCCGGATCCATCCGGCGCTGTCCGGGGCACGGGTGCTGGAGCACCGGGTGGGGCTGCGGCCCGCGCGCCCCCAGGTCCGGCTGGAGGCCGAGACCCTGCCCGGGGGCGCGCGGCTGGTGCACAACTACGGGCACGGCGGCGCGGGCGTGACCGTGGCCTGGGGCTGCGCGGAGGACGCGGCCCGGCTGGCTGTCGCCTGACGCCGCGTCGTCCTGAGAGCGCGATCAGCAGTCGGCGGGAGCCGCCGCGGTCAGATGGTAGGCGGCGCGTTCGTCGAGAAGCAGCGGGACGAGATTGCGCTGCGACTGGCGCAGCGGTACGAAGGCGCCCTTGCCGAGCGGCAGGGACAGCACCCCGTGCAGGGCCAGCTCGTCCTTGACGTCCGCGTACTGTGCGGCGTCGAGCCGGTAGCCGCAGGGCGGGTTCTCGATGATCTCCTCGGGCTCCGCCGGGTCATTGTCCGCGCCGCCGAGATAGACCGGCCCCCGGTCCTTGAGCCCGGCGACTCGCGCGGTGGCGGTGGCGGCGACGATCCGGGCCCTGCGTTCGTCGGTGAAAGCGAACAGGCCCTTCAGGGAGTCGAGTTGGCTGTCCACCCGGCGCCGCTTGTTCAGCGCCGGATCGGCCTGCTCGGCGTCGGTCAGCGCGTCGACCCGGCTCTCGATGAGCAGCCCGAGCGAGTGTTTGACACCGGCCGCGTTGCGCAGGATCCGCTCCTGCCCGTCCCCGGCGGTCTGCCGAATGGGCTCGCCGGTCACCGGGTCGGTCCAGATCCCGTAGGTGCCGATGGAGTGGCCGGCCGCGGTCGCGGCGGGCCGTACGTACCGCTCGGACAGGGTCTCCGACTCGTCGTGGACCGCCGGGGAGGTGTTGAGATTGCGCGGCCAGAGGTCGAACAGGTCCTTGTCGTAGTACGGCGGGGTGGCACCGTACTCGTGCAGGTCGTAGATGACATCGGGGCGCCGGTCGCGGATGAGGGCGGCCAGAGTGCGGCCCTCGGCGGTCTTGAGTGCGATGTGGTCGCGGTTGATGTCGACGCCGTCGGAGTTGCCGCGGGTGTCGGCGGCGCGGCCGTCCGGGTTGGCGGTCGGAACGACGAGCACGCTCGTACGGGCCAGGAAACGCAGGGTGTCGCGGTCCTTGGTGTAGGCGAGGTCGCGGACCGTGGTCAGACAGGCTTCGCGTCCTGACGGTTCGTCACCGTGCTGGCTGCACACCAGCAGCACGGTGGTGGCCGCGTGCTGGGCACCGATCCGTACGAGCTGGAGCGGTCGGCCCTGTTCGGTGGTGCCGATGGTGGAAAGGGACGCGCGGTCGCTGCCCCGGTCGACGGCGGAGAGGAATTCCTGCTCCTGCGGCTGGCTGGTCCAGTCGGCACCCTCGCTCGTCTCGAATCCGGTGCGCGGCACGGCGGACGCGGCGGCGGCCGAGGCGGGGACGGCGGCCAGCGGGGCGAGCAGGGCCGTGGTGGCGGTCGCGGCGAGAACGAGCGTACGTATAGGGGGAGTTGTGGCTCTGGAGGGGGTCATCGGCTGCTGTCTCCCGGGATCGGAGGTGTCCGGCGCGGCTCGGCCACGCCGTGCTGACGGGACTCGGGGGCCGCGCTCCGCGGCGGGACGGGCCCGGCCGTGGCGCGGGCGAACGCCTGTGCGCCGCCGACGAGCGGCAGCCGGGCGCTGGTCCTGGACAGATCGAGGGTGAGGGTGGGAGTGGTGGACGGCGGGTCGATGAGGCCCTGGTCCGTACCGGCGACGATCAGGGCGAGCCGGTGCCCCGCCGGGACGACATGGTCGTTCGCGGCGAGGTCGATGGTGAGGGTGTACGGCTTGCCGGGGGTGAGCGGCTTTCCGTGGCCGGCCGAGGCGTAGGTGCCGAGATCGGCCCAGCCCCGGCTGAAGACGGTGTAGTCGACATCCGCGGTCCTGGCCGCGGTCTCCCGGTAGCAGGAGCTGTCGGCGGTGGTGCTCGGGCCCCAGCAGGTGCGCTCGGTCAGGGTGGTGATGCCTTCGCCCGAGGCCGCGTAGTCGCGGATCGTGTCGGGGCCGAGGTCGACCAGGACCGCCGAGAGATGCGCGGTCGGGGTGGAGGGTGTGGCGGTGACCGTGACCGTACCGGTGCCGGACAGACGCAGATCACGGCTGAGCGGTCCGGTGAGGAACGCGGCCTTGTCGGGGGTCGGCAGGCCGGCCGCGGCGGCCCAGTCGATCTCGCTCCGGCGGGGGTCGTCCGTGAAGGTCTCGGTCGCGCCCGGCCTGGCGGGCGTACGGCTCAGGGTGCCGACACCGGGGGCGGTTCCCGTACCGGGGCGCAGGGCCGTGGGCTCGGTGGTACGCGGCGGCCAGACGCGGTCGGTGGACCACTGGTCGGGAGCGCGCTCGATGTCCGCCATGGGCTCGCGCTCGATGCCGTTCTCGTAACCGAGGAGGTAGTGGTCGAACCAGCGGTGCAGGGTGGGCACCCAGGCGGCGCGGCGGAAGTCGAACGGGTCGACGTGGCCGGTCTGGGAGAGCCAGATCTTGCGTTCGACGCCCGCGTCAGAGAGCGCTTCCCACCACTGTCCGAGGTGCTTGGCACGGACATTGAGGTCCTGCCCGCCGTGCACGGCGAACACGCTGGCGCGGACCTTGTGCGCGTTCCGTACGTAGTCGCGCTCGTTCCACAGGCCGGTCCGGTCGCCGGTGCGCGGGGCCTCGTCGATCAGCCGCTGCTGGACGGCCTGGCAGCGGTCGCGGGCCTCGGGGCTCTCGACATAGTCGGAGAGCCACTCGGGCCCCGAGTCGTAGAGGGGCGCGCCCTGCTGGAAGTAGTAGTCGTACCAGGAGCTGATCGCGCTGATCGGGACGATGGTCTCGAGTCCCTCGACCCCGGTGGCGGCGACTCCGTTGGCGACGGTGCCGTCGTAGCTCTTGCCGATCATTCCGGTGGCGCCGGTGGTCCAGTCGGCGCGGACGCGCTCGGTGCCGGTACGGGTGGCATAGCCGCGGGCGCGGCCGTTCAGCCAGTCGATCACGGCCTTGGCCGACTGGATGTCGGACCGGCCGCCGACATCGACACAGCCGTCGGAGCGGTTGGTGCCGGCGAGGTCGACGGCGACGAAGGCATAGCCGCGCGGGACGAAGTAGTTGTCGTAGTAGAGAGGGAAGCCGACGGGTCTGCCGTCGGCGTCATAGGTCTTCTTCTGGCTCTCGTTGCCGCGCCCGCAGCAGGAGTAGTACGGGCTGGCGTCCATGATCACCGGAATTCTGCGGCCCTGTTCGGCGGGCTCTCCCGGCCGGATGACATCGACGGCGACCCGGTCGGTCCCGCCGTCCTCGTCACCGTCGATCCCGGTGTCCACCCAGACGGATTCCCGTATGGCGTCGTCGTACGAGTAGACGGGCTGACTCTCCTTCACCGACCGGCCGCCCGGGGCGGGACCGGAACCGGAACCGGGACCGGGCTGGGCGCCCTGCGCCCCTGTCGGGGTGAGCAGCACCCCCAGCAGGGCGGCGGAGGCCGCCGCGACCAGCGTTCTGCTCGACCAGCGGGCTCCCCGCGCACGGATCTCCATGGGGCGGAAGCTACCCCGGTGAACTCCCGTGCAAAAGTGGGCAGTCGGCGGACATCCGCTTGCCGGCCGGGGGTTGCAGGCCGGGGCGAGCGAGGAGGCCTGATGGGGCGCTTTGGAAGCGCTCTCATAGTCTGCACGGCAGCGGTTAGGCTGTAGCTGTCCGGCGGCCCGGCTCGCCCCCGTATGCGACGCTGCCGTACGGTACCGCCGTATCAGTCCCGGTCGTAACCGCCCTGACCGCCGTATCCGCCGCCGACGAGGAGCGCACGCCTTGCCCGAGCCGTCCCCTGGTTTCCGTCCCACTCTGGAAGCTGTCGCAGCGCGCGCCGGCGTCTCCCGGGCCACGGCCTCCCGGGTCGTCAACGGCGGTGCGGGGGTGCGTCAGCCGCTGGTCGACAAGGTGCGCAGGGCGGTCGACGAGCTGGGGTACGTACCGAACCACGCGGCCCGCACCCTGGTCACCCGGCGCACCGGAGCGGTCGCGGTGATCATCGCGGAGCCGGAGATCCGGATCTTCTCCGATCCGTTCTTCTCCCAGCAGATCCGCGGTATCAGCAAGGAACTGACCGCGCACGACACCCAGTTGGTGCTTCTGCTGCTCGAAGGGCCCGGTGACTACGACCGGATCGCACGGTATCTGGCGGGCGGCCATGTCGACGGCGCGCTCGCGTTCTCGCTGCACACCGACGACCCGATCCCGGAGATCACCCGGCGGGCCGGGATGCCGACCGTCTATGGCGGCCGGCCGTCCTGGACGGCCGCCCAGGACCATCAGGCCGTGCCGTATGTCGACGCCGACAACCGTGGCGGCGCCCGCGCGGCCGTGCGGTATCTGCGGGACCTGGGGCGGCGGCGGATCGCTCATATCGCGGGTCCGCGCGACCAGGCCTCGGCCACCGACCGGCTCGACGGCTACCGGGATGTGCTGCCGGACGCGGATCCCGCGCTGATCGCGGAAGGCGGATTCACGGCGGAGAGCGGGGCGCTCGCGATGGCGGAGCTGCTGGCGCGGTATCCCGATCTGGACGCGGTGTTCGCCGCCAACGATCTGATGGCGTCGGGCGCGTTGCGGGTGCTCAAGGAGCAGGGCCGTGCGGTGCCCGGCGATGTGGCGCTGGTCGGTTTCGACGACATGGACTCGGTCGCGGAGGCAATGGATCCGCCGCTGACCACGGTCCGGCAGGACATAGAGGGGCAGGGGCGGCTGATGGCACGGCTGCTGCTGCGCGGGCTCGAACAGGACCGCGAGGGGGCTCAGGCGCCGGCCTCGGTGATCACTCCGACGACACTGGTACGGCGGGCCTCGGCCTGAGCCGGGACCCGCCGCTGGTTCGTACACGTTCGTTCATGTGCGGTGTGAGAGCGCTCCCCTTGCTGAGAGCGCTCCCCACCCGCTTGGTCGCCGTACTCCTGGTCGCCGTACTGGGGCGCCTTGCCTTGCCGCCGTCGAGCGCGTTACCTGGTCGCCGTCGAGCGCGCCGGTACGGTGAGTGCCGTCCCGTCCGAGAAGGTGACGGTGCGCGCCACCGACTCGAAGTTGTGTGCCGCGTAGGTCCGTACCCCGCCCTTGACGAAGACGGCGGAGGTCGGGATCGACCCGGTCACGGTCGCGTCGGGAGCGCCCAGGGAGTGCAGCGTATTGATCCAGTGGTACGTATGGGCACGGGACTCGCCCGCCTCGGGTGAGTAACCGGCGTTGCCCGCGTCCCACTTGGCCTTGGCCGCCGCCGGGTCGGCGAGTGCCTCGAACTCCCAGAGGATGTCGCGCCACTCGACGGCCGGGCCGCCGTTCTCCCGCACCATCTCCGCGAGATTGCGCTTGATCGCGTCCTTCTCACGGCTCAGGTGGAGCGAACCGCCGGTCAGCGGAAGGGCGTTGATGCCGTGGATCTCCTCCGGGTTGGCGGTCCACCAGGTGGAGTACGCGCCACCGCTGCCCCACACCATGCCGACCGTGTCATGCCCGAAGGAGGCCGGGAAGACCTGCTGGTCGGCGTCGAACCAGTACTGGCCGATCGCCTCGGACTCGGTCACCAGCAAGTAGCTGCCCAGATCACGCAGCTCGGTGTCACCGGTCGCGGAACCCCACAGCACCAGCGCGGCGCTGAGGTTGGTGGACTCCGACGACGACTCCTGGTTGTTGCCCGCGGCGAATCCCTGGTGTCCCGAGGCCCAGCTGTGTCCGGCGTAGACGTCGAAGCCGCGCAGGAACGGGAACTGGGTGTCGTCGCGGCTGGGGTTGGCCGCGTCGCGCACGAGCGTCTTCACCATGCCGCCCCAGGCCGATCCCGCGGCCCAGGCCTGGTCGTACTGGGCGACGATCGCCGCCGCGTAGACGTAGTAGCTGTAGTGGAAGTGGTGATCGTTGAGTTCGGTGTCGCTGCCGTAGGACGCCGGGTATCCGGTCAGCGTCTTCCAATTCGTGTCGTACGAGAACTGGTTGGCGCCGCCCGCTGTGAACCACTGCTCCAGCCTGCCCTTGAGCAGTCCGATGAGCTTGTCGCGGGTGGCGGTCTCGCCGATCTGGTCGGCCATGGGCACCAGTTGGGCCAGCTTGCCCAGGGCCTTGCCGGTCCAGTACGTGTCGACCGCGCCGGAGAACGGGTCGGCCGCGTTCGCCACCTCGTCCAAGTGGCCCTTGAGCCGCGCCCGGTCGACACCGCTGGACGGCGGCAGCGTGGGCAGTACCGCGGCGGACTGCTGGCTGGTGGTGAAGGAGGCGGACTCGCGGACCTTCATCGTGCCGCGCGGTGAGACATAGGTGTACGGGGTGAGCGCGTCGCTGGTGTTCAGCCACTGGTGCCGGTAGAGGGCCTGGAGCGTACCGGTCTCGGTACCCTCCTGGGGCGCGGTGGTGAGGCTGTAGGTGGCCCTGACCGTACCGCCCGTGGCACTCCAGCTCACCTTCGATCCGGTGACAAAGCTGTACGCGTATTTCCGGTATGTCGCGAGGGCGTCCCTGGAGGGCAGGACCGCGAGCGAGAAGTAGTCACGGCCGCCGAGTCCCGCGGTGAGAGCGCTTCCCGCCACGGTCCAGTCGGCGCCGGTCGGCGCGAACAGCGCGTAGTGGTGGCCCGCGACCGTGATGCCGAGAATGTTGCCCTGGTCGGCGAAGACCTCGGGCGTGCCGGCGGTGGTGACACGCGCGTCACCACCGGTGCCCTTGGCGTATACAAAAGGCATTCCGTGGCCGATGGTGGTCCGCAGGGTGCGGGTGCCGTCCGACCAGTAGGGGGTGACGGTCCAGTCGGACCAGGAATCGGCCTTGGTGTCGGGCGAGTTGAGCCCGGTCAGGCCGAGGGTCAGGTCGGCCTTGTGCGCGTACTCGTACTGGCGGCCGTCGCCACTGACCGTCGGGGCGGTCGGATAGCCGACCTGGAGGCCGGCGGCGGTCGCCTGATAGGTGAGCGGGTGGCCGTACATGGGGGTGGAGTACGGGTTGTCGCCGTACCGCTGGAAGGCCAGCGAGGACCACCAGTCATTGGTGGGGACGGGCTTGTTCCTGGCCGCCGTGGTCAGCTTGGGGGTGACCGGGGTGCCGGTGTTGGTGGTGGGACCCGATGTGCCTGCGGGACGGGTGTCCGAGTAACTGCCCGCACCCACGGGGATGTTCGCGGCCATCGCCGGACCGGCGGCGGGACCCAGGCCGACGGCGGCCAGGGCGGTGACGAGGACCAGCACGGAGGCGGGTCTGGCACGGGAGACGAACATGGACGGCACCTCGAAGACATGGGGGAAAGGGCGTCCGAGAGCGCTCTCAGATGCCATGAAACGTAAAACTCCTGAAACAGAGGTGTCAATACATCTGACACGGACGGCTGTTGAGGGTTGATCGAGGGGTACGGGCGGCCGTTGTGCGTTCGAGTCTTGACGGAGTGCGATGGATGTGGGAGCGGTGTTGACCGGGTCGCGAGAGCCTCGTGAGAGCGCTCCCACTCCGGGTGGGAGCGCTCTCTCACTCCGGCTCTCGCGGTCAGGCGTACGGGCGGGGCCGAGGCTGGGGCTTGGGGCCGGAGTCAGGGCT
>NZ_LATD01000244.1 GCF_000981895.1 Streptomyces odonnellii | reverse complement strand
GTCCGGCCCCATGGGGCCGGACCACACAGTCCACGACCACATGGCGTCCCGCCACACATCGTTCGGCCACATGGCGTCCGGCCACACCGTGTACGCGTACGAGAAGGATGGCGCGGCCATATACCGCCAGTCCTTCGCCACGATCCGCGCCGAGGCGGATCTCGCCGCGCTGCCCGCCGATGTCTCCCAGGTCGCGGTGCGGATGATCCACGCCTGCGGCATGGTCGACCTCGTACGCGATCTGGCCTTCACGCCCGGCGTGGTGGCCCGCGCGCGCGAGGCGCTGTGGGCGGGCGCTCCGGTCCTGTGCGATGTGGCGATGGTGGCGAGCGGGGTCACCCGCAAGCGGCTGCCCGCGGACAACGAGGTGGTCTGCACCCTGTCCGACCCGGCCGTGCCCGCGCTCGCCGCCGAGCTGGGGACCACACGCAGCGCCGCCGCCCTGGAGTTGTGGCGCGACCGGCTGGACGGCGCGGTGGTGGCCGTCGGGAACGCCCCAACCGCGCTCTTCCGGCTGCTGGAGATGGTCGAGGCGGGAGCGCCGAGGCCTGCGGCCGTCATCGGCGTACCGGTCGGATTCATCGGCGCGGCCGAGTCGAAGGACGCGCTCGCCGGAAATCCGGCCGGACTCGAGTATCTGGTCGTACGAGGACGACGCGGCGGCAGCGCGCTCGCGGCGGCGGCCATCAACGCGATCGCGAGCGAGGAAGAGTGAACGCGAAGAGCACGCCGACCGGCAGCACCGACATGATCGGCAACGCTGGCAGCACCCGCAGCACCGGCAACACCGGCAACACCGGCAACACCGGCAAGGACAGCAGCCCGGTACCTGACACCGGCTCCCGGACCAACACCAGCACCAGCACCGGGACCACCAGCACCAGCACCAGCCACGAGACAACCCCCGGCAAGCTGTACGGCGTCGGGCTCGGGCCCGGCGATCCGTCGCTGATGACCGTACGCGCCGTCCAGGTCATCGCTGAGGCCGATGTGATCGCGTACCACAGTGCCCGTCACGGCCGTTCGATAGCCCGTTCCATAGCCGCCGACCACATATGCCCTGACCACATAGAGGAGCCGCTGGTCTATCCGGTCACCACCGGGACCACCGACCATCCCGGCGGTTACCGGGGCGCGATGGAGGAGTTCTACGCCGAGTCGGCCGCCCGGCTCGCCGTCCATCTCGACGCCGGGCGCACGGTCGCCGTACTCGCCGAGGGGGACCCGCTCTTCTACGGCTCGTACATGCATATGCACAAGCGGCTGGCCGACCGTTATCCGACCGAGGTGATCCCCGGTGTCACCTCGGTCAGCGCCGCCGCGGCCCGGCTCGGCACCCCGCTCGTCGAGGGCGAGGAGGCGCTGACGATCCTGCCCGGCACCCTGCCCGAGGAGGAGCTGACCGCCCGGCTGGCCTCGGCGGACTCGGCGGTCGTGATGAAGCTGGGCCGTACCTTCCCCGCCGTACGGCGGGCCGTCGAGCGGGCCGGCCGGCTCGCGGACGCGCGGTACGTCGAACGCGCCACGATGAGCGGCGAGCGCACCGGCCGGCTCGCCGACACCGATCCGGACTCCGTGCCGTACTTCTCGGTGGCCGTGCTGCCGAGCCGGGTGGACGCACGGACGGACGCGCGGGCGGACGCACCGGCCGCCCCCCGCAACACCGGTGAGGTGGTCGTGGTCGGGACCGGACCTGCGGGGCCGCTCTGGCTCACGCCCGAGACGCGCGGCGCGCTCGCGGCAGCGGACGATCTGGTCGGGTACACGACGTATCTGGACCGCGTTCCGGTGCGGCCGGGCCAGCAGCGGCACGGTTCGGACAACAAGGTGGAGTCGGAGCGCGCCGAGTTCGCCCTCGAACTGGCCCGTCGCGGGCGGCGGGTGGCCGTCGTCTCGGGCGGGGACCCGGGGGTGTTCGCGATGGCCACTGCCGTACTGGAGGCGGCGTCGGCCGGTCCGTACACCGACGTCCCCGTCCGCGTGCTGCCCGGCGTGACCGCCGCCAACGCCGCCGCCGCGCGTGCGGGCGCGCCGCTCGGGCACGACTACGCCGTCATCTCCCTCTCCGACCGGCTCAAGCCCTGGGAGGTCATCGCGGAACGGCTGCACGCGGCAGCGGCGGCGGATCTGGTGCTCGCGCTCTACAACCCGGGCTCGCGCAGCCGTACCTGGCAGGTCGGCAAGGCCCGTGAACTGCTGCTGGAACACCGCGCCCCGGACACCCCGGTCGTCGTCGGGCGCGATGTGGGCGGGGCCGAGGAGAGCGTACGGATCGTGCGGCTCGGCGACCTCGATCCGGCGCAGGTGGACATGCGGACGATCCTGTTGGTCGGGTCGTCGCAGACAGTGGCGGTACGACGCGGGGGCGGCGGGGCCGGGGAAGGCGGAGCCGGGAAGGGCGAGGAGGTCGTCTGGACGCCGCGTCGCTATCCGCCGAGCTGACGCACCCACCGCACCGCCTCATCGGGTGTGGCCGCCACACATATCCCCTCGGGCGCCGGCGGACGGCGTACCACCACGACCCGTACCCCGGCCTCGCGGGCCGCGGTGAGCTTGGGCGCGGTGGCGGCGCCTCCGCTGTCCTTGGTCACGACGGTGTCGACGCGATGCCGGCGGAGGAGTTCACGCTCGCCGTCGAGCGTGAAGGGCCCCCGGTCGAGGATCGTCTCCATGCGGGCGGGGTACGGAGGTTCGGGCGCGTCCACGGACCGTACGAGGAACCACGGCCCGTCGAGGCCCGCGAAGGCGGCGAGGCCCGTCCGGCCGGTGGTGAGGAAGACCCGCCGGGCGCGCAGGGCGGCCAGCGCCTCGGCGGCGCCGGCCAGGGAACCGACCGTATGCCAGTCGTCGCCCTCGGCCGGGACCCAGGACGGGCGGCGCAGAGCCAGCAGGGGAACATGGGCGTCGGCGGCGGCGAGGACCGCGTTCCGGCTGATTGTCGCGGCGAAGGGATGGGTGGCGTCGATGACCGCGTCCACATGGTGCGCGCGCAGGTGGCGCGACAGCCCTTCGGCGCCGCCGAAGCCGCCGATCCGTACCTCCCCGGGCGGGAGCACGGGCCGGGCGACGCGCCCCGCGAGGGAGGTGGTGACGTGGATGGCGCGACCGTCCAGCGATGCGCCGTGCAGCGGTTCGCCGTGCAGCAGTCCGGCGAGGCGACGCGCTTCAGTGGTCCCACCGAGAAGCAGCACACGGAACGTCTCACTCATCGGCGTCGGGTCTCTCCATGACTGAGGGCAAGGGCGGGGGGCGCGGTGCCCAACTCAAGCACACGGGTCTGCGGCACGGCTGGACGACTGGCGCGTGCGCGACGGCCGCCACGAAGGCGGCATATACCGCGTTGCTGACGGGCGGGTTCCCGGACCCAGTGACGATCACCCTCCCCAAGGGGCAGAAGCCGGTGTTCGCTCTGGCGCGCGAAGAGCTGACCGCGGATCGTGCGATGGCGGCGATCGTCAAGGACGCGGGCGACGACCCGGACGTCACACACGGCGCGCTGATACGGGCGACGGTACGGCTGCTGCCGCCCGGCTCGGGAGTCGTCTTCCGGGCGGGCCCGGGGGTGGGTACGGTGACGCGCCCCGGACTGCCGCTGGCGGTCGGCGAACCGGCGATCAACCCCGTTCCCCGCCAGCTCATGCGCGAGCAGGTCGCGGAGGCGGCGGAGCGCCACGGCGGTACGGGCGACGTCGAGATAACCGTCTCGGTGGACGACGGCGAGGAGATCGCCCGCTCCACCTGGAACCCGAGACTGGGCATCCTGGGCGGCCTCTCCATCCTCGGTACGACGGGGATCGTGGTCCCGTACTCCTGCTCCGCCTGGATCGACTCGATCCGCCGGGGCGTGGATGTGGCGCGGGCGGCAGGGCGTACACATGTGGCGGGCTGTACGGGTTCGACGTCCGAGCGGACGGTACGCACGGCCTACGCCCTGCCCGAGGACGCGCTGCTGGACATGGGCGACTTCGCCGGCGCGGTCCTCACGTACCTCCGCCGCCACCCGGTCCCCCGCCTCACGCTCTGCGGCGGCTTCGCGAAACTCTCCAAACTGGCGGCGGGCCACCTGGACCTCCACTCGTCCCGCTCCCAGGTCGACAAGCCCTTCCTGGCGACCCTGGCCACGGCGGCGGGCGCCGACGCCGCCCTGGCGACAGCGGTGTCCGAGGCCAACACGGGCCTGGCGGCACTTCAGTTGTGCCAGTCCCAGGACATACCTCTCGGCAACACGGTCGCCGACCGCGCCCGCGACGAGGCGCTACGGGTCCTACGGGGCGCGCCGGTGGTGGTGGACGTCATCTGCATCGACAGAGCGGGCACGGTGGTGGGGCGGAGCGGGCTGCGATAGGTCAGGTCAGGAGCCCCTACCGGGAAAGCGCGGCACGTTAGCATAAACAAATCGTGCGCCTACGGGGGGGGGAGTTCGAGGATGGCCTGGGATGAGTGGGAGCGTCTGAAGGCCGAGTCCGTCGCGAACCAGGCGGCACAGACTCGGCTGAACCAGCTACCGCCCGGAGGCGGCGGTGCGAGCGGGAATCACGACCTCGTGGTGAGCCAGGACGACCTGGGCGCTGTGGGCCATGAGGCGTTCAAGCTGTACGACAGGCTGAGCCAACAGGCGGACATCGCCGGGGCCGGGGCCGACGACAGCGGCTCCGGTACCACCATGAGGGCGGGCGCGGAGCTCAAGGGCCATCACTTCGCGATGGGCTCGGAGCTGGAGAACACCGTCGATGTGTGGACGGCCCAGGTGAAGAGAGTGCTACAGGCCTGCGCGCACATCTCCAATCATCTGGACTACTCGGCGAGAACACACGCCGAGGAGGACGCGGCCATCGCGGCGGTACTGCGGGATCGCAGCGGTGCGGCTGTCCCCGTCTCACGCCTCGACGAGTTCTTCACATAGCCGACCGGAGGGGCGGCGACGACATGAACTACGACGATCTGATGCAGGTGGACCTCGGCAAGCTCGGCGCCGCCGTTTCCGACTGGGCGAGAGCGGTCCAGGACCTGGGAACACTGGCCGGTGACGCCCGCGACGGGTTGAGGGCGAAGTCGGACGAGGCGCGTTGGCGGGGTGTCAACGCCGCCGTGACCCAGGGCTTCGTGGCGAAGACCGCCAAAGAGTTCGAGGACCTGCACCGGGAGGCCAGGAGCATCTGGAGCGTCATCGACGACGCCCACACCGAACTGGCGGGGTTACGGCGCCGGGCCGAGGACCTCACGGCCGAAGCGAGGAGAGCCGGGTTTCTGGTCTCCGACGCGCAGTGCGGGAGGGTCACGGTGATGGAGGCGCAGTGCACCCCTGAGGGCCCGGGCCGGGAGAAGCTCGATCTGATGCGGTGGTACGCCGACACCCTCACCGATGTCGTCAGCCACGCCGGAGAGATCGACCAGGCCACGGTCCGCGCGCTGCGCGGCAGTCACGGCGGCGACCCGGACAACCCGGGGCACGGCACGTACACCTCGCTCGACGAGGACATGCTCCCGCGAGCCGTTGAACTCGCTCGGCTCGGCGCCGACGCGGGTCCCGACGAGCGACGCGCACTGCGACGGCTCTGGGAATCCCTGGGTCCCGAATCACGCGCCCAGTTGTGGTCACAGCACAAGGACGGCCTGCTGGACGCCGGGATCTTCACGCCCCAGGTGAAGCAAGTGGCCAGTGACGACGGGGCGGGTCCGTACGGCGTGGAGGACCCCGGCTGGGGTGACCGTTGGATCCGGGCGCAGGCCGGGATGATGGTGGACTCGGGCGATTTCATCGGGAACACAGACGCGTCCCGGCATATGAACCACTATCTCGACGGCAGCGGGGAGACGCTGGACCTGGATGTCGACAGAATGCTCGCGGACGACGAGGCGCTGCGGCTGGAAGCCCAGCGTGCGGTCGCCGGCCAGCAGGACGCGTGGCGGCAGCAGGCTCTCCAGGCCTTCGAGGAGTCGGGCGGCCGACCGGTCACCGTCCCGGTGGAAACCTCCGCCGCCGGCTACACGCACACCAACCGGGACTGGTATCTGGCGGTCGGCAGCGGCATGACCAACACCACGGGTGCGGTCACCGTGGTTCCCGGAGCGGACGGCCGGCCCCATGTGACCCTCGATTACCAGGTGAACGTGTGGGACCGGTACAACTGGGACGCCGGCAAGGCCACTCCGATCGGCCCGACCACGGTGACCGATGCCGACATGGCCCGGCTGCACACCACGGGTCTGGCCAGGGAGTTCGACATGCGAGGAAGCGGTTCGACGCAGCACCTCGAACTGGGTTCGGGACCCGTGCAGTTGCCCGACCCCCCGGACCAGGGCCGCGAGGGCCCACGTCAGGACCCGGGGCGCGAAGGAATACGGTGAAGGACAACACTGTCGGAGGTCCGATGAAGGCCGGGTCCCGGACGCGCGGCGCGTCGGCCCTTGGGGTGATCGTCGTCCTGTGGTCCGTGCTGGCCGCCTGCTCCGCCGCCCCGGCGGACCCTGGCGACGCACGCCGCCAAGTGCCCGACTGGGCCGAGGACGCGACCCCGGGGAGCGTCAGCCGACAACTCGGCGTCAAGATCCCTGCCAGGGCCACCGACCGACGAGCCGCGTACCAGAACGGGTTCCAGGACGACGGGCTGCTACTGGCCTTTACGCTGCCCACCTCGGAGGTGGACGCCTTCATCGGTGAACTCGCCCCCGAGAACGCCCTGACACAGCGGGACAAACCGCTCCAGCAGTCCTTCGCACCCACGACGCCCTTCTCCCATCTGGACCTCGCGGAGCCCGAGACGCTTCCAGAGGTCCGGGAAGGGCAGGTCTGCGCTCCGTGCGAGGGCCGGCTCAACTCTCTTCAGGTAGCGGTGCACCCCCTCGACGACCGGAACAGCCGCGTCTATCTCAGGGGAGTCGACTGACCCCGCTCGCCCTCCGGGTGCCCGCCCCGGCAGTGCGGCGCGGTGGACCGCGTGTGTCCGGCCCGGCCGTGGTGCCATCGCGCGTCGAGATGACGCCGCGCCTTCGTGCCGGCGATTCGGCATCAGCAGGCGTGCGACCCCGGCACGCTCTTCCGGTCCCGCTCCCGCGAGTACAGATGGCTGTCGCGGAACTGTTCCGCCGCCAGGGTGTTGCCCACCAGGATCACCGCCGTCCGTATCACCCCCGCCTCCTTCACCTGGTCCGCGATGTCCGCCAGTGTGCCGCGCAGGATCAGTTCGTCCGGGCGGGACGCCATCGCGACCACCGCGGCTGGGCACGACGGGCCGTAGTGGGGGAGCAGTTCTCGTACCACGCGGTCGACGTAGCGGGCCGCGAGGTGCAGGACCAGCAGGGCTCCGCTGCGGCCGAGTGTCGCCAGGTCCTCGCCGTCCGGCATGGGGGTGGCCTGCTGGGCGACGCGGGTGAGGATGACCGTCTGGCCGACCGTCGGCACCGTCAGCTCGCGCTTCAGCGCCGCGGCCGCCGCCGCGAAGGCCGGTACGCCCGGGATCACCTCGTACGGCACGCCCGCCGCGTCCAGCCGCCGCATCTGCTCCGCGACCGCGCTGAAGACCGACGGGTCGCCGGAGTGCAGCCGGGCCACGTCCTGGCCCTCCTCGTGGGCGCGGACCAGTTCCGCGGTGATCGCGTCCAGGTCCATCCGCGCGGTGTCGATCAGCCGGGCGCCCGACGGGCACTCGGCCAGCAGCTCGCGCGGCACGAGACTGCCCGCGTACAGGCACACACCGCAGGCGGCGAGTCTGCGGGCGCCGCGCAGGGTGATCAGATCGGCGGCACCGGGACCGGCGCCGATGAAGTACACGGTCATCGTTGTTCTCCTGAGGGGACGACGTACGGAGGGGCTGCCTGCGGGTCCGAGGCGGGACCGGCGCCAGGACCCGGACCTGGGGCCGGACGCGAGCCCGGACCCACAGCCGAGGTCGGCGCCGACGCCGAGCCCGGGGCCGGACGCGAGGCCGCACCCGGCTCCGGCGCCCCGTCCGGGCCCTTCGTCACCGCCCACTGCGTCACCGGCATCGCCTGCCGCCAGCCGGTGAACCCGCCCACCGGTACGGCGTGGGCGACGGCCAGCCGTACCAGTTCACCGCCGAAGCGGCCGTACCACCGCGCCAGCAGCGCCTCGGACTCCAGCGTCACCGTGTTCGCCACCAGCCGGCCGCCCTCGGGCAGCGCGTCCCAGCAGGCGTCCAGCAGGCCCGGCGCGGTCAGCCCGCCGCCGACGAACACCGCGTCCGGCACCGGCAGCCCCGCCAGCGCGCCGGGCGCGGCTCCCGTGACGACCCGCAGGCCGGGGACGCCGAGTGCACGCGCGTTGCGGCCGATGCGCTCCGCCCGTACGGGATCCCGCTCCACGGACACCGCCCGGCAGGACCGGTGCGTACGCATCCACTCGACCGCGATCGAACCCGAACCGCCGCCGATGTCCCACAGCAGTTCCCCCGGCGCGGGCGCCAGCGCGGCCAGAGTGGCGGCGCGGACATGGCGCTTGGTGAGCTGGCCGTCGTGCTCGTACGCCTCGTCCGGCAGACCCGGCACGGCGCCGAGCCGGGCCGCGCCCGGCGCACGACGGCACTCGACCGCCACCACATTCAGCGGATCAAACGCAGGAACAGGTACGGAGGGAACAGGTACAGAGGGAACAGCAGACACGGGCATGGGGTCAGGCACGGACGCGGGGGCGGGATCAGACGCGGGAACCGGACCAGACGCACCCGCCCATTCCTGCCAGTCCCCCGCGAGGCCCTCCGTCCGCCGTTCCCGTTCCCCGCCGAGCTGTTCGAGTACGTGCATACGGCTCGGCCCGTACCCCCGGTCCCGCAGCAGCGCCGCCACCTCAGCCGGTGTCGCCGCGCCCGCGCTCAGCACCAGGACCCGGCGGCCGTCGTACAGCGCGGCGGCGAGCCGCTCGACGGGCCGGCCGACCAGGGTGACGACCTCCGTCTCCTCCACCGGCCAGCCGAGCCGGGCGCAGGCGTACGAGACGGACGACGGATGCGGCAGCACTCGGAGCGCCCCGGCCCCCGCGTCCGCCCCCACGACTTCCATGAGTGTGCGCCCGATCCCGTAGAACATCGGGTCCCCGCTGGCCAGTACGCACAGCCGCCGCCCGGCATGGGCCGCGAGCACCTCGGGTACGGCGGGCCGCAGCGGCGAGGGCCACACGACCCGTTCCCCCGCGCACTCGTCACGCGGCAGCAGCTCCAACTGCCGGGCGCCGCCCACGATCACGTCGGCCGCACGCAGCGCGTCCCGCCCGGCTGTGGAAAGCCCGGCCCAGCCGTCGGCACCGATCCCGACGACGATCACCGGGGGCGGGAGCGGGGG
>NZ_LATD01000243.1 GCF_000981895.1 Streptomyces odonnellii | reverse complement strand
GGCGGGCACGGGGGCTGGGTGCTGGCTCATGCCTTGGCCAACGGCCCGGACGTCCGAGGGCATTCCCGTACCCGCGTGGGTACGCTGGGAGAGCGGGAGCAGAGGAACCGATCATGGACATCGACATTCGTGGCTACGAGACCGGTCCCGTCGCTGCTGAGGCGGCCTTCACCTCGGACTTCGCCCTCCCCGACGGCATCCCCATGCAGCGCCTGGTCGACATGGTGGAGACCGAACGGCGCACCATGGACGTCCGCCCCGGCATGCGGCACAAGTACATCCCGCTGCGCTTTGACCCGGCCACAGGCGCACGTCAGGTCGGCGGCCGGTATCTCTTCGACACGTGGGACGACCCGGTCGATTACGGCCTCGGGGAACAGCGGTACAGCGGTTAACGCCAAGCCGGTGATCATGGCCTCTACCACGGGCGGCAGGCCCGGCGGCGAGGTTCGGCGGAAGATCCCTGAGCGCGTGCGGGCGCCGATAGCTTCGCGTCCATGCCAGTGGAGTTCCTGACCGATGAGCAGGCAGCGTCGTACGGCAAGTTCAACGAGGAGCCGACCCGGTCGGAGCTGGAGCGGTTCTTCTTCCTGGACGACGAGGACCGCAAGCTGATCGCGAAGCGGCGCGGGGACCACAGCCGGCTCGGGTTCGCTCTCCAGATGTGCACCGTGCGCTACATCGGCCGGTTCCTCCCGGACGACCCGCTGGACGTGCCGTGGGTCGTTGTCGAGCACCTGGCCGCGCAGCTGGGCATCGAGGACGTCTCGTGCGTGAAGCGGTACACCGAGCGCAAGCCGACGCCGTACGAGCACGCGTGGGAGATCCGGGACGCCTACGAGTACCGCGAGTACGAGGATGCGGAGTGGTCGCGCCGGTTCCGGACGTTCCTGCACGGGCGCGCGTGGACGCACGCCGAGGGGCCGGTGGCGTTGTTCAATCAGGCGGTGGGCCGGCTGCGCCGTCACCGGGTGCTGCTGCCCGGGGTGAGCGTGCTGGCTCGGCAGGTGTCGGAGGCGCGGAAGGTCGCGGAGAAGCGGCTGCACGCCACGGTCGCGGGCGCGGCCCGCCGGGCTGATCCGGCGCTGCCCGGGCATCTGGTGGCGACGTTGAAGACGCCGGAGGGGGCGCGGTTCTCGGAGCTGGAGCGGCTGCGTCGGCCGCCGACGCGGACGACGGGGACGGCGTTCGCCCGCGCGCTGGAGCGGGTGGACGAGATCGGCGCGTACCGGCTCGGGCGGCTGAGGCTGTCGCAGATCCCGCCGAACCGAATGGCTGCCTTGGCCCGGTACGCGCTGGGGTCGAAGGCGCCGCTGCTGGAACGCGCGGCGGAACCCAAGCGCACGGCGATGCTCACCGCGGTGATGCGGCACCTGGAGGCGAAGGCCATCGACGAGGCCCTGGACCTGTTCCAGGTCCTGATGGCCACCCGGCTGCTGAACGCCGCGAAACGCAGGACGGAGAAGGAGCGGCTGTCGACGCTGCCTCAGCTGGAGAAGGCGTCACGGGTGCTCGCGCGGGCGGCGAAGGTGCTGTTCGAGGAGTTGGAGCTTGTCGAGGAGCAGGACACGGACCTGGACGTGGCCACGCTGTGGGCAGCGGTGGAAGAGGTAGCCCCGCGCGCCGCGGTGATGAGCGCGGCGGCCACCGTGGTGACCCTGGTGCCCGAGGACGAGAACACGGCCGACGTCGCGATGCGGGCAGCGCTGGCGACCCGGTACGCCACGGTCCGCCCGTTCCTCGCGCTGCTGGGCGAGTCGAAGGCGCTCGACGCGGCGAGCGCCGGGAAGCGGGTCCTGACCGGGGTGCGGGGGTTGCCGGCGCTGGCGCGGCGGAAGACGGGGGTCAAGCCCCTGCTGCCGCGCGAGGTGGACGACAAGCTCGTGCCGCCAGCCTGGCGCAAGGCGGTGTACGCCAACCCCGATCTGCCGCAGGGCGCGGTGGACCGGGACGCGTACGTGGTGTGCGTGCTGGAGCAGCTGCACCGGGCCCTGAACAACCGCGACGTCTTCGCCTCGCCCTCGCACCGCTGGTCCAACCCGCGCGCCCGCCTCCTGGAGGGCCCGGACTGGGACGCGGTCGAGGAGGACGTGCTGGCCGGGCTGAGCCTGGACATGCCCGTCACTGAGCACCTGGCGGAGCTGGTGCGCGGCCTGGACGCCGGATGGAAGCAGCTCGCCGAACGCCTTCAGGAAGCGGGGCCGACGGCCAAGGTGTCCATCGAGGTGCAGGACGACGGACGAGTGAAGCTGAACGTCGACAAGCTCGGCGCGCTCCGCGAGCCCAAGTCCCTGACCTGGCTGCGCAAGCGGGTCGACAAGATGCTCCCGAAGATCGATCTGCCGGACTTGCTCTTCGAGGTGAACGCCTGGACCGGCTTCCTCGACGCCTTCGTGCACCTCGGCGATGGCACCACCCGGACGAGGGACCTGCCCACCTCCATGGTCGCGCTGCTCGTTTCGGAAGCGTGCAACATCGGCCTGACCCCGGTGGTCAGTCCCGGCTACGAGGCCCTGACCCGGGCCCGGCTCGTGCACGTCGACCAGTACTACCTGCGCGCCGACACCATCGCGGCCGCGAACGCGCGGCTCATCGCCGCCCAGGCCGACATCCCGATCGTGCAGTTCTGGGGCGAGGGGCAGCTCGCCTCGGCGGACGGGCTGCGCTTCCAGGTGCCGGTGCGCACCATCAGCGCCGCCCCGTCACCGAAGTACTTCGGGTTCAAACGCGGCATCACCTGACTCAACGCCGTCAACGACCAGGTCGCGGGCATCGGGCAGATGGTCGTCCCCGGCACCCCGCGCGACTCCCTGCACATCCTGGATGCTCTGCTGAACCTGGATGGCGGGGTCAAGCCGGAGATGGTGGCGACCGACAACGCCTCGTACTCCGACATGGTTTTCGGCCTGTTCAAGATCCTCGGCTACAACTTCAGCCCCCGCTTCCGCGACCTGGACGACCAGCGGTTCTGGCGGGCCACCATGCCCGGTGTCGAGACCGGCACGTACGGCCCGGTGGAGGACCTGGCCCGCAACGGGTCAACCTGAACAAGGTGATCACGCACTGGCCGGACATGCTGAAGGTCGCCGGTTCCCTGGTCACCAACCAGGTCCGCGCCTACGACTGTTGCGCATGTTCGGCCGCGACGGCCGCCCGACCCCGCTGGGGGCGGCGTTCGCCGAGTACGGGCGGATCGCGAAGACTGAGCACCTGCTGCGCGTGGTCGACCCGGTGGACGACACATACCGCCGCCAGATGAACCGGCAGCTCACCGTGCAGGAGTCCCGCCACAAGCTCGCCCGCGACGTGTGCCACGGCAAGGGCGGCACCATCCACCAGGCGTACCGGGACGGTATGGAGGACCTGTTGACCGAACTACCGAGGGGTGAGGTGGAGCGTCCCCGGAGTTCGACGCACGGTGACGAGATCGGCCGGTCGGCCCAGCGCACTCCCCGCGAAGCCTTCCCGTACGACCGTCCTCATGTGCTGTCATCACGAGTCGTTGGAGACCACAGCGGCTCGTGGAGGATCAGGTGCAGGAACGTACGGAGCTACGGGATGTCACAGCACTTGCGGTGCCGAGGGTCGGCCGGGTCGAGGAGACCGGCGACCCGGCCCTGCCGTTCCGGCTGCTCGACGGGGACGGCGTCGAGGTGTCGGCGGTCAGCGAGTTCCTGCTCGACATGCTCGCTGACGACGACAGTCCAGCTTCGCTCCGTTCGTACGCGTACGAACTGCTGGCCTGGTTCCGGTTCTTGTGGGCCGTCGACGTGCCGTGGGACCGGGCAAGTCGTGCGGAGGCCCGGGACTTCGCGCTGTGGCTGAGGCTGGTCAAGAAGCCACCGCGGCCTCGACGGCCGGATGCTCCGGCGCCTGGGTCGGTCAACCCGGTGACCGGCAAGCGGTACGCGGGTGAGAACTACGCGTCCCGCACCCGGCGGCACGCGCGGGCGGTGGTCCGCAGCTTCTACGAGTACCACCGCGACATGCACGGACGGCCGCTGCTCAACCCGTTCCCGAAGACCAAGCGTGCCGAGGACGAGCACCTCAACGCCCACCACAACCCGATGCACGCCTATCGGCACCCCACTCGCCGGGCTCCCTACCAGCCGAAGGAACCCCGGCGAACCCCCGCGCGGTATCCCTGACCAGGCATTCAACGAGCTGTTCGCGGCTCTTCCCTCGCACCGCGACCGCGCGCTGGTCGCCTTCTACATCTCGGCCGGCCCGCGCGCCTCGGAGCTCCTCGGCGTCAGCCGGGACCGGGTCAGCCCCGGTGACCAGACCATCGGCGTCATCCGCAAGGGCTCCCGGGCTCTGCAGTGGATTCCCGCCTCCAGCGACGCGTTCGTTTGGTTGCGTCTCTACCAGCAGCAGATCCGCCCGCAACCTCTCGACGGGCCGGACGAGCCTCTGTGGTGGACTCTGCGGCGTCCGATCAGGCCGTTGAGCTACGACGCGGCCCGCATGGTGTTCACCCGGGCCAACGAGACCTTGGGGGCGAACTGGACCCTGCATGACCTGCGGCACAGCGCGGCGAAGAGGATGGTGCGCGACCCCAAGCTCTCGCTCACCGACGTCCAATGGGTCCTCGGGCATCTCCACATCAGCACCACGGAGCAGTACCTCGAACCCGCCGAGGGCGAGGTCGTCGCGAACGTACTGGCTCACCACGCCCGGCAGGCTGCGGAGCCGGTCAAGCCGGTGATGCCCGCCCCGGGCTACCGTTCCGAGGTCCTCCAGACACTGCTCGGCCCGGCCGCCCTCGGCGGAGGCCCGGCATGACCACCGAGACAGTGACCGCCCGCCCTTCCGCACCTGTTCGCCACGCTCCCTTGCCTCCTGGCCAGGAGAGGAAGTACCGACGTCCTGGTGGCAGACGGAGGAATCGCGCGAGAAGGTGCTGGAGCGCACGCTCGCGCTGCCGTTCACCTCGGACACGGACACCAACCAGCGCACGCGCCGCCGCGGTCTGATCAAGCTGCTCGACTGGCTGGAGGACCAGCCCGGCCGCACCTGGCAGGAACGCTGGACGGCCAGCGGAGCCGAGGAGGCCGGGCGGGAGTGGCCGCGGCTGCCGATGCAGTGGCTCGCCGAGCACCAGCGGGCGCGCAAGTACGACCGTGCCGATCTGTGCTGCGGCATGATCCCGCTGCTGGGCGGACAAGTCGTACGCCCCGCCTACCGGTGGCTGCTCCGGCAGCGCCCTTCTCAACTGCTGGCGCACATCCGTAGCGTCACCGATCCCCACGGTTTCGCGGCGCTCAAGGACCGGTACACGGCCACCGGCCACACGGGGGCCAACGACTGCAACAACGCCCTCAACCGCGTCACCTGGATCGTGACCCGCAAGAGCGGCACCGTTCACGACGTCACCATCGGCGACTGCGTCGAGCTGCAGCACGCCATCGGCGAGCACCAGACCAACGGCTACCACGGCAAGCACCTCTTCTACCAACTCCTCGCAGGGCTCGGTGCCTTCGGCCCCGACGCCCCCGCCCGGCTGAAGACGGTGATGCTGCCGGGACAGTTGACACCGGCGGCCCTGGTCGACCGGCAGGGCATTACCTGCACCGCGATACGCGACCTCCTGGTCGACTACCTCACCGAGCGCGCGGTGGACGTCGACTACACCACGCTCGAGGACATGGCCCGCTCGCTCGCCGGACTGTTCTGGCGTGACCTGGAGAAACACCACCCCGGGATCGACTCGTTGCGGCTGCACGCCGATACCGTCACGGCCTGGCGGGAACGCGTCCGCATGGTCCGCGACCGTCACGGCATCCCCATCCGGCCGCGGGTCAACGCGCACACCGTCTTCAGCTGGGTCCGGGCGTTCTACCAGGATCTCGCCCGCTGGGCCGCCGAAGAACCGGCACGGTGGGGCCCGTGGGTCGCTCCCTGCCCGGTCCGCGACAGCGACACCGACCACAGCAAGAACCGCGCCCGCCGCAAAGCGGCCATGGACCAGCGCACCCGCACCCTCCTGCCCGCACTCCCCGCCCTGGTCAAAGCCGTCGAGCGCCAGCTCAAGGACGCCCAGACGCGTCTCGCCACCGGACGCGAGACCACGGCCGGAGCCTCCTTCACCACCCCGGCGGGCGAGACCCTCCTCCGCCGGGCCGGGGTGTCGTCCCGCGTCTACGCCGACGACCCAGCCACCGGCCGGCGCCGGGACCTGACCGTCGAGGAAGAACGCGCGTTCTGGGCCTGGGCCATCGTCGAGGTCCTCCGCCACACCGGCATGCGCATCGAGGAAGCACTGGAGCTCACCCACCACAGCTTCGTCGCCTACCAGCTGCCCACCACCGGCGAGATCGTGCCCATGTTGCAAGTCGCCCCGTCCAAGCTCGACCAGGAGCGGCTGCTGCTGGTCTCGCCAGAACTCGGAGAGGTGCTGACAGCGATCATCCACCGCGTCCGGCGCGGGCAGCAGGCCATGCCCCTGGTCGCCGCCTACGACAGTCTGGAAAGGCTCTGGAGTGCACCGATGCCGTTCCTCTTCCAGCGCCGCTGCGGCCCGGAGGACCGAGCGATCCCGCGCAACTACATCTACACCTGCCTCAACGACGCCCTCTCCGCGAGCGGACTGACCGGGCCCGCCAACGAGCAACTGCGGTACACGCCGCACGACTTCCGCAGAATCTTCGTGACCGACGCCGCTCCGGTCTGCCCCCGCACATCGCCGCCCGCATCTGCGGCCACCGGATGGTCGACACGACACTCGGATATGCCGCGATCTACCCCGAGGACGTCATCAACCACCACCGGTCCTTCATCGCCCGCCGCCGGTCGCTGCGGCCCAGCGAGGAGTACCGCGAGCCCACCGCGCAGGAGTGGCAGGACTTCCTGGCCCACTTCGAGCTGCGCAAGGTGGCGCTGGGCGTCTGCGCACGCGACTTCGGAACTCCCTGCGTCCATGAGCACGCTTGCATCAGATGCCCCGTCCTACGACCAGATCCCGGGCAGAGGCCCCGCCTGGAGGAGATCCACGCGAACCTGCTCGACCGGCTCCAGGAGGCCAAGGAACAAGGCTGGCTCGGCGAGGTCGCCGCGATCGAGGCCAGCCTCGCCGCCGCCGAGCAGAAGCTCGCCGCCATGCGCGACCTCGCAGCCCGGCACACCACAGTCCAGCTCGGCATGCCCGACTTCCGCACCAGCGCCGGCCGACTCACCGGCAGCTCTGACAGCGGCTGACAGCCGTCCGACCACGGGCCCTTCGCCCCTGGCTGCCCTGGTCTCAGGCGCGAGGCGGCAGGACCTCGATGATTTCGGCGATGCCAGCGGCCAGTTGGGCCTCGTGCATGGTGATCACGTCACCAGGCTTCAGATGCTGCCATTGCTCGGGCTGCAGGGGAGCCAGGCGAACGTCGGCTGTCTCTCCAGGGCCAAGCTGCGGCTCGAACTCCACCCAGAGCCGCGCGATGTTCAGATCTTGCTGTCCGTCTGCGGTGCGGTGACCGATGTCCCACAGCGGTCTGAGCTGGCCGTCCCCTGAGAAGGCACTCTGGCGTCCGCCCTCGTCGGCTCCCAGAAGGGTCAAGGTGGCACGGATCGTGCCGTGTTTGGCTTCCCAGCCCCGCCACTCGCACCAACGGCGGCTGCGGTCGAGCATCATCTGCCGGGCAGCCTCGGAGAGCATCTCCCAGAAGGTGATGGATACCGGATGGACATCCGCGATCTCGATGAGCACATCGAGCGCCATCTCCCACTCCTGGAGCTCGATCTCCTTGCGAACATCTCCAACCGTCTGGCCGTTCTCTGCCATGGCGTCCTCCGGCAGTACGTCAACGGCCTGCCGAAGGAGTGTGAACGCGTCATCCATATGCGGGATTGTCGCCTGGTCCCGGGCGCCTTGTCACAGGTGACCGTGCAGAACGCAGCGGCGCCCGACACGCCCGGACACTCCAGGGCTCCACGATTTCAGACAATTACTTTCAGTGACTCGACCCGCGCAGACCCCTGCCGGGCCGTCGGATGGGCTAGTTCGGATAAGACCAGCTCGGCGCGCTCGGCCTGGTCCTCAACGCCATCGTGCTGTGGACGACGAAGTACATCGACGCCGCCGTCGCCCAGCTCCGCGCCGAGGGCCACGAGATCCGCGACGAGGACATCGCACGCCTGTCCCCGCTCAAGCACAGGAACCTGAACCTGCTCGGCCGCTACAGCTTCACCGCCTCCACCCCAGCCGTCGGCGCCCTGCGCCCGCTGCGCGACCCGGACGCGCCGGAACTGGACGAGGACGACGAGGCCGAGGAGTAGGCGGGCTGGCCGACTTCTACGCGGCGCCCTCGATCTCGGCCCGCAGCCGGGCGGCGAGCGCACAGGCCTCCTCCGCCTGGACGGCGGCTTCCGGGAGTCCCTCCTCGATGGCGATCCGGCCATCAGGCGGGGGTGAGCAGCCGGGTCGCGGTCGTCGGCTGGGCCTACTGCGGCGACGCGGCTGCGGGTGGCGGGGTCACTTGGTTTCCAGGCGCCCCAACGGGTGGCTGCCTGCTAGGGCCTCTCGGGCGCTCCTCCAGTCGGTGGAGTCGATTCCGGTGATGTGGCGCAGGTAGGCGAGGGTGGCCTGCTGGACGAGGGCGACACGGGCGGGGTTCTCGTCAGTGGTCTCGGCTGCCTGGTAGCCGGAGATGCCGCCGAGGAAGTGTTCGCCGCCATGGACCGTCAGGAGGCTCTTGTTGCCGTGGCTGAGGGTGTAGGGGTCGGTCGTCCAGACCGGGCCTCGGGTGGTGAGAGGGAGGTCGTCCTTGTCGCCGGCGACGACGAGGCCTGGGGCGGTGATGTGGGAGAAGTCCTGGTCGCGCAGCCAGGGGAGGTTGTCGTGGGCGAAGGGGGTCAGTTCGTCGCCGCCCTTGCCGGCGGTGGCCAGTTGGATGCTGGCCATGACCCGGGCATCGGACAGGTCCTCGGCGGTGCCGGTGTCCGGGTCCGTGACGCGCAGGCCGACCAGGATGCCGGCCGTCTGGCCGCCGAAGGAGTGGCCGGCGGCGACGATGCGGCCGTGGTCGACGCGGCCCTTCAGGCCCGGCACGCCTGCCTCCAGGGTGGGCAGTGCGTCGAGGATGCGCCGCATGTCCTGGACGCGGTGGCGCCACATCTGGGGCCGGCGGGGGTCGTCGGCGGGCAGGGCGAGCCGCTTAGAGTCCAGGTGGGTGGTCTGGACGACGGTGAAGCCGCCGGCGGCCCAGTGCTCGACCAGCGGGGCGTAGCCGTCCAGATCGGAGCCGAATCCGTGCGCGAAGAGCACGACCGGCAGGTTCGTGCCCGTGGTGGGGGCGGTGACGCGGACGTGCAGGTCCTCGCCGCGATGCGGCGCGCTCAGCACGAGCGGCTTGACGGACACCGTCGTGGCAGGGGCGGGGCCGGTGAGACCGGTGGTGGGATGCGTGGTCATGCGTGTGTCAGCCTTTCAGGCGGTAACGGGACGGGGGAGGCGCAGGATGCGCTCGGCGTTGAGGTGGCCGAGCTTGTCCCGGCCCTGCTGGTCGAGCGGGGCGTGGTCGACGAAGGCGCGGGCGCCTCCCGGGCCGCCAAAGGCGCCGCGCGAGTCGACGCCACCCATACCTCGGTGCTGCCGGCTGTTGCCTGCCGTCGTGGGTGCGCCGTAGGGGGAGTCGGCTCCGAACATGACCCGGTCGGGGCCCAGGACGTCCACGGCCGCGCTGAGCATGCGGTGGCTGTAGAGGCCGCCGGCGGTGACGGCGAGGTTGCCGGTGATGTAGTCCAGGACGCGGCGCTGCAGGTGGGGGGCAGCGCTGCTGAGCAGGTCTGCGCGGTCGGCGAAGGGGACGAGCATCTCGCCCCAGTGGCCGAGGATGATCTGCAGATCCGGGTGCCGGTCCAGGGTCCCCGCCAGGATCAGGCGCAGCGTCGCCAGGCCGGCCTCGGAGTGCCATCCCCAGCCTCCGGTGGACAGCAGCAGGCCCGTCATCTCGTCGAAGCCGCTGTAGGCGGCTTCGACGAGCGTTCGGGGCGGCATGGCCGGGTGGATGTACAGGGGTATACCGAGGTGGGCGGCGGCTTCGAAGACGGGCCGGAAGCTGGCGTGGTCCAGGAAGGTCTCGCCGGTGCGCGGGAAGAGCATCGCCCCGACGTGGCCGAGGCCGGTGACCGCCCGTTCGAGTTCCGCGGCGGCGGCCTGCGGATCGGACATGGGCAGTGTGGCGAAGGCCGCGAAGCGGTCGGGGTGGCGGCGCACCGCGTCGGCCAGTACGTCGTTGGCCTCCCGGGCGATCGGGACGGCGACCTGCGCCGACAGTGGCTGGGTGCCGGGCGTGGTGATGGACAGGACCTCCATGTCCACGCCGCTGGCGTCCATGCGGCTCAGACGTTCCTCGCCGACGTCGAGCAGGCGCAGGTTCACCTCTCCCCGGCTGCTCATCTTGTTGACGGTCGCATCCCCGCCCCACCGCAGGAGGGCGCGGCGCAGTTCCGGGGTCCACGCGTGCTCCTCGACGCCGATCACCCGCCTCGCCGTCGCAGTGTCCTCATTCATAGCCATATCCGTCCATTCAGCGTTTACCTCGACCCGAAAAGTGATTTACCGGGATCATTCGTCCGGTAACGGGCTCATGGGCTATCGTAGAACTTGACGTTGACGTGAAGGGCAAGTACGTGTGACGCAGGTCACCCGGAGGGAGTGGGATGCGGATCGGTGAGCTTGCCGAGCGCGCCGGGGTCACCACCCGGGCCCTGCGGTACTACGAGGAGCAGAACCTGCTCACCGCCGAGCGCAGCCCCAGCGGTCAGCGCCACTACGCGGAGACGGCTGTCGACCGGATCCGCCTCATCCGGCAGCTCTACGCCGCCGGGCTGAGCAGCAAGGCCATCGCCGAGCTGACATCCTGTGTCATCGACGGCAAGGCCACCCCGAAACTCCTGCAGCGCCTGGCCGCGGAACGAGACCACCTTGACCGGCGCATCGCGGACCTCACCCAGGCCCGGGACAGGCTTGGCGCCGTCATCGACGGCGCCTCGTCCAACATGAACACAGGCATGCCCTGTCCACGGGATACGGATACGTAGACCTGCGCCCGATGTGTCGTCAAACGATCGAATGACGACAGGCGCGACGGGCGTCCAATGAACCCGTGCAATCCGGGGATTCACGGCGGCCCGAATCCAATCAGATCCGGTGGTGATTGCTGACAGGGTTTAACGACAAATAGGGTTCATTCCTCCGTACGGAAGGGGCCCCGAGTGGCGAACCTGGTGTACAAGCGGGTCTCGACCGACCAGCAGTCGACCGCCCGGCAGAACCTCGTCCTGGACGAGGCCGGGATCGAGGACCCGGTCGTCTTCGAGGAGGACCCTGGCACCTCCAGCCGTCTCCACCCGCTCCAGCGCCCGAAGTTCGGCGAACTGCTCACCTACGCGCGGCCGGGCGACACCGTGCACATCTCCGAGATGTTCCGCCTCGTGCGCGGCAACCAGCACATCCTCGACGTCCTCGAAGTCCTCCACCAGGGTCGTCTCGCCCTGCGCATCCACGACGGCGCGTTCTCCGCCATGGACCTCACCGCCCGCCACCCGCGCACCGGTGAGCTGCTGTCCACCGTGAAGTTCATGGTGCAGACTCTCGCCGCCGCTGGCGAACTCCAACGCGACCTCCAGCGGGAACTGACCTACGACGGACTGCGCGCCGCCGAAGCCAAGGGCAACAGGGGCGGACGCCGCCCCGCCGTCACGGTCGACAAGGCTGAGACGGTCCGCGCCGCGTACCTGGAGGGCCGCTCGATCGCCGCCCTCGCCCGCGACCACGGCGTCAGCCGCGGCGCGATCCGCACAGCCGTCGCCGACCTCCTGCCCGACCACACCGCTGCCGCCGAAGGCGTTCCGACGCCGGAGCTGCCGGTCACCCTCGACATGCCGGGCAAGGTCGCCGACTTCCTCCGCTCCGCCGAGCTGGATCCCGTCGAGCGGGCCGCGCTCAACCAGGGGGTGACCGTACGGCGCGGCCAGGGCTACACCCTGCGCGTCACCGCCGTCACCGCCGTGCACCGCCAGTTCCTCGCCCGCTGCCAACCGCTCGACGGCGGCCACGGCCTCCCCGCGATCCCCGCCCAGCGCAAGGCACGCCGCGAGTACGAGAGCCGCGTCGACACGCTCACACCGGGGCCATGATCGTTCTCGGCGCCAACCGCTGTAACCGATGCTCCCCTAGGGCAGAGCCATGATCACCGGCTTAGCGTTAACCGCTGTACCGCTGTTCCAACCGCCGCCAATTGCATCGGATGCGAACCCGCGACAGTCGGTGAATCTCCCGGAGAAGCAAGGGCAATCGCGCTGCGTACCTGCGGACCTGAGCGTGGTCTCGGGAAGTGACGATACCCGCGTCTCGGACATCATCGCGGTCCACGTAGAGGGCTGGCCTGGGACTCTGCTGATGAGTCGCATAGGATGCGGTTTTCTCGCATCTGATGCGAGTCGCGGAGGGTGGTGGATCGGTGGGGTTCAACGGGTCGATACCGGGGGCGGCCGGGCTGCATCTGGTCGACGGGGTCGCCTTGCTGCGGCCCGAGGAACAGGTCTTCACAGCGATGCTGACCGGGTTCGCCAACCAGCAGCTCGCCCGGAATCTGGCCCGAACGACTGTCGAGGGCCGGGAAAACACGGTCAAGGCGTTCGCTGCCTACGTGAACACCTACCCCTGGCTCTGGACACCGGCGATGGTCGACGAATGGCTCGGTGACCTGCGCTCCCTGCGGGACCTGAAGCGCTCCACGATCCGCTCGTACTCGGAGGCCGTACGGGCGTTCTGCCACTTCATCACCGATCCGCTCTACGAGTGGACAGCCACTTGCGAGGAGCGGTTCGGGACCCACCCGGTTCAGGTGGTGCACGAGTGGAACACCGCGGTACACGTCCAGGACAACGAGGCGGACGCCACGAAACGCGCGTTCACCAAGGCCGAGCTGCACGCCTTCTTCGCCCACTGCGACGACGAGGTCGCCCGCATCAGGGCCTTCGGCCGCAAGGGCTGGCTGCCCGCCTTCCGCGACGCGACGCTGTTCAAGACCGCCTACGCCTTCGGGACGCGCCGCAACGAGACACGGATGCTCGACGCCGCCGACTTCGGCCGCAACCCGCACGGCGGCGAGTTCGGCGAGTACGGCCGCTGCCAGGTCCGGTTCGGCAAGGCCAAGAAGGGCTCGCCGCCC
>NZ_LATD01000242.1 GCF_000981895.1 Streptomyces odonnellii | reverse complement strand
CCCCCGTACTGGCCGGCAGATCCCCGTCCAGGAACGGGTGGGCATGGCGGATATGGGGGCGTCGCACGACACAATGGCTGGGTAATCGCCGCACGCGGCTCGGCTTGTCTGGGACTTGGAGGGGCTTCATGTCTGATCTTCCCCGGAAGGCGGTCACCCGGACCGCGAAGCTGGCCACGCTGCCACTGGGCTTCGCCGGCCGGGCCACCTGGGGCCTGGGCAAGCGGATCGGCGGGAAGTCCGCGGAGATCGTCGCCCGGGAACTGCAGCAGCGCACGGCGGACCAGCTCTTCAAGGTCCTGGGCGAGCTGAAGGGCGGTGCGATGAAGTTCGGGCAGGCACTGTCCGTGTTCGAGTCGGCACTGCCCGAGGAGATCGCCGGGCCCTACCGGGCGGCGCTCACCAGGCTTCAGGAGGCGGCGCCGCCCATGCCGGTCCGCACCGTCCACGCGGTGCTGGCGGAGCGGCTGGGCGAGGAGTGGCGGGAGCTGTTCCTGGAGTTCGAGGACAAGCCGTCGGCCGCCGCGTCGATCGGTCAGGTGCACCGGGCGGTCTGGCACGACGGGCGCGAGGTCGCGGTCAAGGTGCAGTATCCGGGGGCGGGCGAGGCGCTGCTGTCCGATCTCGCGCAGCTCAGCCGGTTCGCCAGGCTGCTGGGGCCGCTGATCCCGGGGATGGACATCAAGCCGCTGATCACCGAACTGCGCGACCGGGTCGCCGAGGAGCTGGACTACGCGCTGGAGGCCGAGGCACAGCAGGAGCACGCGGCGGAGTTCGCGGGCGATCCGGATGTGGTGGTGCCGGAGGTGGTGTACCAGGGCGAGCAGGTGCTGGTGACGGAGTGGATCGACGGGACACCGCTGTCGGAGGTGATCTCCGACGGGACGCCCGAGCAGCGCGACCGGGCGGGGCAGCTTCTCGCCAGGTTCCTCTTCTCGGGCCCGGCACGTACGGGTCTGCTGCACGCGGATCCGCACCCGGGGAACTTCCGGCTGCTGCCACCGGCGCACGCCGACGGTGAGGGCGGGGACGGCGAGGAGGGCGAGAGCGGAGAACTCCGGCTGGGGGTACTGGACTTCGGCACGGTGGACCGGCTGCCGGGCGGGCTTCCCGACACCATCGGCGAGGCCCTGCGGATGACCCTGGAGGACGACGCCGAGGCGGTGTACGGGCTGCTGTGCGAGGAGGGGTTCGTCAAGGAGTCCATCGATCTCGACCCGGACGCGGTGCTGGACTATCTCCGGCCGATCATCGAGCCGGCGGCGGTGGAGGAATTCACCTTCACCCGGGGCTGGATGCGCGACCAGGCCGCGCGGATAGCGGATCCGCGGTCCCCCGCGCACCAGTTGGGCAAGCAGCTCAATCTGCCGCCGTCGTATCTGCTGATACACCGCGTCACGCTGAGCACCATCGGGGTGCTCTGCCAGCTCAGCGCGACGGTCCGGCTCAGGGACGAACTGGAGGCCTGGCTGCCCGGGTTCGTGCCGGAGCCGTTCATACCGGAACAGGCGTCCGCGGCCGAGCCGGAGGACGACAGCGCCTGAACGCGGCGCGGGGGCCGGTCCCCCTCGGGACCGGCCCCCGCTCGCTGACGGTGATGGGCACTGACTGGGCAGTCGGCCGCTTACTGCATGACGGCCATGGCCAGCGCGCGGCGGGCGCGCATCGATACGCGCTCGGCGCGGCGCTGCATCCGCCGGGCGGCGACCAGGCGCGCGGCCCGGCGTTCCGCGTCGGCTTCGCGCAGGCGCTCGCTCATATGCGCGCGCGCCATGGCTTCTGGGATGAGTTGCATCTCACGGGTCCTGTTCTGACGCGAGTCGTTCGCGTCCATGGTGCTGACGGCTGGGGTGGCGGAGCCGGAGGGCTCTCGCAGGGAAGAGGTCATCGGAGCCTGCTTCTGGGGATCGTGCGTAAACGGACGGTCGATGGTTCCGGTGGCGGTCATGCCGTGACCGGGTTCTTGCGCGGACGGCCACGCGGCCGCTTGCGGGCCACGACCACGCCCTGGACGAAGAGTTCGCCGCCCCACACGCCCCACGGCTCGCGCCGCTCCTTGGCGCCGGCGAGGCAGGCCTCGACCAGCGGGCAGGTGCGGCAGAGCGCCTTGGCGTACTCGACATCGGCCGGGGACTCGGCGAAGAAGACCTCGGGGTCGTAAGCACGGCAGGGAACGGCGACGCCGAGGTTCTCGATGGCGTCGTCAAGCGCGGTGAGCGCGGTGAGCGGGGTCAAGGTGGAGTCCTCCGTGGGGACGGGCGGGGAGATCGTTTCGGAAGGCGGTACGGACGGGGCGTGCGCTTCGAGTTGCACGGGTGTCGTTCCTCGTCTGGTCGGTCCGGCCTGGTTGGCCGGGTTTCGGCTTGGTACCGAGCGTTGCTGGTGTCCCGAGGCCCCTTCGTTCCGTCTCTCCCGTTCGGGACAAACAGAAGGGCCGCGGATCCCGGGTGGGGTTCCGCGGCCCTGAAGGCGCCGGCCTGATCGTCTGTCAGGCTGGATCACTCCAGGGGTCGAGCCCACGGAAGGCCCACATCGTGTGGTGCTGCGTCTGCCGCTTGGTTTCGGCACCGGTCGCCGCAAAGGCATAGGCCTTGGCCGCTGCCGCTGCTACTCCTGCTTCCAGTGCCTTGGTCGGTCGCTCATCGCGCACCCCAGCGGGAAGACCCGACAGGGCGGCGGGCCGGACGGCGGTGAAGCCGGACAGACCACTGGCGATGAGTTCGGAACCGGAGAAGCCGAGCGGGCAGGCGGAGACGACCGAGCGATCGGTCATTTTGTCGGTGCTGACAAAGTTGATGTTCTTGATGCTGATCACTGGAATCGCCTCCTCTCGGCGTCTCAAGGACCGGCCGGAGCCAGTCGCACGTATTCTGGACAGATACTGCTTTGGACAAGTAGAGCACGGGGACAGGGCTTGGGAGAAGCCCGCTGTTCCCGTGGTTAAGAACCTATGGGGATTGCCCGGGCGGGCGCAAACTATTTTTTCGACGAGTTCGTATCAGTCCTCCCCGCCGTCCCCGGCACGCTCCTCACCAGCGCAGATGGCAAGCACATCGGCTCCGAAACGGTCCAGCTTGCGGGCGCCGACGCCGGCGATCGAGGCCAGCTCGCCCGGGCCGGCGGGCACGGCCTCGGCGATCGCCATCAGGGTCTTGTCGGTGAACACGCAATAGGCGGGCTGGCCCAGGGTCCTGGCCTGGTCGGCGCGCCAGTCCCGCAGCCGTTCGTAGAGGCCCTCGTCGATGTCCGACGGACAGTCCTCACAGCGCATCAGCTTCATCTCGCCCGCGTCGGTCAGGGTCTTGCCGCAGACTCGGCAGAGCGCCGGGCCACGCCGCTTGCGCCGGGCCGCGCCACCGCGCTCCACGGCACCGCCCGGCCTTGTCTCCGTACCCCGAGTCCCGGCGGCGGTGGAGCCGGGGCGCAGTCCGTTGAGGAAGCGGGTGGGGCGGCGGGAGGCCCGGCCACCGGGCGCGCGGGAGAGCGCCCAGGACAGAGAGAGATGCGACCGCGCCCGGGTGACCCCGACATAGAGGAGCCGGCGCTCCTCCTCGATCTGCTCATCGGTCTTGGCGTAGGTGATCGGCATCATGCCCTCGGCGAGCCCGACCAGGAACACCGCGTCCCACTCCAGGCCCTTCGCCGCGTGCAGCGAGGCCAGGGTGACGCCCTGGACCGTGGGCGCGTGCTGTGCGGCCGCGCGCTCGTCCAGCTCGGCCACCAGATCGGCGAGTGTCGCCTCCGGCCTGGCCCGTACGAAGTCCTCGGCGAGCCGGACCAGGGCCGCCAGGGACTCCCAGCGGTCACGCACCGCGCCCGAGCCCGCCGGGGGTTCGGTGGTCCAGCCCTTCGTGGAGAGCACCGCCCGCACCTGCGCGGGCAGTTCGACGACCTCGTCGAGCAGGGAGTCATTGCCGCCGAAGCGGGCCGCGCCCCGCAGCGCCGCGCCCGCCTCCCGTACCTCCTGGCGCTCGAAGAACCGCTCCGCGCCGCGCAGTTGATAGGGCACCCCGGCATCGGCCAGGGCCTGTTCATAGACCTCCGACTGGGCGTTGATCCGGTACAGCACGGCGATCTCGCCGGCCGGGACACCGGCCGCGATCAGATCGCGGATCCGGCGGGCGGTGCCCTCGGCCTCGGTCGGTTCGTCCACGTACTCCGTGCAGACCGGCTCGGGGCCGGGGCCGCGCTGCGAGACCAGTTCGAGCCGGTGCTCGGCGGCCCTGCCCCGCGCCTGGTTCAGCAGGCCGTTGGCGAGATGGACGACCTGGGGCGTGGAGCGGTAGTCGCGCACCAGCTTCACCACGGTGGCGCCCGGATGGCGGGTGCGGAAGTTCAGCAGATGGTCGGGGGTGGCGCCGGTGAAGGAGTAGATCGTCTGGCTGGCGTCGCCGACCACGCAGAGGCTCTCGCGGTCCCCCAGCCAGAGATCGAGCAGCCGCTGCTGGAGCGGGCTCACGTCCTGATACTCGTCGACCACGAAGTGCTGGTACTGCCGGCGGATCTGGTCGGCGATGTCATGGCGGTCCTGGAGGATGCCGACCGTGAGCAGCAGGACGTCCTCGAAGTCGATCACCGAGCGGTCGCGCTTGAGCTGTTCGTACATGCCGTAGATCTGGCCGGTCTCGGCCGGGTCGCGCGGGGCCTCGCGCAAGGACTTGGCGACGACGGCGGGATAGTCGGCCGGGACGGTCTGGGTGACCTTCGCCCACTCGATCTCGCCGGTGACATCGCGCAGTTCATTGCGGTCGAGCCGGATCCGGCAGCGGGCCGCGGCCTCGGCGACGAGCTGGACCTTCCGTTCGAGCAGCCTTGGCAGCTCGCCGCCGACCGCCTTCGGCCAGAAGAACTGGAGCTGACGCAGCGCCGCCGAGTGGAACGTACGCGCCTGGACACCGCCCGCGCCGAGCTGGCGCAGCCGCCCGCGCATCTCGCCCGCGGCCCGGTTGGTGAAGGTGACGGCCAGCACGCTGCCGGGCTGGAGTATGCCCGCGCGCACCCCGTACGCGATCCGGTGCGTGATCGCGCGCGTCTTGCCCGTGCCGGCCCCGGCCAGCACACACACCGGACCGTGCAGGGACGTCGCGACCTCGCGCTGCTCGGGGTCGAGTCCGTCCAGCACCGCGTCGGCGTCGCGCGGCGGGGCCACGATCTGGCCGTGCCCGGACTCCTGCGGGAATTCCGGCGGGAAGAGTGGGGAATGCGTTGCTGCTGTCACGCCGCCATGCTGCCAGGTCCCCCGGGACGGGTGCGGTGGTTGTCCACAGGGGAGGCGCATTGGTCGTACGAACACACTGACGGGTGCCTGTGACCGCGTGGGCGCGCCGGGTGGGGCGGCGGTACGGGAATGGTGGCCGGGGCGTGGACGTTCGACATCATGCGGACAACGCATTCGGCGAGACAGAGGAGCGCGAGGGACATGCCGGGCACTGTGACGATGTACAGCACCACGTGGTGCGGATACTGCCGTCGGCTCAAGGGCCAGATGGATCGCGAGGGCATCGCGTACACGGAGATCAACATCGAGCAGGACCCGGAGTCGGCGGCCTTCGTCGAGAAGGCGAACGGCGGCAACCAGACGGTCCCGACGGTTCTGGTGGTCCCGCCCAACGGCGGCGAGAACATCGTGATGACGAACCCCAGCCTCGCCCAGGTCAAGCAGGCCCTCGCGGTCTGACCCTCCCCCCGGCGCCACGCCCCCTCCCGTGGACATCACCGGAGGGGGCGTCCTGCTGAGCCGCCCGTTCAGCCGGCCTGCTCGGCCGCCCGCAGCGGGCATCCCGTACCGACGCGCGTTTCGAGGTCGGCCCGCAGGGTGCACGGACTGCTCGACGGCGTCGCGCGCGTACTGTTCGCGGCATGGCAGGCGTACGCACTGGCCCATGGCGCGTTCCGGGTGCTGTGGCTGTTCTTCGGCGTCGAGGCGGCGTTCGGCGTCGTCCAGTTCGTGCCGTGGTGGCGGAGCCGGCGCACCGGCCCGTCCGACGCCGCCGGCCCGCATGGGCGGCCCCGGCTCACGCCCTCCTCGTGAGCCTGCGGATGTAACCGCCCGGTCGCACCCCTCAGTTGCACCCCCAAGTCGTGGCCGCTCGGTTGCGACGGCTCAGTTCGCCGGCTTCGGCAGAGGCTTGCCGTACCACAGCTCCACCAGGCGCGCGGCGATGGAGATCCCGGCCGGGGGCAGGATCTCGCCCGACTCGATCGCGGTCCGCAGGTCCTCCCGGGAGAACCAGCGCGCCTCCTCGATCTCCTCGCCGTCCACCGTGATCTGCGACGAGGTGGCGCGCGCCATGAAGCCCAGCATGAGGCTCGACGGGAACGGCCATGGCTGGCTGGCGATGTACTCGACCTCGCCGACCGTGACGCCCGCCTCCTCGAAGACCTCTCGGACCACCGACTGTTCGATCGACTCGCCCGGCTCCACAAAGCCCGCCAGCGTGGAGAAGCGGCCCTCCGGCCAGTGCACCTGGCGCCCCAGCAGCGCGCGGTCCTCCTCGTCGGTGACCAGCATGATCACCGCGGGGTCGGTGCGCGGGTAGTGCTCGGCGCCGCAGGCCGGGCAGCGGCGGATATGGCCGGCCGCAGCGATCACGGTGCGCTCGCCGCAGCGCGAGCAGAAACGGTGCAGCCGCTGCCAGTTCTCCAGCGCCACGGCATGCACCATCAGCCCCGCGTCCCGGGCCGAGAGCAGCATGCCCGCCTCGCGCAGCCCCGCCGCCCGCGCCGACTGGTCGATACGGCCGGGGAGCGTGTCCTTCTGGAGCGCGAAATAGCGGACACCGGACTCGTCCATGCCGAGGAAGTAGCGGTGGGCCTCGGTGACGGGCGCCTCGAAGGACGGGATCATCACGAGTTCGGTACGGCCGTCGGAGGTGTCGTCGATCAGCACCTGGCCGCCCGACACCACGAAGACCCGGGTCGTCGGATGGCTCCACGCCGCCGCCAGCCACGCCTCGTCGAGGCGGTGGTGGGCCGCGCGGTCGATACCGCTGGGGGCGGTGAGGCCGATGGGTCGATGTGCGCTGTCGTCACTGCTGATGGTGCTCACAGGTACTTCCAACTCCCCCGGATTGATTGGGATTCTGATCAGCGGAGTGTGCGGCGCGGGCAGGGCCCGCGCCGGAACCGGCGGCTGGGCCTGGCCGGGCAGGGCCCGCGGTACGGGACGCGCTCCCGGCGGGCGGGATCGCGG
>NZ_LATD01000241.1 GCF_000981895.1 Streptomyces odonnellii | reverse complement strand
AGACCGGGCCGCCCCCCGCCCGACACAACCTAACGAAGCACTACTAGGAAAGTCCATGCTACATTGGCAGCAGACTTAAAGGGGCACTCGCCGTTCCGCGGCCACTGCCCCTTTCTTCTTTTTCTTCCAGGTCGGCTCCCCCACACTCCAGGGCAGGTCCGGCTGGGACGGCTTCTGGGACCGGCACATTACGCAACGCTATCCAAGGCTGGCTGCGCGCGGTGACTGAGCACACCGCAGTGGTCCTGGCATCCGCGCTCACCCCAGCACTATCAGTGACCGTTGGAGCACCTCACGTGCCAAGGCGCGGTCCGCTTGGCGGACTGTCTGGGAGGTGTCCGTTGGCGGACTGGATCTGCGGTGCGAGGGCACGCAGACGGTCGGCAAGTTCTGGCTGGTCATAGCGGGTGAAAATCTGGGCGAGGCTGTCGACGAGGTTCACGCGGGCGGGCGTGGGGAGGCCCTGCACGAAGGTCTGGAGCAGGTGAGCGGCTTGGACCCAAGCGGTATGTGGGGCGTACGCAGTGATTTCTCGTGTCAGCTGACTTAGGGCGTCGATGGTGTTTCCGTCGGCGGCTTCGGGTTGGCGGATGAGCCAGTAGGCGAGCGCCATGGTGGGCGTCGTGGACAGGGCTCGGTGCAGTTCTTCTGCCTGGTGTTGACGTTGGCGGTTGGCATGTTCGTTCAGGGCCTCGTCATGCATCCGGCGCTGAAGGCAAACGACCGCGTCGCTGTCTGAAGTGGCAACCGTCAGGTGGACCTGGGCCCACAGGAGGCGGACGGGAGCATCGTCGAGGTCGTGTGAGATGCCCAGTCGGCTGTTGATGTGGGTTTGGGCGGCCTGGTGTTCCGTAAGCGGATACAGGCCGCTCACGGTGCGAGCCGTTTCAAGGGCGTGGTGGGTGGCTGCAGCATGGGGGTCGTGGTGTTGCCGGGCGGCGGGTGTTTCCTCCCATCGTCCGGTCAGGTGTGCCTGGAAGACGTAGCCGGGGGCGTTGCTGGGCAGCGCGTAGGTGATGTTGTTGTTGGTGAGCTGGCCGGCCCGGGGGGCGGGCCAGCCGGCTCGGTCACGGTTGCGGCGCATGAGGGTCCGGGGGTGCTGCGGGGTCTTCGGCCCTCAGGCGGGTCAGGAGCTGGTCGCGCAGGTGGGTGGCGTCGCTGGGTTGTTGCGAGGGCGGTGCGGGGGTCCAGCTGTAGAGAAGGTTCTGCATGGCGATCATGCGTGGTGCGCTGTAGTGGGGGTCGGTGGGGCGGTGTACGGCGTGCAGGAATATCTGCTGAATGGTGGGGCTGAGGTCGGGTGTGCCCAGTGCGGTCTGCATCCAGTACGCGAACGCCTGGGCCACGATCGAGGACCAGGTGGTCGTGGGCAGGGCGCTGCGCCACATGTTGGTCAGCCACTCGGTCGTGATCTGTGCGTCTGTCAGGAGGGCTGGCCCGTTAGGCGTGCGGCGGGTGGCGAGGTAGGCGAACGTACTTTGCGCCGCCGACTGTTGGGGCTTGCGGTGGTCCCCAGCCCACTGGGTGAGCTGCTTATGGATGGCCGATCGTTGATCGTCTTGATCCCACAAGGCGTTGAGTGCCTGGCTGATGGCTGCGGTGACCTTGTCGCTGTGGACGGCGTCCTGGTGTGCGGGGGTGGCTAGTTCAGCGATTCTGCTCAGCATGCTGGTCGGGTAGATGGTGGCAAGACGCTGGAAGGCGCGGATGAGGACGACTTTGAAGTCGGTGCCGAGAGTGTCCGTCTCTTTGGCCCATCTCCGGTAGGCGCTGCGGGCCAGAGCGCCGGCGTGGTCGTCGATTGCGGCGAGTACCAGCAGGTCGCAGGCGGCGTCGGCGCAGGAGGAGGACCATTGTTCGGCCAGCGAGCGCAGGAGGCTCGTCCTGCGGTGGCGCGCGGTGTAGTGCACGGTCCAGTGGCTGACTCGCTGGGCCAGTGGTGCTGCCAGGTCTGATTCGCCCAGGGTGGTGACTTGGGCGGCGGTCCAGCGGGTGAACTCCTCCAGTAGGTGCGGGCGGTCGTCGAGGAAGTAGTCGACGACTGCTTCGGCGTAGTTGTGGTACCGGAAGCGGATGGTGCCGTCGGGCTGCAGGTCGGCGTTGGCTGTGTGTGTCAGTGCGACGACTCCCAGCCCCTGCTGGCCGCTGCGGGGCTCGGGTTTCTCGCTGAGTGCCGTGGCCAGGCTGGTAGATGCCTCGTAGATCGTGTCCGAGCTCGCGCCCTCCAGTACAGCGGCCGCCAGGAGGTAGTTGCGGTAGGCGCTGTCGCTATGAGTGTTGTGCCAGTTGAGAAGCTCGGTGCGCCAGTCTTCAGCGGCCTTGACCACCTCCAGGACCAAGCCCTTGAAGTACTCGGTGTCGGGCGACGCGTCGGATGCCGGGCGGCCGTTGCGGCGTTCGATGTCCTCGGTGGTGATGATGGCATTCGCCCAGGCGGCCACCTGCGTCGGCAGTAGGGAGTCGAGGCTCCTGCTGATGGGCTCAGGCGCGAGCCATTTCTCAATATTTATGGCGAACGGAGCCTGTTTCAGCTGCTTGCGTAGGATGTCCTTGCGTAGTGGCCCTTCCAGGGGCCTGGCGATTTCTGTTGCTCCCCGCCCGCATTTGGCCCAGGCCGTGGTGCTCATCAGGACGACGAGACAGGATCCCTCGGGCAGCCGGTCTGCGTCCTCGACCAGTTCGCGGCCGAAGCCAGCTGATGGCTGTTCCGCGCGCAGGTCAAGGATCCATCCGGTATGGGGCTCTTGCAGTCCTGCCATGTCGAACGCTTCTTCTGGTTCCCGGCGCACTTGGCGGACGGTCTGGCCCACGCGACGGCGCAGTACATCGAGGGCGGTGCTGAAGCGGCCGCTGCCGTCTGCTCCGGTAAGGACGACGACCGGCCATTGGTCCAGGATCTTGTGTATGGCCTGGTCGTCGTCTTCGTGGCGGACGTAGGTCTTCAGCTGTGCAGCAACTTCCGCGGGAGACAGTGTGACGCCTCGCAGCCGGCGGAATCCCTGCTCGATGAGAGTGCCGATGACCGTGCCGCGGTTTGTGCCGATGCGCTGGCTGACCTGTCCGGTCCAGCCGGGCTCGATGATCTCGTCGTGGAGGTCGGTGTCTTCGGAGCTGCCGTCCACTTCAGGGGTTCCTAGTTGCGCGGGAGCGTCCGACTTCCACGGGGTGTGGGGTGTCGGGACGTCTTCGGGGAAGCCGGGGACAGGGGATGCTTCGTGCTCTCCGGGTTCGGATGCTTTGGGTGACGCCGTGGTTGGGTCAGGTGCGGGTCCCGAGACGAGGTGTGATGCAGGGGGTGCGGCGGTGGCCGGGGGTGCGTCCGGGGCTTGCGGCGTGGCGGCGCTGGAGGTCACAAGAGGTCCTTCTGGAGGCTGGCACGGGAAGTGGGGGTTCAGTCCTTAGGTCGCCTGGCAGGGCTTCCGATGTTCCGGGCACGCATGCCGGTGACTGTGGCCCCTTCGGCGACCGTGGTGATGTCCTGATCTGTCTCCGCGTATCCGCTGATGGTTTCGTCGGCATGCATGCCGGTGACGTGGCCGTGCACAGTGTCGATCTTCTGCCGCGCGAAGGGACCCGAAGGCTGCCGGTTCTCCTCACCCTGGAACGTCAGCCGCTGTCCGTAGAGCTCCTCTAGCCTGCCACGCAGCCGCCCCAGCACCCTTAGCAGCTCGGGATTGCCCACGTCGACGGGCGACTCACCGCGGTGGTACGAGCCGAGAGCATCGCGCAGCAGCTCCAGTTCTCCCTGATGCGTCGCGAGTTGCTCCTCATCGACGGTCAGAGGCAGGGCCAACTCGCCCCGCAGCGGCACTGGTGCCGCCAAGTCGGCCTCAGATGCGCCATGCCTGTCCAGAAGGTTCGCAAGACGCTGGTAGAGGAACGTGAAGGTGGCCGGCAGCCCGGCACCGAGCAACGCGGATAGAGCACTGAAGTCAGACATGAACTCCCCCTGGCTCGCGTCGATTCATGCCAGAAATTCTCACTCGCACACCAACGGCGGAATCCACCCTTTGGAAACATGACCGAAAGACATCCATTCCCCCTCTGTCACACATGTTTCTCCCGTATCAGGAGTCACTTAAGCGCGAACGCTAATGACTTCACGTCTCGTATTCGCGGCCAGGTTCTGCGTCCTGTTGCCCGTGTACAGGTCCGGTGTCACGTCCGGCTCCTGGACTCTGCGGCGGGAGGTGTCCGTGCAGCCGGTAGACCAACTCATCAGGGTGCCTGGCCAGGCGTTCTCGGCGCCAGGCAACATCGAAGGAGAGTCGGCCACGACTACGGGCCACTGCCCAGGCGGCACGGCCGCTGGTGACGGGAGACAGCAGTAATCGCGCGAGTGTCAGACGCATGCCATTCAGCGTGACCGCTCAGATTCCGGCCGACTGACGCTTTTCTCGCACTCTTGCGACGCAGAACGCGCCCGCATCACGAACAAGACATAGGAATATTGGCGAGCAAGGCTCTTTCTTCTTAAGGTCCGAATCCTCCAGTTCCTTCCAGGCAGAGCCGCACTCCCCCTGCCATCACACCCGAAGCGATTTCCTGATCGCATTTTCTGACCGGACGCAAGGGCGCGTTCTAGCCTGTGCCGCTCCTCACCCTCAAGCACAGGCCGATTGCTCGGCCGATCGCACCGCATGGTCGTCCGAAGGCGCGCCAAGATCGCCCTCCAGCCTGGAGGCAGATACGCAACGTCCCGGTCACCTGCCCGGTCGTGCGTGACCAGCCAGCAGCCCGCTCAAAGAGCGCGGAGGTCGTGGACAGACCAGCCGCGGGCCGTCATCGCCTCGATGTGCGGTTGGGCTCGTGTGTGGTGCGCGGCGAAGGCGAGCAGGTGGGTGGGGCGGGTGGCGCCCACGAAGACGAGTTGTGCCGCGCGCTGGATGGTGACCAGGGCTTTGGAGGCGTCTTGCTGTCGGCTCAGGAGTCCGAGGACCTCGTGTACGTCGTATTTCTTGCCGCTGCGTTCCAGGCATTCGAGGATGAGCGTGGCCGCGTGGGTTTCGCCCTTGGCGCTCTGGATCGATCCCGCAACCGACGCCACCACTCCCTGGTGCGCATCAGCCGGCGCCTCAAGCACCGGGACTGACGGGGCGATGTACGGGATGTGGGCAAGGGGCTCGGTGAGACGGGTGACGCCCTTCAAGGGGCTCTGGGTCAGGTCCGGCAGCAGCCGCAGAAGCCGGGCGGTGAGGACAGTCCATTCGACGTGGCTGTCGAGTGGGTTCGTCAGCATGTCGTGCAGGAGCAGGCGTGCCCGGCCTCCGGCGGTGGCCGGGTCTCGGTCCAGTCGCCTCAGCGGGGGCAGGCCGCCGGAACTGGCAAGTCGGGCTACGTCACGGATTGCGTTCCACAGGAGCGTGACGGCTGCGTGGTTGTCGCCGGATTGCCGCTGGGCCTGGGCGGTACGTGCCGTCGTGATGAAACTGCCCGTTGTCTGGACCGGCGTGGCGGTGAAGCCGGGTACGTAGCAGGAAAGGGATTGTGGAAAGGCCTTGGAGCTTCCCCGCATGAGGCGGGCGCCCAGGACACGGGGCGGGTTGTCCAGCAGCAGTTGGCGGGGGACGGTGGCCGCTGCCATCCGTTCGAAGGCCGGTACGACCTCGGCGACGGTGTCGTCGTCGAAGAGCAGGAGGGCGACGGTCCCGTCGTGGCCGGCACCGTCGATGCGTTGGCTGCGGTGGACCGTGAGGTCACTGGCGAGTGCTGCGATCTTGCTGCCGAACCGGCGGCTGACAGGGAGTTGGGCGGCGTGCGGCAAGGGAAACGACCAGGGCTGTGCTGCATCCGGTGCGTCGGCGAAGATGCGCTGGTTGACGTCACCCACACGCTGGACGACCGTGCCCGACGAGCCGAAGACCCTGTCGAGCAGACGTTGCTGGAGGTCGCTGGTGTCCTGCATTTCGTCCAGGAGGACGAAGGGAAAGCGGTGGGCGACAGCCAGCGCGAGCTGGGGGTGATGAAAGAGGTGGTGCTCGGCGAGGGCGAACATGTCGTGGTAGCGAAAGATGCCTCGCTCGGTGAGCACCTCTTTGAGCGCGGCGAATTGTTGGCCACTGTCGCTGGATGCTTTGAAGGGAGGGGTGCCATCAGGACCCGTCGCGACCAGCTGTCCGGCGTCGCAGACGTAGCGGGCCTCGGCGACGAGTGCGGGGCCGTTCGCGCGGTGCCCGAGTGCGGTGTTGAGTTTCCGGAACCGGGCGTGGCGTTCCAGCAGCCGGAGGGCCTCGTCCGCGTACGTGTCGTCGTCTACGGTCTGGACCTCGATGCCCCGGGACCGTAGGGCCGGCAGGGCGAGGAAGGTGTTGGTGAGGGCCTGGATCGTGCCGAAGAAGTGCGGGTACTGAAGCAGGCGGCGTCCCGCCGGTGTGGCGGTGAGGCGGTTGGTGATCTCGTCCTTGGCCGTGTTGGTGTGGGACAGGACGCAGATGCCGCGCGTGGGCGAGGTCCATCCCTGGCTCAGGAGCGCGAGCTTGAGCCCGATCAGGCTGGTCTTGCCCGAGCCGGGAGCTGCTTGCAGGTCCAGGGATTCCGCGCTCTGGATGAAGTCCCACTGCTCTTGGTGCGGCAGTTCGAGGCCGAGTTGCTGGGCGAGTGCCTCGACCTTGTCCTTGATGAAGACGTCGAGCGCGTAGAGGGGTGTCATCGCTCAGACCTCGCTGCACAGATACGTGAAGGCGGCCACGAGGTAGGACGGCAGATCGCCATCGGTCACCGAGGTGGTCTGCAGGAGGCGGGCCGCGTGTTGGGCGGCGATCGGCTTGTTGCCCCGGCCCATCCGCAGCGGCTCATAAATGTCCAAGGCCGCCTTCTCCAGGGGGACGTTGCTCTCTCGCCACTTCTTGACCTCCTCCTGCGCCAAGCGGTCCAGGTCGGCGAGTCTGTCCGCGGTGGGCCAGGTGGTCTTGGAGGCGACAGCAGCGCGGACGGCCTGGTGCATGAGGGTCGCCATGGTCCAGGAGGCTGCGGCCAGGTCGTACTCCAACGTCCAGTGGTCGGAGACGAAGGTGCGTACGTGGCCGCTGTCCTTTTCCTTCAGCGCTGCAACATGCTCGGCGATCTGCTGCCCGGTCATCTCCGCGGAGCTCTTCAGCTGCTTGCGCATCTCCTCCGACGTGCTGGCGGGCACCAGGTCCCGGTCCCGGATGCAGGCCACTGCGACCGGTATCTGCTCGCCCTCGCGCTGGAAGATCCGGCTGTAGCGGAAGAGACCGACGCCGCCGACATTGACGACACTGACGCCGCATTCGCTGAAGGACCGGCCGACAGCCTGTGCGAGGGCGGGCAGGAGGATGGCTTCGGCGTCGCCTTCGACGATGGCGACGCTGCGGGCGAAGAACAGGTTGGCCTTGGTCACGTCGAGGAAGCGGGTGAGGAAGGCGTAGTCGCCCTCGTCGAGATAGGTCAGTCCCGGTGCCAGGCGAAAGGCTGCTCCGCGGGCGACGAGGGTGAGGTGTTCCACCGGGATGGCCGAGGCCAGGTTCGGGCTGTGGGTGGTGAGGATGACCTGGACGGGCGGCGTCCCGGCTGTCCTGGCGGCCTCGGCGCGTTCGCGCAGCAGGTCCATGATGCGGGTCTGAAGTTGCGGGTGCAGGTGGGCTTCGGGTTCCTCGATCAACAGCAGAAGTGCGAAGGCGCTGTTGCCGAGCAGGAGCAGTTCGGCTGCCATGAACAGGGCGTTGTTGTAGCCCAGTCCGTGTCTGGTCCACTCCCCCGTGCCCGCGAACAGGGTGAGTTCCAGCCGTTCCAGGGCGCGGGCAAGAGTGGCGTCGCCGGCGACGCCGATCTCGGCGCGCAGGACGTCGGAGCCGATGGAGAACTTCTGCAGGTAGCCGGTGTTGATGTCGTTGCGGGCCGCGGCCACCGCCTCGTTGTCACCGATGTGGCGTTCCGCGCGGCGCAGGATGCCGACCAGGGTGGTGGCGCTGTCGCTCTCCTCGTCGAAGTCGTCGTCACCTTGTACGCGCATGGCCGGGTAGCCAGCGAGGATCTGCGAGAGCCGCGATCCCCGGCCGGAGCGCAGTTCGGCCTCGGCATCCCGCAATGGGCGCAGGTAGGTGGCCTTCAGCAGTTCACGTGCGGCACCATCCAGAGCGGGTCCCTGCCCGTCGCGTCCGGTGCGCGTGGTTACCGAGACCCTGTGGGGAGGCAGCGGCTCCATCAGCTCCGCTTTGACGGTGACATAGAGGGCGACGTTGCCGTCGTCGTCGGTGGTGAGCAGCTCCAGGAAGACCCCTTGTTCTTCCGTCGTCAGGTCCTTGAAACCGCAGGTGATCTTGAAGGTCCCTGCTCGGCCGTCCTGTCCGACGTGGAAGTCGTCACGCGTGATCCGGTAGAAGTCAGCCGCTGTGGTCAGCAGGCACAGGCGGATCGCGTCAATGATGGCCGTCTTGCCGCTGTCATTCTCGCCGACGAGGACGTTCGTGGCGGGACCGAACTCCAGGCTCAGACTGGCGTCCGTGTCGCCGCGCTTCTGCGGGGACGAGCCGAAGATCCGGAAGTTCTCCGCGTACAGCCAGGCAAGGTACAACGACGTCCCCCGAGCAATGCGGCCCGAGCCCCGGATGGCGCAGGCGGTTGCAACCGCATCAAGTGCCCCACCCGTACGCGGTTCTGACGCATCATACGATTCATCACAACACTTGTGTCTCGTTGGGAGAATCCACCCCCAAGGCTGGAAATGGACACGCCAGATACCCAACTCCGGCAGCAGGGCTGGACCGTCATCGCTGCGCGCCATCAGATGGGGATGATGGGCCTCCATGGCCGACACAACAGCAGGAAGGCACCTGCGCCCGGCCAGGCGACAGGGCGCGGATTGGGCGCCTCGGCGGGTTCACGCGCACCGCCTGCGTGGATCTTCTGGAGGAATCGCGACGCCCAACAGCCCCTACGAGCTCACCACACCCCAGGAAGAATTCGAGAACGTTCGATTGCCCCCGGACTACTGAGACCCGGGCTTGCCGGATTCCTCCCGAGTGATGTGGTTGACGAGTTCCCCCGGCTCTACATCGAGTCCAGCAGCGATGTCCAAAAGCGTGAGCACGCTGGGGCTGCGCTGCCCATGCTCGATATAGATGAGTCCGCGGAAACTCAACCCGCTGCGCTCTGCGAGCTCTTCCAAGGTGTATCCCCGGCCTTCCCTGAAGCGTCGAATCTGCATACCGAGGGACAGGAGTCGGGGATCCGGTGACGGTTCGCGTGGTGGCACACAGCGACACCACCCGCGCAACTTCCCCCAGACAATGAACAGCTGTGCATAATCGGGCTTCAGACTGGAAATCCTGCACGTGAGCACACGTGAATGGTCGTGCGGCTGCGGCGCCACTCGCCCATACGCCTCGCCCGACGTAAACGGCCAGACAGGGTGCGACAGCAGGGCAGTAGCTCACGAGCAATGAACGAGAACACATGGCCAGACCTGCGTTGCCATTCGATCGATGGCACAAGTCATATCCAAAACCCCACCGAGGTGACACTCCCTGTAGGTGCGGGACCAGGAACCGCCCCCTTTACCCGTCAGCGGACCACGGACGAGGGCTCCGCTGGCAAGCTCGCTACGTCGATCACCTCAAGAAAGAGCACAGAGAGTCGTTCGCTACCTGGGAGGAAGCCCTGGACCGGCTCGGCCAACTGGCGAACCAAGACTCGACTGTGACGGGCGCGAGTCAGCCGGTACGCGGTGCACGGGTCGCATTCTTCGGCGCGCAGATGATCGAGCGCAAACGGAAGAAGAAAAAGAGACCCAGCACGATAAACACCTACGAGAGTCACCTCCACAACCACATTCTCCCGTTCGCGGGAAACCGCCTGCCAGCATCGCTGCGGCGGCGCGATTCGATGGCCTTCATCGATCACCTGCTGGAAAAACCCAGCCTCAGATCAGCCCACACAATTGTTCAGATTTTCAAGACGTGGCGCATTCTCATCCACTACATGATGGACGAAGACATTCCGTTGCCCGCCAACATCGTGTCCCGCATCGAGCTCCCTGAGATCGACGACAGCAGAGTCTCCCTGACTCCCGAGCAGGTGGCCGCAGCCGCCGTTGCCATGCGAGAGATCGAGCCGCGCTACGAGATCCTGGTCTGGCTCGGCGCATGCGCAGGACTACGTGCCGGCGAGGCCCTGGGCCTGACGCGGGCGTGCGTCAGCTGGGAGGAGGATCTCCTCTACATCCAAGAGCAGCGTCAGCGCGGCAAGGCCGCACCGCTCAAAACGAAGACCAGCTACGCGACCCCGCCTGTGGATCACTTCCTGATCGAGCAACTGGCGGCCCATGTGGCCAACTTCAGCGAGCCGCAACCGATCACCCACGACGCAGCGCGCAAGCGTCAGGCTCGGGGCCACGTGGAGCCACTTGACGAGGGGCTCATCGTGACAAACCGATACGGGAGGCCCGTACAGAGCAGCGACTTCAACGAGAAGTGGCAGCGAGTCGTCGCCCGGGCCGGACTCCCTGAGCGCGCCCGTTTCCATGATCTCAAGAGCTTCTACACCTCCACTCTCGGCGGCCCAGGCAAGCATGATCCGAAGACAGTCCAATCCCTCTCGCGTCATGCCCGGTTCACCGAAACCTGGGACGTCTATGCCCGCCCACCGAAGATTGCAGAGGGTCTGACGGTGACCGTTTTCGCCCAGGCATTCCACTCGATGCTGCAGCGGCCCAACGGGTGTTGAGTGCGGCGCGAGCATCTCGTTCGCCGCGCACCTGTGACCGAACCGCTGCGACTCTTCCGTCGCTACCGGGGCGGGCGCACGGCGGGGGCGGGCTGTGGTTCTTGAGCTGCGCGGCGCATTACGTCGATACGATCTGCCCATCGTTGCGGCCGATGTGCGCCGTGAGCCGCTTGGGGGAGCCGTCGTGTCCAACCGTGTTCAGCCGGTCCAGCCCGGCGATCCGCGCCGGGTGGGTCCCTACCGCATCGTGGGGCGGCTGGGCTCCGGCGGTATGGGTACGGTGTACGCCGCTCTCACGGCTACTGGCGAGCGGGTCGCCGTCAAGGTCGTGCATCCGGGACAGGCCGCAGACGATGAGTTCCGTGCTCGGTTCCGGCGGGAAGTGCAGCTCTCCCAGCGCGTCACCGGGCCGTGCCTGGTTCCGGTCCGCGACGCCGACACCCAAGCTGCGACGCCCTGGCTCGTCACGCCCTACGTCTCCGGCCTCACCCTCGGCGAGCACGTGACGGCCAACGGCCCCTTGTCCGGAGGGCGTCTGTACGCGCTGGCTACCGGCACCGCAGCCGCACTCGCCGCTGTACACGCCCAGGGCGTCATCCACCGGGACGTGAAGCCGCAGAACGTCATCCTGGCCCCCTCCGCGCCACAGGTCCTGGACTTCGGCATCGCCCACGCCTTGGACGGCACTTCGGTCACCCGCACCGGAGTGATGACCGGCACGCCCGGCTGGATCAGTCCCGAGCACTACCGCACCGGCGCCGTCGGCTCCCCAGGCGACGTGTTTGCCTGGGGAGCCCTCCTCGCCTACGCAGCAACCGGCCGCCTCCCCTTCGGCGGCGGCGCCGCTGATGCGGTGGCCTTCCGCGTCATGCAAGCCGAGCCCGACCTGGACGGCATACCGACCAGCCTGCGGCCCCTGGTGGCCAAGGCTCTGTCCAAAGACCCGTCCGACAGGCCGAGCGCCGCTGAACTCGCGGGTGAGTGCACCGAGTTGCTCTCAGCCCAGGCAACCGCCGTCCTCACATCCGGTGAGCAGCAGCCCACCCTGATATCCGAGCTCGTCAGCGCGCACTGGGACCTGACACCTGAAACCGAACCCGTCTGGCCCACCCCGCCCGCGCGCAACAACCACACACGCCTGTATCTGATGGTCGCCGTGACCGCCGCCGTCCTCGGCAGTGTCGGCGGTGCTCTCGCCGCTGCCTCGCAATCATCAAACGCCGCCCACAGCCAGGCCCTCACACCGAGCAGCCACACGAGCGCCGCCACTGCCACCGCCGCGGCCCAGCAGTCCACTTCCCGGGCAACGAGCCCCGCTACGGTCTCCCCCTCGACGCCAGCGACGTCCCAAACGCCCCA
>NZ_LATD01000240.1 GCF_000981895.1 Streptomyces odonnellii | reverse complement strand
CAGGGTGGTGAGGCCGGTACGTCCGGCGGGTCCGGTACGACAGGCTCGTCCGGGTCGGCGGGCGCGTCCGGTGATTCCGGTTCGGGCGGGTCGGGCACGGGCGGCGGGTCTGGCGCGGGTATAGGCGGCGGGTCAGGCGCGGACGGTCCGGATTCGGGCGCCGGGTCCGGCGACTCGGGCGTGTCCGGTGGTACCGCCGGCTCCGGCGATTCGGCCGGGTCCGGTTCGTCCGGCGGTTCCGGCTCGGGCGGGTCTCGTTCGTCCGGCGGGTCCGGTTCGTCCGGTGGTTCCGGTGCGCCCGCCTCGCCCGGGAAGCGCTCACCCCTCGGTGCCGCCCTGGGGTCGTTCTCGTACACCGCCGCCGACGAGGAGAAGCGGCGCGGCGTCCGCCGTATGAAGACCACCGCCACCGGTCTGCTGCTGCTCGTCGCCGTGATCTACGTCCTGGCCACCTGGGCCAGGAACTCCGGCGCGGGCGGCTGGACCGGCTATGTCGCCGCGGCGGCGGAGGCGGGCATGGTGGGCGCGCTGGCGGACTGGTTCGCGGTGACGGCGCTGTTCCGGCACCCGCTCGGCATCCCCATCCCGCACACCGCGATCATCCCGAACAAGAAGGACCAGCTCGGCACGTCCCTGGGCTCGTTCGTGGGTGAGAACTTCCTCTCCGCCGAGGTCGTACGGGCCCGTCTGCGCGCCCTCGCCATCGGCGGCCGGCTCGGTGCCTGGCTCGCCGCGCCGGCGCACGCCGACCGTGTCACCGCCGAGCTGTCCACGGCGCTGCGCGGCGCCTTGCGGGTCCTGCGGGACTCCGACGTACAGGCCATCGTCGGCGAGGCGATCACCCGCCGCGCCAACGCGGCGGAGGTCGCTCCGGGCATCGGCAAGACCCTGGAGAGAATCGTCGCGGACGGCTCGCACCACCGCGCGGTGGACCTGATCTGCGCCCGCGCGCACGACTGGCTGGTGGAGCACGGCGACTCGGTCGTGGACGCGGTCCAGGGCGGGGCGCCGGGCTGGACCCCGCGCTTCGTCGACCGCCGGGTCGGCGACCGCGTCTACAAGGAGCTGCTGCGCTTCGTCACCGAGATGCGCGACATGCCCGACCATCCGGCGCGCGCCGCGATCGACCGTTTCCTCGGGGACTTCGCCATGGACCTCCAGTCGGACACGGAGACCCGGGCCAGGGTCGAGCGGCTGAAGTCGGAGCTGCTGGCGCGCCCCGAGGTGCAGGACATCATCGCCTCGGCCTGGGCCTCCGTACGCGCGATGATCATGTCCGCGGCGGAGGACGACCGGAGCGAACTGCGCCTGCGCGCCCGCGCCTCGCTTCTCTCCCTGGGCTCGCGGCTGACGACGGACAGCAGGCTCCAGGGGAAGGTGGACGGGTGGGTCGAGGATGCGGCGGGCTATGTCGTCTCGACGTACCGCAGCGAGATCACGTCCCTGATCTCGGACACCGTACGGAGCTGGGACGCCGCCGACACCTCGCGCAAGATCGAGGCGCACATCGGCCGCGACCTCCAGTTCATCCGGATCAACGGCACGGTGGTGGGCGCGCTGGCGGGGCTGCTGATCTATACGGTGGCGCACGCGCTGGGCGCGTAACCGGGGGCGCCGGGGCCGTGCGGGGGGGTGCGCGTGCGGGCGGCTCCGGGCGATTGCGTGCGGGGAGCGCTGGGCGGCAGGCGTGTCGCCGGGAGGTGTGCGGCGGGAGCGCCGGGTGCGCGGCCTCGGGGCCCGGGTGGAGCGCTGGGCGCGCGCCACGGACGATGTCGCCCGGCCACGCGCCCAGCCACCAGGGGGGTGCCGCCCTTGAGTACGGAGCGCGGGCCGGGTCTGTTCAACGGAACGGCAACCCGTTCGCGGCCTGGCGTGCGGGGAGGGCCGCTGCTGTCACCCGTCGGCGCGCCGGGTGACGGCCCACGACGCGGCGGCGACCCCGCCCGCCACGGCGAAGACAGCCGGCCAGGCCCCGATCTTCTTGGCCAGCGGATGCGACCCGGCGAAGGCGGCGACGTACGCGACGCTCAGCCCGACCGCGGCCTTGGTCCCGCCGGTACGCTGCCACTCCCGCGCGGCCACCGCACCTGCGGCTGCGAGGGCGACCCCGCCAAGGGGCCGCTTCTTCGTCCACCGGGCGATCCCATACCCGCCAACGAGCCCACCCGCGGCCACCACACCCGCCGGAACGCTTCCTGATGCCGATGCTGCTACTACTGCCATGCCCCCGAGCCTAACGACCCGCCCGCCGGAGCCGCTCGTTCTACCGGCCCCCGAACACGTTCCGCCGTGCTTTCGCCCGCTTGAGGTAGGCGGCGTGTTCCGCGTCCAGGTCGACGACGGTGAACTCCAGGAGTTCCATGATCAGTTGGCTGGCGAGTACCCAGCCGAGGCGCCAGCTCTCGAAGGCCACGCCGCCCGCGTCGTACACCACGGGATACAGCCCGCCCGGCTGGTACAGCGCTCCGTGCACCCCCGCCAGCACGAACGTCCGCACCCGCAGCGCCGCATAACTCGTGCGTAAGTGCGGGCACGCCCCGACCGAGATGACCGCGCACGGCACGCACAGCGGCGGATGCGTGGTGACATAGCCGGGCTTGTGCAGCTCCGGCTCGTCCGCGTCCTCGCCCACGACCCACAGCGTGCCGTCGTCGGTACGGTCCGACGGCCCGCCGCAGACCTGGCACAGCAGCTTCCGCATCGCCCGGCGCTGTCGCAGGAAGTGCACGTTCCCGAACTCAGGACGCCCCTTCCCCGGACTGATCCCGATCCGCTTCCACAGGACGCCCATGTCGTCACGCTCGTACGGCCCCTCGTCGGCGTACGCGATGCCACCACCCCTCACGACCAACGCACCCGGCGGCTGATGCTCGGAGGACCAGCACGCGATGTACGGGACGACCGGATGCCTGCCCACCGGTGAAGTCACGAACAACCACGCTCATCGGGTAGTCGGAGTGGCAGAGACAGCTCGGCCCAGACGACCTTCCCGGGCGCTCCGTCATCCCGTTCATCGACTCCCCAGTTGTTGGCCAGAGCGGCTACGAGGACAAGGCCCCGGCCGTCAAGGGAGTCCAGGGCCAGGCCCCGCAACTCGGGCCGGCAGGGCGACGAGTCGTACACCTCGATACGTACGGCCCCGGGCCGGGGCAGGTAACGCGTCTCGATCTCGCGCCCCGGAGAGACACGGGTGTGTCGGGCGGCATTGGTGAGTAGTTCGGACAGCACGAGCGACGCGGAGTCTTCCAACTCGGACAGCCCCCAATCCGCCAACATCTTCCGCAATTGCACCCGCGCCAGCCCTACACAACTTGGGTGCGGACTCCACCGCAGTACAACGGAGCTTCTCTCTTGGCCGCCCCCGGCTGGAAGTAAGTGCCGCAAGAACGGCTCGAAGAACTGAGCGATAACCTTCACCATGCCATCAACTCCTTGTAGTTGAGACCACGCCCCCGGTCCGTTCGTGCGGTCGCGGGCGTCCTTGTCGAGCACCGTGTGAGCGTTGCTCGTCTTACGAGCTTCTAGGCGGCGGGGAGCGACCGGAACACCAAACGGGGAACCCCACAAGGGACTTTGGGGATCCCCGCTCAGTAGGCCGGGGATACGCTGGGGGAAGTCACTTCCGTCCCTGCTAGGTGGCCCATGGACGATCGCGAGACACGGCGCAGCGGCTATCCGCTGACGATCCCCGACACACTGCTGCGGAGTGAGGCGATGCGGGAAGCCTGCGCCGCTCGGAACTTTCGAGAGATCTTCCGTCTTGTCAACAGGCGGACAGGCTCCAGCCACGCCGCCATGGCAGCCGCTGTCGGCAAAATGACGAGCTCGCGAGTAAGCGACATCATCCGTGGTGTCCGCGGCGTGCGTGGACCAGACGTAATCGAACGTATTTGCGATAGATTCGGCATTCCTGGGGAAATGCTGGACGTGCCTGAACGGCCTTGGGAGAGGGGTTCCCCGGATGGCAGCCACCGATCCGAGACTCTGACCTACCCTGGGTCAAGCGGCCCGGATACGTCGTTGGATATCGCGGACAACGCCTCCGTAGACGCCCTTCCTGACGTGCTCTTGGTTTCTGTATGGATTGAGGGGAGGAAACAAGTTGTGCCCATCAGTCGGCGAACTCTGGTCACAGGTGCGATTGGTGCCGCACTGCAAATAACAGACGTGGCGCGGATTTCAGCATCGAGTCATGCGTCCAACCTGGGCTCTGCACTGCCGAAACTCCCGAAACTCGATGCGACCCAAATCGAGGCAGCAACAGTGCATCTCCAAGAAATGTGGCACGCCCTCGTTCAGGCCGACAATCTTTTTGGTCCGCGCCACGCGCTCGCTTCAGTTCGCCGGCAACTTTCAGTGCTCGAATCGCTTCTCGAGTACGCCAGGGGTGCCCAGCGCTCTGAACTACTGAAACTTTCAGCCAAGTACGCGGAATCTGCCGCATGGCTGAATGAAGACTCCTCGGATATGCAGGGTGCGGCAAAGTGGACGAGTCAAGCCATGGAATGGGCGAATGAATCAGGTGACCAAGCCATGGTTACTTGGACACTTTTCCGTAAGAGTCAGCAGGCCACTACGAGGAAGAACGCTGCACAGACTGTGAGCCTCGCTCAAGCCGCCCAGCGAAACGAGTCTGTTCTTACCTCGCCCATGCGCGCAGCCGCTATGCAGCAAGAAGCGCATGGATACGCATTGGAAGCTGATGAGGTTTCTTGTCATAACCGTCTGGACGAAGCGCATAAATTTGCGGCCTCGCCGGACACCAAAGGTGATGCGCGCATGGGGCATGGAGACTTCTGTACCGCAAGTTACATCGAAATCCAGCGAGCTAATTGCTGGCTCACCCTTGGTCGCCCTGATCTCGCTGTTCCGATCTTCGAAACTGCACTGAGCGAACTTCCGGGCGCCTACCAGCGAGACCGGGGTCTTGCGCAAGCTCGTCTGGCACTCGCCTATGCGGGAATACGGGAGTACGACTCGGCGGCAGTGCAGGCCGCCTCTGCCCTGAGCGTCGCGCGTAGTTCAGGGTCATTGCGTACCATGCATGAGACGGTCTCCGCAGTAAATTCGCTCGGAGAAGTTCACACTTCGCAGGCGGTGTCTCAGTTGTTTGACGCCATTAGAGAAGAGGGTGGATTTCCGACGTCATGACTGCGTATGAGATGGCTGCAATGCGTCGGGCTATCGCAATTTCCGCCCAAGGGTTGGGTTCGACCAGCCCCAATCCGCCTGTTGGTTGCGTAATTCTCGACAGCGATGGGCGAACCGTTGGCGAAGGGTATCACGTACGCAAGGGTGAGCCGCACGCAGAAGTCAATGCGCTTACCGCCGCCGGCAAACGGGCGACGGGCGGAACGGCCGTTGTAACACTGGAGCCATGCAACCACTACGGACGTACCCCACCATGCCGTGAAGCCCTAATTAATGCGAACGTAGCTAGAGTGCTCATTGCGGTAATGGATCCAACGTCGCGCGGAGAGGGCGGAGCTGCACTCCTGAAAAGAGCAGGTGTGGAAGTCGAGCATGGCTTTCTTGAAGATGAGGCGCTTCTGGTTCTGGGTCCTTGGCGAGCCTCTCTGCAAGGTGATCGCCCCTTCATCACGTGGATCTATGAAGCGGATGCAGACGGAAATCCGAGCCCTCGTCCCGCGCAAGGCATCGCGTTTGAAGAAATGAATGCACTTCGATCCTCACACGATCTGGTGATTGACCAAAAAGGTGTCGAAGAAGGGAGGGTGGGAAGTCATGGTAACGACGTATTCCGGATTCCGCGTAGACCGCTGGACGGCAATGCCGCTGAATTGGTAAGAACGCTCAGTGAAACGGGGGCGCGATCCGTTTTGCTATCAGGAGTGATCGATGAACTGTCCCCGATCACTTCAGCGGGAGTGGTTGATCAGGTAATCGCCTATCTCCCGAGAACTCCACACTCATGGTTGCCCGAGACTGATTCGGCACACATTGTTGCAGTCCCGAACGGTTATCGGTTGACCGAAGTTACTCGACGGGCAGCTTATGTACGCCTTGTGGGACACAGGACTCGCTAGATCGGAGAGCGAGGCATGCCCTGGATCCGGTCTCCGAAGCATGTCCGACCGCAGACAAGTCCTAACGCAACTCAGGACACAAGAGATCGTCACAGGCCGCCGCCGCGTGTTCTGTTCGCGGAGTGGCGTGGGCACTGAACCCCCATGTCCCGAACCACCGCCGCCGACCCGGCCATCGCCCAACTGTCCCGTACACAACAGCGCCTGGCGACCACCCGCCAGTTGCGCGCCACCGGCCACGCCGCCAGCACCGTCGCCGCCCGGTGCAGACCGGCCGGCCCCTGGCAGCGTTTGCTGCCCGGCGTCGCCCTGATACAGACCGGTGAGCCGAACCTCCGCCAACGCCTGCTTGCCGCGGTCCTCTACGCGGACCCCGGGCCGACCGCGCTCTCGGGTACGAGGGCTGTCCTTACCGGCGAGGCGGCGCTGACGCTGTACGGAGTACGGGGCGCGGCGGCCGACCATGCGGATGTCCTGATCAGCACGCGGCGCGGCCTGCGGGACAGGGCGTACGTACGGCTGCACCGCACCAGCCGCTGGCCGCCGACCCTGCTGGTCGACGGCATCCCTTGCGTACGCCCGGTCCGCGCCGCGTCCGACTTCGCGGCTCACGAACCGTCCACCGAGCGGGTACGCGCGATCCTCGCGACGACGGTCCAGATGTGCAGTTGCCACCCGGAAGACCTACACGCCGAACTCCGCGCGTCCCATGCCCTGCGCAACCCGGCCGTCCGCACCGTCCTCGACGAACTCCGAGCGGGCACCCGCTCCATCGCCGAGGGCCAGGCCCGCGACACCCTCCTCGCCGCCGGCCTCCCTCACCCCCTCTGGAACCCACATCTCCTAGCTCACGAGACC
>NZ_LATD01000024.1 GCF_000981895.1 Streptomyces odonnellii | reverse complement strand
CTCCACACCCGCCCCGTCCACGCCGACCCCCTCGGTCACGCCCAGCACCACCGCTCCGACGGAACAGCCCGTACAGGTGAAGGCCATTTCCGTCACGGGTCTGCGGCAGACGGGTACGGCGAGCGCCACGGGCACGGTCGAGATCGTCACGGACGGGACCGGTCCCATCACCGTCGTCGTCACCTGGTTCACCGGCGAGGCATACGGTCAGCTCGGCGCCCAGGACGGCGCGGAGACCGTCCGGCGCGAGGGCGCCACGCAGTACTCGGTCCCGCTCGACCACACCTTCCGGCAGCAGGGCTGCTACTGGGGCATGCAGGCGGCCACGGACCCGGCCGCCGCGAGCGGCGCCGCCTCTCAGCAGATCCTGACCCGGCGGTGCACGATCTCATGAGCGATCCACGTATCCCCTACGGCCACGACGGCGGAAAACCCGGACGCCCGGACGGACCGCCGGAGGACATCCGCCCCGAACCGGCGACCGGGGCCGAGATCGGGGCCGGGGCCGGATCGGGCTCCGCAGCCGATACGTACAGCGCGACCGTGCTCGGCAGCCACTGGTTCCAGGGCCCTGACTCCGACGCCGGCCCCGCCTCCGAACCGGCCCCGGATCCAGTGCCCGCACCGTCGGCCGCACCCGTGCCGGCGCCCGACCGGATCGAGGGGGAGATCCTCCGCTTCGGACCGGGGGTGACCGCCGCCGTACGGAACCGTCACCACGCGAACACCACCGCGGCCCTCTGGGCCGGCAGCCCGCCCGGACAGCCCGCGGAACCGCGGCGCCAGCCCGAACGCCGCGCCGGAGGCCTGCGCCGGTACGCGCTCGCCGCCGCGGTCCTGCTCGCCGTACTGCTGTATCTCGCCTGGCAGCGGTACGGGCCCGCCCTCGCCGTGCGGGACGTGACCGTACGGACCGCCGCACGCGGGCCGGAGTGTGACGGCACGTCGGACATCGTCGCCACCGTGCGGACCAACGGCCGCCCCGGCACCCTCACTTACCGCTGGATACGCAGCGACGGCACCTCCTCCGGCACGCTGCACGAGAAGCTGGCACAGGGCCAGGGCGAGACGCGGCTGCGTCTGTTGTGGACCTTCCGGGGCCGGGGCGAGTACCGCGCCACGGCCGAGCTGCGGATCACCGAACCCTCCCGGCACACGGCGGTCACCCACATCACCTACCGCTGTCCCTGACCCCGCCCACCGCATCCGCGGAAGACCGGCGCCGAGGCGGCCGGCCCGACCGGCATCACCCGTTCGGGCCTGGCCCGTTGCCCGAACGGCCCTAGCGGGCGCCGCTCGCCCGCAACAAGGCTGGCCGGGACATCGACCAGCCGCGGAGGAGAGCCATGCGCGAGGCGAGTACGTCGGAACGGACCACGGCCACCCCAACGACCGAGCCCACGGACGGCGCGGCGGCCGCCGTCACCGACGAGGAACTGGCCGCCCTGGTGGCCCACTGGCGTGCCGCCAACTATCTGGCGGCCGGCCAGATCTATCTCATGGGCAATCCGCTGCTGACCGAGCCGCTACGCCCCGAACACATCAAACCCCGGCTGCTGGGCCACTGGGGCACCGCCCCCGGACTGAATCTCGTCCACACCCATCTCAACCGGGTCATCAAGGCGCGGCGCGGGGACACCGTCTGTGTCTGGGGGCCGGGCCACGGCGGCCCGGCGGTCCTGGCCAACTCCTGGCTGGAAGGCAGCTATTCGGAGGTATACCCGGACGTCAGCAGGGACCGGGAGGGCATGGCCCGGCTCTTCCGCCAGTTCTCCTTCCCCGGCGGGGTGCCCAGCCATGTGGCGCCCGAGACGCCCGGCTCGATCCATGAGGGCGGCGAGCTGGGCTACTCCCTCTCCCATGCCTACGGCGCCGCGTTCGACCATCCGGATCTGCTGGTGGCGTGTGTGATCGGCGACGGCGAGGCGGAGACCGGACCGCTGGCCGCGTCCTGGCACTCGAACAAGTTCCTCGACCCGGTGCACGACGGCGCGGTGCTGCCGATCCTCCATCTCAACGGCTACAAGATCGCCAATCCGGCTGTGCTCGCCCGTATCCCCGAGGCGGAGCTGGACGAGCTGCTGCGCGGTTACGGCCATGAGGTGCTGCATGTCGGCGGCGACGATCCGGACACGGTGCACCGGGACATGGCCCGCGCGATGGACACCGCGCTGGACCGGATCGCGCTGATCCAGCGCACGGCCAGGGAGGAGGGCGCCACCGGGCGGGCCCGCTGGCCGGTGATCGTCCTGCGGACGCCGAAGGGATGGACCGGGCCCGCCACCGTGGACGGACTGCCGGTCGAGGGGACCTGGCGCGCCCATCAGGTGCCGCTCGCGGGCGTCCGCGAGAACCCGGAGCATCTGCGGCAACTGGAGGCGTGGCTGCGCTCGTACCGCCCTGAGGAACTCTTCGACGGCCATGGGCGGCCCCGCCCCCAGGTCCTCGCCTGTGTCCCCGAGGGCACACTGCGGCTCGGCGCCACTCCGTACGCCAACGGCGGTCTGCTGCTGCGCGATCTGCCCGTGCCGGAGCTCGAACCGTACGCGGTGAAGGTCGACCGGCCCGGTGTCACCCTGCACGAGCCGACGCGGGTGCTGGGCGATGTGCTCGAAGCTGTCATGGAGGCGACCAGCGGGCGCCGCGACTTCCGGGTGGTGGGCCCGGACGAGACGGCGTCCAACCGGCTCCAGGGCCTCTACAAGGCGTCGGGCAAGGCGTGGCAGGCGGGGACGCTGAGTGTCGACGAGCATCTCGACCGGCACGGCCGGGTCATGGAGATCCTCTCCGAACACACCTGCCAGGGCTGGCTGGAGGGCTATCTCCTCACCGGCAGGCACGGGCTGTTCTCCTGCTACGAGGCCTTCGTGCATATCGTCGACTCGATGGTCAACCAGCACATCAAGTGGCTGAAGGTGTCCCGCGGGCTGCCCTGGCGGCGCCCGATCGCCTCGTTCAACTATCTGCTCACCTCGCACGTATGGCGCCAGGACCACAACGGCTTCTCCCACCAGGACCCCGGTTTCATCGACCATGTGCTGAACAAGGCGCCCGAGGTCGTACGGGTCTATCTGCCGCCGGACACCAACTCCCTGCTCTGCGTGGCCGACCATGTGCTGCGCAGCCGGGACTACGTCAATGTCGTCGTCGCGGGGAAGCAGCCCTGCTACGACTGGCTCACCCTGGACGAGGCGCGCGCCCACTGCGCACGGGGCGCGGGAGTGTGGTCCTGGGCGGGCACCGAGCGCGAGGGCGAGGAGCCGGACGTGGTGCTGGCCTGCGCGGGCGATGTGCCGACCCAGGAGGTGCTGGCCGCCGCGCTGCTGATCCGGCGCCATCTGCCGCGGCTCGCGGTCCGGGTGGTCAATGTGGTGGATCTGGCCCGGCTGCTGCCGGAGAGCCGGCATCCGCACGGTCTGTCCGACAGCCAGTACGACGCGCTGTTCACCCGCGACAAGCCGGTGATCTTCGCGTACCACGGCTATCCCTGGCTGATCCACCGTCTCGCCTACCGCCACACCGGCCACGGGAATCTGCATGTGCGCGGCTACGAGGAGTCGGGCACCACCACAACGCCGTTCGACATGGTGGTCCGCAACAACCTGGACCGCTACCGGCTGGTCATGGATGTCATCGACCGGGTCCCTGGGCTGGCGGTGCGCGCCACCCACGCGCGGCAGGCGATGGAGGACGCCCGGTTCCGGCACCAGGCCTGGATCCGGGAGCACGGTACGGATCTGCCCGAGGTGACCGACTGGACCTGGCAGCCGCTTCCGGTGGACAGCGAGATCTATCCCACGACGCGCCTGTGACGGGAAGTCGTGGTGCCATGGGACGAGGGCGTGTCGCGAAAGTCCCGCCTGGCCCGCGACACCCGGCACGCACGCTCGCGGCGTTGTCGGAGTCGCCTGAGTACGTCCAGTACGCGGGCGATCCTCCGCCTTGCGATCGCACGCACCGGACGCCGCAGGCCCCGCCCTCCGGGCGGACGGCGCTACTTTCGCAACACGCCCTCGGCCCTGTCCGGCTCGCGACGCCTGGTACTTCCACGAAGGGACGGTCCATGGCCGGTGCGCCGTTCCCGGCACCGCTGCTGCGCTCCGTGCGGGCCGTGGTCCTCGACACCGACGGGGTGATCACCGATACCGCCCGGCTCCACGCGGCGGCCTGGAAGGGCGCGTTCGACGCCGCTCTGGCCGTCGCGGGGGCGGCCCCGCCGTTCGACGCGGTGGAGGAGTACCGCCGCCATGTCGACGGCCGCTCCCGCGAGGACGGGGCGGCGGCGTTCCTGGCCGCGCGCGGGCTGTCCCTGCCTCTCGGCGCACCGGACGACCCGCCGGGCACGGGTACGGTGCGGGCGGTCGCGGCCCGCAAGGAGGAGCTGTTCACCGCACGGCTGCGGACCGACGGGGTCGCGGTCTGGCCCGGGACCGTACGTCTGCTGAAGGCGCTGCGTGACGCGGCGGTGCCGTGCGCGGCCGTGTCGGCGTCCCGGCACGCGACCGAGCTGCTCGACACGGCCGGTGTGCTCGGTCTGCTGCGGGCGGTGGTGGACGGCAGGGAGGCCGCGCGGCTCGGTCTGCCCGGCAAGCCGGATCCGGCGCTCTTCCTCGAAGCCGCGCACCGTCTCGGCGTGGCGGCGCGGGACGCGGCGGTCGTGGAGGACGCGCTGGCCGGGGTGGAGGCGGGCAGGCGCGGCGGCTTCGGCCTGGTGATCGGTGTGGACCGTACGGCGGGGCCGACGAGCGCGGCCGATCTGCGGCGGCACGGCGCCGACGCGGTGGTCGGGGACCCCGGCGAGCTGCTGACCGCGGGCGGGGACTGACCATGCGTGCCTGGACCTGGACGTACGAGGGGTACGACCCGGAATCGGAGCGGCTGCGCGAGGCGCTGTGCACGCTGGGCAACGGCTATTTCGCCACCCGGGGCGCGGCCTCCGAGACCTCCTCGGGTCCCGCGCACTACCCGGGCACCTATGTGGCGGGCTGCTACAACCGGCTGGTGTCCACGGTGGCCGGACGCCGGATCGAGAACGAGGACCTGGTCAATCTCCCCGACTGGCTGCCGCTGCGGTACCGGGTGATCCCCGAGGGCGGGGAGCCGGGTCCGTGGCTGTCGCCCGACGGCGCCGGGCTGGTCGAGCACCGGCGGACCCTGGATCTGCGGCAGGGCACCCTCGTCCGCGGTTCGGTGTACGAGGACGGCGCCGGGCGGCGGCTGACGGTGGAGCAGTGCCGGCTGGTGCACATGGGAGAGCCGCATCTCGCCGCGCAGCGCACGGCGTTCACGGCCGAGGGGTGGGCGGGGAGCGTCGAGGTGGAGTCGGGGCTCGACGGCGATGTGCGCAACGCGGGGGTGGAACGTTACGGCGATCTCGCGAACCGTCATCTCGCCCACTGGCACACCGGCTTGGAGCACGGCGACACCCTCTGGCTGCGCTGCCTGACCGTCAACTCCGGAATCGGGGTGGCGCTCGCCGCGCGCACCCGGGCCTCGCGCGGGGGCGTCGCGGCGGGCCGGCCGCGTACCCGGCTGACGGCCCGGCGGGCCTTCCAGAGGCTGACGGTCCCGATGGCGCCGGGCGAGACGGTGACCGTCGACAAGACGGTCGCGCTGTACACCTCGCGCGACCCGGCGATCAGCGATCCGCTGACCGCCGCCGTCGAGGGGGCGCTGCGGGCGCCCGGCTTCTCGCGGCTGCTCGCCTCGCACCAGCGTGCCTGGGAGGACATCTGGCGCAGGTCGACGCTGGACGTACCGGGCGAGGCGGGCCGGATCCTGCGCCTGCACCTCTTCCATGTCCTCCAGACGCTCTCCCCGCACACGGCCGAGCTGGATGTGGGGGTGCCCGCGCGGGGGCTGCACGGCGAGGCGTACCGCGGGCATGTCTTCTGGGACGAGCTGTTCGTCCTGCCGTATCTGAATCTGCACTTCCCCGAGGTCTCCCGGGCGCTGCTGGGCTACCGCCACCGGCGGCTGCCCGCGGCCTGCCGCGCGGCGCGGGAGGCGGGCCGGGTGGGGGCGATGTTCCCGTGGCAGAGCGGCAGCGACGGGCGCGAGGAGAGCCAGGAGCTGCATCTCAATCCGCGCTCCGGCCGCTGGGTGGCCGACCATTCCCGCCTCCAGCACCATGTCGGCTCGGCGGTCGCGTACAACGTGTGGCAGTACTGCCAGGCCAGTGGCGATCTGGAGTTCCTGCACACGAAAGGCGCGGAGACACTGCTCCAGATCGCCCGGTTCTGGGCGGCGATCGCGGAGTGGGACCCGGCGCTGGAGCGGTACCGGATCCGCGGTGTCATGGGCCCCGACGAGTACCACGACGCCTATCCGGGGGCGACCGCGCCGGGGCTCGACGACAACGCCTATACGAATGTCACCGCGGCCTGGGTGCTGGCGCGGGCCCGTGAGCTGTGCCGGGCGCTGCCCGCCTCGCGGCGCCGCCGGCTCTTCGAACGGCTCCAGCTCGACCGGCAGGAGACGGACCGCTGGGAGGACATCTCGCGCAGGCTCCATGTGCCGTTCCACCGCGGTGTCATCAGCCAGTTCGCGGGGTACGGCAGGCTGGCCGAGCTGGACTGGGCGGCGTACCGGAGGCGGTACGGCGACATCCGGCGGCTGGACCGGATCCTGGAGGCCGAGGGCGACACGGTCAACCGCTACCAGGTGTCCAAGCAGGCCGATGTGCTGATGCTGGGCTATCTGTTCTCGCCCGGCGAGCTGTCCGGTCTCTTCCGGCGGCTGGGCCACCGGCTCGACGACGACTTCTGGCGTACCACCGTCGAGTACTACGAGCGTCGTACGAGCCATGGCTCCACGCTGAGCGCGCTGGTGCACGCGTGGGTGCTGGCGCGGATCCACCGGGACGAGGCGTGGACGTATGCAAGGGAGGCGCTGACCGGGGATGTCGCGGACGTGCAGGGCGGCACCACGGCGGAGGGCATCCATCTGGGCGCGATGGCGGGGACCCTGGACTTCGTGCAGCGCGGACTGACCGGTCTGGAGACCCGGGAGAACGCGCTGTGGCTGGATCCGGCGCCGCTGCCGCAGCTCTCCAAGTTCCGGGTGGGCATCCGGTACCGGAACCACTGGGACGTGGACCTGCGGATCCGGACGGGGCGGGTACGGATCGGGGTGCCGGCGCCGGACGGGGAGCCGGTACGGGTGGTGCTGGGCGGCCGGGTGTCGACGGTCGCGCCGGGCGCGACCCGCTGGCTGGAGCTGCCCGGCGGATGAGGCGGGCGCTCCGTCCCGTACAGCGGCCCCCTTACGTCAGCCGGGTACGAGGACGGCGGCGCCCTGGACACGGTCGGCCGCCAGGTCCGCGAGCGCCCGGTCGGCACGGCTCAGCGGGTACGGGGTGGTGGTGACCCGGATGCCGATGCGATCGGCCAGCGCCAGGAAGCCACGGCCGTCCTGACGGGTGTTGGAGGTGACGCTGCGCAGATTCCGCTCCTGGAAGAGATGGCGCTCGTAGTTCAGCCCCGGGATGTCGGTGAGGTGGATTCCGGCGATGGCGAGGGTGCCGGAGCGGTCCAGGGCCTCCATCGCCACCGGTACGAGATCGCCGACCGGGGCGAACAGGATCGCCGAGTCCAGCGGCTCGGGAGGCCGGTCGTAGGCGTCGGCGGCCGAGGCGGCGCCCAGTTCCAGGGCGAGTTCACGGGCCTGCGGCGACCGGGTCAGCACATGGACGGTGGCGCCCTCGGCGATGGCGACCTGGGCGGCGAGATGGGCGGAGGCGCCGAATCCGTACAGTCCGAGACGGCCTCCCTCGGGCAGCGCGCTGCGGCGCAGCGACCGGTAGCCGATGATCCCGGCGCAGAGGAGGGGCGCGAGGAGGGCGGGGTCCCGGGACACCGGCAGCCGGTAGGCGAAGGCCTCGGGGATCAGGGTCAGATCGGCGAAGCCGCCGTCGGCGTCCCAGCCGGTGTAGACGGACCAGGGGCAGAGGTTCTCGCGGCCCGAACGGCAGTAGCGGCAGGTCCCGCAGGTGCCTCGCAGCCAGGCACCGCCGACCCGGTCGCCGGTGCGGTACGAGGTGACGGCGTCGCCGACGGCGATCACCCGGCCGACGATCTCGTGGCCGGGGACGGTGGAGGGGTGGTGCGGGGCCAGGTCGCCCTCGGCGAGATGCAGGTCCGTACGGCACACACCGCAGGCCTCGATCCGTACGAGCAGGTCGCCCGGGCCGGGGACGGGTGTTCTGCGGCGGAGATGGACCAGCGGGCCTGTGGCGATCGGGCCTGGCGTCTCGACGGCCCAGGCACCAAGGGTGTCCGGGACGGGCGCGGTGCGGGCGGTGGACGCGGGAGAAGCCATATGTCCAGCGTGCGGCGGGTACGTGTACGAGGCAAACGGTCACCGCCGCTGCCGGGGCTCATACTCGGGCGGCCGAGGCGCTCACGCGGCCTGTGCGGGCAGCCGGCCGGACTTCACCGCGTCCGTCAGCACGCGGTGGTCGGCCTCGTTCAGATCGGCGTAGCTCTCCGCGAACGCGGCGAGCGCGCGGTCGAAGGTGTCACCGGAGCCGAGGTAGGCGGCGATGGCGATCCGGTCCCCGGAGCGGGCATGGGCGCGGGCGAGGGTGGCACCGCAGAGTCCGCCGAACACGCGCATCCCCCGGGGCAGCATGCCCTGCGGCTCGGCGATGCCCTTCCAGTCGTGCAACTGGCGCACATAGAAGTCCCTGCGCCGGTCGTCGAGCCCGTACACCCGGTCCCAGCCCAGGAAGATGTCGCCGACGGCCTGCATCAGGCGCTGTCCCGCGACCACGCGGTGTCCCTGGTTGTCGTAGGCGCTCGGGGCGACGTGCTCGGCGAGCACCGACCGGTCGGCCTCCTTGGCCTGGAGGATCAGCGGGTCCTCGTCGTCCTTGCCGAGCAGCAGCAGGATCCAGCAGCGCGTTCCGACGCTGCCCACGCCGACGACCTTGCGGGCCATGTCGGCCACGCGGTATCCGTGCAGGAGGTGTCTGCGGTCCGAGGACAGGCTCCGCCCGTACCGGTTGACGAGGTCGCGCAGCTCGCCCGCGAGGATGTCCCGTCCGGTGCCCGGGAGCATGTCGTCGAGCCGTACGACCAGCGGCGGATCGGGGGCGAACCTGCGCTCGCCGTCGACCAGGCAGGTGAGCTTCGCGAAGGCCTTGAGGTTGTCCCTGCCGCGGGCCTTGGTCATGGCCCTGGTGAACTGGCCGCGGCCCCGCTTGCCGAGCTGGGTGTCCGTCACCGCCCGCAGCTCCTCGGCGTCGCCGCGGGCGTACCAGACGTCGAGGTTGCCCATGCCGGCGTAGGTCCGCATGTGCGTGCGGTACGACCGTACGGCGGCGCCGACGATTCCCGCGCGGTCCCGCTCCGGGAAGCCGTTCTCCCGCCCGGCGATCACCAGGCTGGTGGCGAGGCGTTTGACGTCCCACTCCCAGGGGCCGGGAAGTGTTTCGTCGAAGTCGTTGATGTCGAAGACGAGGCGCCGCTCCGGGGAGGCGAGCAGCCGGAAGTTCAGCAGATGCGCGTCTCCGCAGAGCTGCGCGGTGAGGCCGGAGGAGGGGGTGGTGGCCAGGTCGCCGGCCATGATCGCGGCGGCGCCCCGGTAGAAGCGGAACGGTGACTCCGCCATCCGGCCGTAGCGGATGGGGACGAGTTCGGGGACGCGGGCGGCGGACTGCTCCTCGATGATCTTGAGGGGGTCGGGGCGGCCCATGTCCGGGGCGAATCCTGCGTGGCTGGACCGGGGCACCTGTTTACGGGCGGCCCTGCCGCGGTCGGCGCGTTCGCGGGGCGTGAGGTGGGGCCAGTGGTCGAGGTGGTCCCGGTGGTCCCTGCGTTCCCCGGGCGGAAGGTGCGATGCGTGGGCCGGGCTCTCGCTGGCGCGGTTCATGGCGTGCTCCTCCCATGCGCTCGCCGGACTCCCCCGGGTCCGCCGCCCTCCCATTCTCCCCGCGGGCCGGTACCGCCCGCATCTCCGCTCCGTGGCCCCGCGGGCGCCTAGGGTCTTTCGTTTGGATCTGGCTGGAGAGCCCAGCAAGATCCAAACGAGAGGCCCTAGGGCGTGTCTTCAAAGTAGCGTCGTCCGCCCGAAGGGCGGGGCCGACGGCGTCTGGTGCGTGCGATCGCAAGGCGGAGGGTCATCCTCGTACTGGACGTACTTGGATGATCCCGACAACGCGGCGAGCGTGCGTGCCAGGCGTCGTCGGGCAGACGGGACTTTGAAGACACGCCCTAGGGCCGCTTCAGATACGCGAGGCCGGGGTGGACGCTCGTGTAGCCCTCGACCAGGCGGTGTGCCACGGTCACCGAGTCCACCAGCGGGTGCAGCGCGAACGCCTTCGCGGCGGTGGCGCGGGAGCCGCTCCCGGCGGCGGCGAGGACCTCGCGTTCGACGGCCTTGACGGCGCACACCAGTCCGGTGGCGTGGCCGGGCAGGGGCGCGACGGAGAGCGGGTGGGCGCCGTTGGCGTCCACCAGGCAGGGCACCTCGATGACCGCATCCTCGTCGAGCACCCGCAGGGTGGTGCGGTTGCGGACATTGAGGATCAGCGTGGTGCGTTCGTCGCGGGCGATGGCACGCATCAGGGCGAGGGCGACCTTCTCGTAGCCGCCGGACTCCAGGTCGTCGGCGTCCCGTTCGCCGACGCCCGCCGCGTCCCGGTTCTCCGCCATGTACGTCGCTTCCCGTTCGGCGCGGGTACGGTCCCAGGCCGCCAGGGCGGGGGTGTCCGGCAGAGCCATCTCGTCGTAGAAGCGGGCCTGCTGGTCGCGGAGGAACGCGCCGCGGGTCTGCTCGGCCTCCTGGTAGGCGCGGACCGTCTCCCGGTTGAAGTAGTAGTAGTGCAGATACTCGTTGGGGATCGCGCCGAGGGACATGAGCCACTCGGGGCCGAAGAGCCTGCCCTCCTCGAAGGAGCCCAGGGCCTCGGGGTCCGCGAGCAGACGCGGGAGTTCGTCGCGTCCGTCGACCCGCAGTCCGCGCAGCCAGCCCAGGTGGTTGAGGCCCACATAGTCCGCCGAGGCCCGGTCCGGGTCGGCTCCGAGGATCCGGGCGACGCGGCGGGCGAGGCCCACGGGCGAGTCGCAGATGCCGATGACGCGGTCGCCGAGGTGGTGGGACATCGCCTCGGTGACCAGACCGGCCGGGTTGGTGAAGTTGATGACCCAGGCGTCGGGGGCGAGCCGGGCCACGCGCCGCGCGATGTCCACGGCGACGGGCACGGTCCGCAGTCCGTACGCGATGCCGCCCGCGCCGACCGTCTCCTGGCCCAGGACGCCCAGCTCCAGGGCGACCCGCTCGTCGGCCGCGCGCCCTTCGAGCCCTCCGACGCGGATCGCCGAGAAGACGAAGTCGGCGCCGCGCAGCGCCTCGTCGAGATCGGTGGTGGCCGTGACCTCGGGGGCGTCGGGGATGCCCGCGGCCTGTTCGGCCAGGACCCGGGCGACGGCCGAGAGCCGGGCGGGGTCGAGGTCGTGGAGGGTGACCCGGGTGACACGGCCCTCTCCACGGTCGGTGAGGAGCGCGCCGTACACCAGCGGCACCCGGAAGCCGCCGCCGCCGAGAATCGTCAACTGCACGCCGAGACCGCCTTCTTGACCGGCATCATGCCCCGTACCACCTTCGCTCCGGCCTCCCCCGCGGAGGCATGGTCGTCCATCCGTGCCGTCACTCGTCCGGCACAGCGTGCAACATTACGGGCCGGCGTCCCCGGTCTCCGCATCCGGCCCGGGGAGCGGCAGCCGTACCACGAAGGCCGTGCGTCCGGGACGGCTGGTCACCTCCACCGTGCCGCCGTGGGCGGCGACCACCGCGGCGACGATCGCAAGGCCAAGGCCGGTGCCCCCGGCGGTCCGCTGCCTCGCCTGGTCGGCGCGGCTGAACCGCTGGAAGACCTCCGACTGGAATTCCTCGGGGATGCCGGGTCCGGTGTCCGTCACGGTGAGTTCGGCGAAGGCCCCGGCGGCAGCGATACCCAGGGTCACGGTGGTGTCCGGCGGGGTGTGCGTACCCGCGTTGCCCAGGAGGTTCGCCACGACCTGGTAGAGGCGGTGATCGTCGCCCGTGACGGTCACCGGTTCCCGGGGCAGTTCCAGCAGCCAGCGGTGGTCCGGCGAGGCGGCGCGCGCGTCGCTGACGGCGTCAAGGGCGAGCCGGGTGAGGTCGACGGTGCCGCGCCCCAGCGGACGTCCCGCGTCGAGGCGGGCCAGCAGCAGGAGATCGTCGACCAGACCGCTCATCCGTTCGCTCTCGTAGTGGATGCGCTCCAGGGCGTGCAGGACGTCGTCGGGCACGGCCCCGGGATGGCGCAGGGCGAGTTCCGCGTGGGCGCGCACGGTGGCGACGGGCGTGCGCAGTTCGTGGCTGGCGTCGGCCGCGAAGTGGCGCAGCCGCTCCTCGCTGGCGTGGCGGCGGGAGAGGGCGTCGCCGACATGGCCGAGCATCCGGTTGAGCGCGGCACCGACCCTGCCGACCTCGGTACGGGTGTCGGTGTCCGGCACCGGGGGCGGCATGGCGACCTCGCCGCTGGCCAGGGGCAGCCGGGTCACCTCGGTGGCGGTCGCGGCTACCCGGCTGAGGGGCCGCAGGGACAGCCGTACCAGCAGCGCCCCCAGCACCCCGGTGATCAGCAGCGCGGCGGCGAAGACGGCCGTCTCCACGGCTTCCAGCCGGTGCACGGTGTCCATGACGCGGGCGAACGGCAGCCCGGTGAGGAGTGTGTCGCCCTCGTCGCCCCCCTCGGAGACCATGCGGTAGTCGCCGAGGGCGGAGAGATGGATGGTGTGGCCCTTGCCGTCGCGGGGCACGGCGGCGAGCGCGGCCCGGTCGGCGGGGGTGACCGGCACCGGCACATGCGTCTCGCCGTGCACCATGGACGCCTGGGTCACGACGCCGAACAGCAGCCGGGCGCCGAAGGTGCCCTCCGCCTGGCCCCGGGTGTCGGCGACATACTGCGCATCCGGGTGCGCCTCGTGCTCCAGGCTCTCCGCGAACCGGCCGTCGGCCGCGATCAGTTGGCGGTCCAGTTTGTTGAGCAGAAACCTTTCGAGCGCCGTGACGGTGATCAGCCCCACGGCGAGGCAGGCGAGGGCGAGCAGCGCCAGCAGCCCGATGGTCAGCCGGGCCTTGAGGGTGCGCGGCAGCGGCAGCCGGTCGAGCAGGGCGCGCGTCGCGCGGACCGCCCGGGCCGCGCGGCCCATGGTGCCCGGAGGACTCGTGGGTCCGACGGGGTCCACGCCGCTCACGCGTCCGGCTTCAGTACGTAACCGACCCCGCGCACCGTGTGGATCAGCGGGGTGCGGCCGGCGTCGATCTTCTTGCGCAGGTAGCTGATGTACAGCTCGACGACATGCGCCTGGCCGCCGAAGTCGTACGACCAGACCCGGTCCAGGATCTGGTCCTTGGACAGCACCCGGCGCGGGTTGCGCATCAGGAAGCGCAGCAGTTCGAACTCGGTACGGGACAGTTCCACCGGGACGCCCGCCCTGCTGACCTCGCGGGCGTCCTCGTCCATCACCAGATCCCCCACCTCCAGCCGGTCGCCGCCCGGCTCCCGGGCCATACCGGCCCTGCGCAGCAGTCCGCGCAGCCGGGCCAGCACCTCCTCCAGGCTGAAGGGCTTGGTCACATAGTCGTCGCCGCCTGCGGTGATGCCCCTGATCCGCTCCTCCACGGTGTCGCGGGCGGTCAGGAAGAGCACACAGACGTCCGGCAGGACGGCCCGCAGCTCACGCAGGACCCGCAGGCCGTTCATGTCGGGAAGCATCCAGTCGAGCACGACCGCGTCGGGGCGGAACGTACCGGCGATACGGACCGCCGAGGCGCCGTCACCCGCGCTCCGTACCTCCCACTGTTCGTAGCGGAGCGCCGCGCCGAGGACCTCGGTCAGGTCGGGCTCGTCGTCGACGACCAGGACCCGCACCGGAGTGCCGTCGGGCCTGCTCAGGGCGGGAGAGGCGGCGGAGCTCGCGTCATAGGCGTCACTGTGCATGGTGGTTCCAGCTTCCCTCGCCCCGATCACCGACACCGGCAGGCAGGCCCCCGCGTCACCGGCGTGGCGGCGCGCGGGGCCGGCTCCCGCGTCTTCAGAGGTTCCTCAGAGGTCGGCTTGCGACGGTGTGACTTACGCCACTAAACGGCACCATGCCTCGCCAAGAGAGGGAAACGCGGTGATCACCCAACAGGACCCGCAGAGCAAGCAGAGTCCTCATCCGGGTCTGCGCCACTTCGAGCACGCCATGGGGACGGTGTTCTCCTTCGACATCCATGACCCCGTCACCCAGCAGGTGGGGCGGGCGCTCACGGACGCGGTGCTCTGGCTGCACGAAGTGGACGCGGTCTTCTCCACGCACCGCGCCGACAGCACCATCAACCGGCTCGCGCACGGTGAGACGACCCTGGAGGAGTGTCCGGACATGGTGGCGGAGGTCCTCGCGCTCTGCGATGTGGCGACCCGGGACACGAACGGGTTCTTCACCGCCACCGCGTCCGGCCGGCTCGATCCGTCCGGTGTGGTCACGGGATGGGCGGTGGAACACGCCTCGCGGATGCTGTACGAGGCCGGGGCGCGCAATACGTACATCGACGCCGGAGGCGATCTCCAGCTCCGGGGCGAGACAGCGCCGGGCGTGGCCTGGCGGGTCGGTATCGCCCACCCGGTGTACCGGGATCAGCTCATCGCGGTGGTCCATGGCCAGGATCTGGCGGTGGCGACCTCGGGTTCGGCGGAGCGGAGCGGCCACATCATCGATCCGCGTACGGGCCTGCCGGCGTCGGAGCTGCTGTCGGCCACGGTGGCGGGCGCCCGGCTCGCCCAGGCGGACGCTTTCGCCACGGCCGCCTTCGCGATGGGCGATCTGGCGCGGTCGTGGATCGCGTCCCAGGACGGGTACGAGCTGCTGGCCGTCACGGCGGACGGCGAGACGTGGCGGAGCGCCGGGTTCCCCGCGTAGGAGTCCCGTTCCGGTTCCGCCGGAGTCCCGTTCCTCCGAAGTCCTGTACGCCGCGGAGTGTGCGAATGACTGCCCCCGCCCCGGAGTGTCCCCTCGGGGCGGGGGCCCTGTCGTACCGGTACCGCCTGTCGTACCGGTACCGTCCGGAAGCCGTCAGCAGACGGGCACGCCCGGCAACTGTGCGGCCGGGTGGTCGATGTAGATGTTGGAGATGTAGCCGCCCTGGTCACGGAGCTTGCTCCACCAGTTGTTGGTGTAGCCCTCGGCGGTGACGGTGCTGCCCTGCTTCTGGCAGAGCACCACGACATTGGTCGGTCCCGCGAGGACGGTGACGACCGGCGAGGTCAGATAGGCGTCGGCCCTGACCCTGATGTCCGTACCCCAGGTGCGGAAGTTGCTCCCGCCGCCCCCGCCGCAGCCGTTGTCACTGGTCAGGTACGACTGGTTGTACTGCGAGGGGTACGGCAGGCCCGCCCCGTTGATGACGATGTTCTGGCCCACGCCGTTCAGGAGCTGCTCGTAGTGGATGTGTGCCCCGGTGGAGTTGCCGGTGGAGCCGGTGACACCGATCTGCTGGCCCTGGGCGACGACGGCGCCGCTGGGCACCGAGTAGGACGCCAGGTGGAAGTAGTAGGTGGTCCAGCCGCCGCCGTGGTCGATGACGATGTAGTTTCCGGCGCCGCTGGGCTGGGACATCCGGGTCGCGGTGCCGGCGGCGGAGGCCAGGACCGGGGTTCCGGCGGTCGCGCCGCCGTCGGCGCGTACGAAGTCCAGGGCCCGGCGCACCTCGGCGGAGTGGTGGCTGAGGGTCCACCGCTGCCCGCACGGGTAGGGCGCCTTGAAGTTCGGGGCCGCGAGCGCGATGTCCGCGCCAGGCCCGGGACGCGCCTGGGCAGGGGCGGCGGTGAGGCCGACGAGTGCCAGGAGCACGGCGGCGAGGACGGTCAGCAGCCGTCGGGAACGCGTACGCATGGGGAGTGCTCCTTTTCCGTGGCGGTGTGCGGGGGCGCGCCGGTGCGCGGCGGTGTACGGACTGCTCGGCCGGGTCAGCACTGGGGGACGCCCGGCAGCCACTGCTCGGGGACATCGATGTAGATGTTGGTGATGTAGCCGCCGTAGTCCGGCAGATAGGACCAGGCGTCATTGGTGATGCCGTCGACCGTGATCCGCTGCCCGTGGACCTGGCACCTGACGTTGACCTGGGTGGGCCCGGCGAGCCGTGCCACCTCGGGGGACGCCGTCGTGGCCTGCTGCCTGATGCGTACGTCGGTGCCCCAGGTGGGGAAGGACTTGCCCGTCTGCGGGCCGGTCCAGAGGTAGGTGACGGTCACCCATCCGTTGTCCCGCAGGCCGACATTGGCGAAGGTGCCGTCGGCCAGGTCGATGCCGGCCGGGTTGAGCACCCGCCGTCCCGAGCCGTCGAGTCCGCCGTTGTAGCCGTTCTCGTACGCGGCCTGCGCCTCGGGCTTGCCCTGCGGCAGGTCCTTGAAGCTCTCCCGTACCGAGGAGGGGTTCCAGTAGTCGTCCCGGGTGTTCCACGGGCCGACGTCCCAGACGGGCGCGGTCTCGCAGCGGGCGGGGCCGCAGACCTGCACGGAGTACTGGCCGCTGCCGTTGGGCGAGAGGCCGCGGCGCGAGGGCAGCGCCACGAAGTGGTCGTTCGGCTGGATGACATGGCCGTTGGCGGTGGTCCTGCCGACGAGCCCCTCGCGGGTGGCGAAGACCCGGGCGCTGAACGCGGCGGCGGCGCGGGGCGTACGCGGCTCGGGGCCCCGGTCGGCGGTCAGCCGCAGGCCACGGACCCGTATCAGTCCTTCGGTGTCCCAGAGGGTGATCCGGGCCTGGACAGCGGTGACGGTACGGGGCAGGGTCACCGCGGCCCCGTCGGCGGCGGTTTCGCGCCACTCGGTCCAGGAGCCGTCCTCGGCACGCCCACGGACGTCGACGGCCACGCGCGCTCCGGAGGGGACGTCGGCGGAGAGCCGCGCCTCGACCCGGTTGACGGGGCTGTCGAGCGTCCTGGGCGCGAGCACCTGCGAGCCGTATCCCGCGTCGCCGCCTTCGGCTGCGGGGCGGAAGCCGCGCTGCTCCACGCGGAGCGCGCCGTGCGTGTAGCGGACGTTGACATCGTCGGCGTCGACGCGGGAGAGACCCGCGTTCCAGGTGACGGGGGCGGGCGTGGCGTCGGACGCTACGCGCGTGGATTTTTGGGTGTCGGCGGCCCCGGCCGGTGGCGCGGTCACCGCCAGCCCCAGACAGACGAGTGCGGACAGGGCTCCGGTCAGTGAACGGTGGAGCTGACGTCTCTGGCGCATCGGATACCTCTCGCGTTCCGGGCCGGGCGAACGCCCTCCCGGTGACGCACGCAGGGGGTTCCCGTGGCGCACGCGTGGGGGGCGGCCGGCGCAGGGCGTGGTGAACGGGCCGCGCCGGGATGGCACGGCCCGGCACACCGTAGCGATCCCGCCATGTCCACGACAAGAGATGCCAGGGTTCTTCACGTCCGGACGGATCCGTTCGGCGGGCCGACGGCCGGTGGCCGACCGGGGCCCGGCCGCCGTTCGGCCGAGGTCCGACGAACAGCGGTGCCGGCAGGGCCGGTTCGGGGCTCCGGCGGCTCTCCGGGCGGGACCGGCGCCACCCATTGGCCGTCCCCTGCTCGCGGACACCGGGCACGGCACGCATGGTCGACCTGTGTCCCTACCAGTGGAACCGGGCCGGGAGGCGGTGCCCGGCGCGCTGCCGCGAAGCGAGCCGTCGCGGGTCGCGCTCGCCCTCGCCGTCGCGCCGTTCACCCTCGCGCTGGTCCTCGGGCTGTGGGGGATCCGGCGCCGGGGCACGCTCTGGGCGGACGAGGCGGTCACGTACGAGATGGCGCACCGCGACGTTCCGCAGATCCTGCGGACGCTGGGGCACGCCGACGCCGTGCACGGTCTCTACTACCTGCTGATGCACGGGGTGTTCGCGCTCCGGGACGGCGGGGAGGCGGTCCTGCGGCTGCCGTCCGTCGTCGCGGTGGCCGTGGCCGCCGTGGCGGTCACCCTGCTCGGGCGGAATCTCGCCGGGCCCCGCGCCGGCGTGCTGGCCGGTCTGGTCTTTCCGCTGATCCCGGCGGTGCAGCGGTATGCGCAGGAGGGGCGTTCGTACGCGCTGGTGTGCATACTGATCGCCTGGGCGACCTGTCTGCTCCCGGCCGCGTCGGCCCGGCCGGGAAAGCTCCGCTGGACCGCGTACGCCGCCCTTCTGCTGACCGCCTGTCTGCTCCATGAGCTGGCGGTCCTGACCTTGCTGGCGCACGGGGCGGCGGTGTTCCGGTCCGGGCTGCCGCACGCGGTGATCCGCGGCTGGGGCATCGCCGCGGGGAGTGTGATCGCCGGGGTGCTTCCGCTCGCGGCCTTCAGTGCCACGCAGTCCGGACAGGTCGACTGGATCGGCTTTCCCGACCCCTGGCAGACGGCGCAGTGGGTGATCGCGGCGCTGGTGGGGCTGCTGTGCGCGCGGGTTCTGGGGCCCGCGGGGTCCGCGGGCGCGGGGCGGTCCTCCGGTGCGGTGCGGTCCAATGGGATGCGGTCCGATGCGGTGCTGTCCGATGCGGTGCTGTCCGATGCGGGGCAGCGGGGGGCGGTCGCGCTGCGGACGCTCGCGCTCTCCCTGCTGGTCCTGCCGACCGCGCTGCTCATCCTGCTGATCCCCGTGCGGCCGCTGTATGTGGACCGCTATGTGCTCTCGTACACCATCGGCCTCGCCCTGCTCGTCGGCGCTGCGCTCGACCGGATCTGGCGCGAGGCCGACCGCCCCCGGGCGCTGCGCGTGTCGGTGACCGTGGCGGCAGCGGGGGCGGCGCTGGCCGCGCTGTTCCCGGTGGGCGCGTATCTGCGGACTCCGCAGAGCCGCCTGAACGACGCCGTCGCGGTGGCACGGGCGGTACGGGAGGCGGGGCGGCCCGGGGACGGTCTGCTCTTCATGCCGGCCCGGCGGCGGGTGTGGACGCTGGCGCGGCCCGAGGAGTTCCGGGGGCTGTCGGATCTCGCGCTGGAGCGTTCCCCGGTCGCCTCGGACACCTTGCACGGTACGGAGTTCACCCCCGGCCGGATCAGGGCCCGCGTCCTGGCCGCCCGGCGGATCGTCGCCGTGCACGATCTGCCCGGGCAGCCGCTGGAGGAGGCCGAGGGGGAGGTCGTCAAGCGCGAGACACTGCGGGACCACTTCGAGGAGTGTGCGGGCCGTACGGTGACGGAGGCCCGGATCACGGTGTACGCGCGACCCGGCACCTGTTGACCCAACTGGGGCCCGTGGCACGGCACTCGTACCGTACGGGCAAAACCGCAAGCGTCTGCCCGCGGGCCGTTCACGGACTATCCTCATTTTCTGACTGGCAGTGAAGATCGGGGGGCTTGTCGGCGTGCGTTTCATTTTCGTCCATGGAACCGGTGTGCGCCGCAAGCGCTACGACCAGTTGTCCACGCTGATCACCACGGCACTCGCCAAACGCTTCCCGGACGCCTCGTTCGTCCCCTGCTACTGGGGCGGCACGCATGGCGCCGCTCTCGGCGCCGGAGGCAGGTCCATCCCCGGAGTCGACGGAACGCGCGCGGCCGACGGTGGTCCAGTGGCTGGGCCACTGGACCAGGAGGCGGCCGAGTGGCTGCTCCTGCTGACCGATCCGCTGTGCGAACTGCGGGTGCTCGCCGAGCTTCCGGAGGACGAGGACAGCGGTCTCGGGATGCCGGGTGTGCGGAGCGCCGGGGAGATGGTCGCCGGACTGCTGACGGCGCTCTCGACCGAACTGCCCTCCACCGGACTCCTCTCCGCCCAGCTGCCCCCGACCGAATCGGCCGCTCCCGAATCGGCTGCTGCCGAACTCCCGTCCTCCGACGAGCCCGGCACGGCACCACGGTGGACCACCTGCAGAGCTGCACATCACCAACTCGCCATCCGGAAACCTCGCCCTGGCCGTCCCGGCACCGACCGCGCCCTCCGGCCCCGTATAACCGCCGGAGGTCCCCGCACACGGAGCTGCCCCCGCCGTCCCGGTACGCGCACAACGTCCCGCACATGGAATGGAACACCGAGGTCGACCGCTGGGTGACGCCTTCGAGGGCGAGGGGGAGGACGAGGGCTCGGAGGAGGAGTGACCTCCCGAGCACCTCGGTACGGGGTGGCGGCGGCCGGGGGCAGGAAAACACCCGGTCGCCGGGCGGTGCCACGAACCGCTGGACACTGCCCGGCTCAGGGCCGAACTGGGCGCGCCCCACCGTGACTTGCGGACGGTACGAAAACACTAGCGAAAACACCGGGCACGGACCTTCGGTGTCATCGGACCTGGATCCGGTGTCATGCCGTATCAGCAGCGTTTTCCGTCCGCGATGCCGTTGAGCCACCGGGGATGTCCGCATTTCGCCTTGACCCGGCGACAACGACAGTGGGCCGCGTGTTGACCGACCCAACACGACACGCCCTAGGCTGCTGTACAGCGGTCACCGACGGGTCAAGTGGTGACCCGGAACGAAAGGGCGACACCATGACATCCGTATCCGGCGTGCCGGGCAGCATCGAGACGACCACAGCTCTCCTCCTGGGCGAACTCCCCAAGCTGGAAGCACAACAGCGGACACTTCAGACGGAACTGGCGACCGTCACCGAACGCCTGGACTCGGTGCGTGCCGCGCTGAGCGCCTTGCAGGCGTTGTCACTCGCTCCCCAGGTGACGGAAGGTGCCGCGTCCGAGGCGGCCGAGGCCGTGACACCGGCGGAGAGCGACACCCCGGCCGCGGAGCCCGCGGAGCCGTCGGCCGAGGCGCCCGACGGGGAGGCGGACTCGGAAGCCGGTACGGACACCGACGGTACGGACACCGAGGAAGCACCTGTGCGGCCGAGAATTCCACGGGCCCGTGCGGGACGGAAGGCGGCGGAGGACGCCGCGCCCGAGGACGCGCCGAAGGAGCGGAAGCGGCGCACGGCGAAGAAGGCGGTCGCGGACACCGGTACGGCGGACCAGCCCGCCGGGGGTCTGACCGAGCAGATCCTCACGGTCCTGGCCGACGCGGGCGACACCCCGGTCCGGGCCCGTGATGTGGCGCAGGTGCTGGGCCGGGACGACAGTCCGGGCAGTATCAACGCCGTACGGAGCACCCTCGACCGTCTTGTCGGCTCGTCGCGGGCCCATCGCGCCGGCCGCGGTCTCTACCAGGCCGTCCAGGACTGACCGTGGACCCGTCCGGGGCCGCCCGGCCCCGGAGGCCGCGGTTACCGTCCGTCCGGATTCTGCTGTCACCGGCCGGAATACCGGGCAATGTACGGGAAAGGCCGGTCGTGCGCCGTGTCAGGGAAACATATCTGCGTGCATCGCACACCGGATCACGGTTCCCGGCTCACGGAACCGGCCCGTCGGCGCCCTATCAGAAATCGCCGGTCGAATCGGGCAGTAAAACCACACGGCCAGGTGAGTAAAACCACACGGCGGTCAATTTGTTCGAATTCATAACCGGAAACCCGGCGTTCGGAGCGCAATTGCGGTGGGCTCCATGATCGCGCGAACAGGCAACGAGTGGCCAAAAACGGGCAGGCGTACGGATAGGTCTGCGCCAATAAGCCCGCGATCCCGCCCGCCGGGTCCCGCGAAAACGCGGAAGCCCGCACAGAGCAGCGGTGCCCCGGTGGGGGTCCACAGTTCTGTGCGGGCGGAGCCTTTCGCGCCGGGCCAGTCCCTACGGTCCGGCGGACCGGCCATATCACTTGATGAAGTCCTCGACAACCTTGGGCGGCCAGGTACCGACGTTGAGAACGCCCATCGAGTACGCGCGGGAGACCAGGGCGGCCCGGTTGGGAACCCTCAGCTTCCGGAGCAGACCGGTGACGTGGTATTCGACACCCTGCCGGCTGAGATAGAGCCGTGAGGCCAGCGGAATGGTCGACAGACCCGCCGCTATGCCTTCGAGGATCCGGGCGTCGATCTCGGTGAGGATCTTCTTCTGGCTGGTCAGCACACCCGCGTCGGCCGAGTCCTGCGACGAGCGCATCAGCACCAGGATCGCGGCCACGTCGGGGCTCTCCCCGCTTACGGCCGCGGCCGTCAGGGTGCCTGCGAACGCGGAGTCCTCCGGGCCCAGGGCCACCACATGTGAGGCGAACCGCTGCCGTTTGCCTTCGACCAGCCGGGAGAACTGTCTCATCAGCGGCTGCTGCACACTGGGGTGGACCAGCTCACGGAAGCTGCGTCCGCACAGGTCGGACGAGGAGTCGCCGAACCGGCGGAAGAACTCCTGGTTCGCCTGCTGGATGGTCAGAGCCGGGTCGAGCGAGGCCATACAGAGCCCCGGCTGGTCGAACTGCTGGGCGCCTCCGTGCCCGTCCTGGTCGGGTAGTTCGCTGGGGTGGAGCTGCGCCGAGTCTGCAAGTGCAGCAATCGCCACGAGACCGCCATCCTTTCGGGTCCCCCGGTTCTCTGGAAATTGACAGTGACGCTATGCGTCGAATAAAGCGGCATCCGGCCTACGCGTACTGATTGACCGGTTATCGATTTACCGAATTGAGACTAGATAACTTCGCACTCGCCCGTCAACAAGCTCCCCTGCTCATCGTGCTAAAGCTGTGGTCGAACGCGGGGGAGGTTCGGTCCGCAATGACGGCGACGCGGGACGGGAAAATCCCGGCATGCCGGGCGGGGCCGACAGGGCGTGCATCCCTCAAATGAGCCTCCTTTGAGGTTCTCCTGAGGTTTGCCCGGCGCGGGCGGCCCGAACCAGCGGGCGCAGTCGTCGCAGAGGTCACACTGTCCGTAGCACGCCGTTAACACAAATGTGTTCGCACGCTACGCCGGGAGCGCATCCGCCAGCTCATGCCGTCCCGAGATGCCAAGTTTCCGATAGGAATTCGTAAGATGTTTCTCGACCGCCCGTGAACTCACACCCAGTTCACCCGCAATTTCCTGATTGGTGAGGCCGCGGCCGACGAGGGAGACGACCCGCCGCTCACTGCGGGTGAGCACGGCGGTCCTGGGCGGCGGAGGGGGCGTGCCGAGGCCGTGCTCGGCCTGCTCGACCAGCCAGGGGGCGCCGGAGGCCGCGGCGAGGGCGCCCGCCTCGCGCAGCGCGGACTCCGCTTCCGGGCCGCTGCCGAGCCTGCGGCCCAACAGCACCAGGGTTCTGGCGAGTTCGAGGCTGTGCGTGGAGCCGCGCAGTACGCCGACGGCCTCGCGCAGCAGCGGGACACCCTCGCTGCCGTGGAGCCAGCCCTTGAGGCGCAGGGCGCGGCCGAGTCCGGTGGGCGCTCCCCAGGCCGCGGTCCAGGTGTGCTCCTCCTCGGCCAGTCGCAGCGCGGAGGCCGAGTCGCCGAGCCGGTGGTGGAGGCCGATCGCCTGGGGGCGCCAGGGGAAGAGCGCCGAGTTCCGCCAGCCCGAGGTCTCCAGCCGCCGGCCACAGGCCAGCACGCTCTCCAGAGCCTTGGCCCGGTGGCCGCGCTGGGCGTCCACGGACGCCTGGAGGATCTGGAGAGCCGCGGTCAGGGCGAGGCCCGCGGGCCTGCGGTCGTGGGCCCGGTCCAGGATCCGTTCGCTGAACGCCGGGTCGCGCAGTTCGAGTGCGACCGCGCTGAGGACGAGGATGGCGGGCTCACGCCATTCGGCGCCGTCCAGTCCCAGGGCGCGCTCGGCGTATTCGCGCGCCTGCGCGGGCCTGCCCTGTATGGCCAGGGCCATCGCCCGTTCGGCGAAGAGGAGTACGCCGTCGGCGCCGGTGGTGTTCTGGCGGCGGGTCTGCTGCTCGCTGGACAGCCAGGAGGTGACGCCCCGAATCGATTCAGCGGCGAAGAGGGTGATCACGACCAGTGGCAGTCCGGTGTACGCGCCGGCGGAGGTGGCGGGTTCGCGCTCCAGGACGCGGTTGGCCGTACGGGCCGCCCAGACGGCGGTGAGGCGGCCGGTGAGGGTGCCCGCGCAGAGCAGCGTGCCGACGAGTTCGCGTTCGGCGGCCGAGCCGAGGGGCGGCTCGTCGCCCATGTCCCTCAGTCGTTCGGCCGCCGAGGCCAGTTCGCCGGGATTCTCGTGGCCGTGGTGCCGCAGCCGGGCCTCCAGCCGCAGGGCCAGTTCGCGGGTCGGTTCGTCCAGGGACGCGGGCGCGCCGAGTTCGGCGGCTGCCGCGCGCAGCAGAGCGTCGGTCGCCGGGGGCACGGCGCCCAGCAGGGTCGGCGGGATCCGCAGTGCGGCGGCGGCCCGGTCCCTGGGGGTGGCCAGCAGCGGCACCGCCTGGACGATATGGCGTTCGCAGGCGCCGGGGTCGAATCCCCGCTCCACGGTGGCCAGATCGATCAGCAGCCGGGCCCGGCCCGCGTCCTGGGTGCGGTGGGCGAGCAGCGCGCGGCGCAGATAGCGGGCCGCGGTCTCGGGCGCGCCCCGGCGCACCGCGGTGTCGGCCGCGGACCGCAGCATCGGCACCGTCCAGGGGCGTCCCGGGCCGGTGGCCGCCATGAGATGGGCGGCGACCTGTTCGGCCGGACGGCCGCTGCGGTAGAGCAGGTCGGCCGCGGCGGCGTGCGAACGCTCGCGTTCGGCCGGGGTCATGGAGGATTCGACGGCGTCCCTCACGACGCGGTGGGTGAAGCGCGGCTCGCGCCCGCCGGTGAGCAGTCCGGTCTCGTGGAGCGCGCGGCGCGCGGCGCCGAAGCCGGTCTCGTCGAGTCCGGCGAGCTGGGCGACGAGAGCGGGGTCGGCGTGGTCGCCGAAGGCCGCGATCGCCGCGGCGAGTTTCCGTACGGCCGGTGCCTGGGTACGCAGATGGCTGGCCAGCCGCTCCCGCAGCTCCGCGGGCCGCAGGGCGCGCACTTGGCCGGAGTGGTCCGCGGTCGGTGTCAGCCCCCGGGCCACCGTGCCCCGTAACACCGACATCAGGAACAGCGGGTTGCCACCGGAGGCTTCGTGGCAGGCGCGCGCGTACTCCTCGTGCGCCGGGCGGCCGTGGCGTGCGCGGACGAGGGTTCTGGTGGCGTCGAGGGACAGCGGTTCGGGACGCAGTACGCGGGTGGCGGCGTGGGCGATCTCGCGGACGAGGGGGTGGCGGGTCCTGGGCTCTCCGTCGCGGAGTGCGCAGACGAGGACGGCGCGCAGGCCGTGCAGCCGTTTGACGAGGTGGGCGAGCCAGCGCAACGAGGGCGTGTCTACCCATTGCAGATCGTCGACGAGGATGAGCAGCCGGGCGTTCTCGCCGAGCCCGGCCGTCAGCGACCGGGGACCGTGCAGGATCACCTCGGACGTGGCGGGCCCGCCGTCACCACGACCGGAGCCGTCGCCGCCGCCGTCGGTATTTCCCTCACCGACGCCCTGACCGATGCCCTCGCCGAAGTCGTCGACGGAGCCGTCGGCGGTGAACATCCCGCTGACGCAGGCGGCTTCCCGCGCCCAGTGCGTACCGTCGCCGTCCGGGGCACCCGCGGCCGCGCTGTCGAAGAGCTGCCGCACCACCCCGAACGCGAAGTCCTCCTCCATCGGCGCCGCGTTGGCGCGCAGTACCCGTACGTCCTCGCCCTCGCACAGGGCGGGCAGCCGCCGCAGCAGCGCGGACCGCCCGATACCGAGCGGTCCCGACAGCAGTATCGACGCCGACGTGCCCTCGCGGGCGGCTCTCAGGGCGGCGCTCACACGCGCGAGTTCGGTCTCCCGCTCAAGAAGCATCCGCCGGCCGTCCTTCCATGGTCGTCACCAACTCGCACAGTTCCTCACGGCCGGTGATACGCAGCTTGCGGTACGTATTGCTCAGCCGCAGCTCCACCGTGCGTCTGCTCACCGACAGCAGTTCGGCGATCTCCCGGTTGCCGTGCCCGCGCCCGGCGAGGGTCGCCGTGCGCTGCTCGGCGGGCGTGAGGGTCGTCCAGCCCCGGGGCGGCGCTGGCTGCGACGGCCGTACCGGCTTCTCCAGCCGCTCGACGAAATGGCGCAGCGACATGGCGAGTCGGCTCGACGGGTGGGCGGCGGTGAAGGCCGACAGTTCGGCGGCGGTACGGGCGGCGGCCTGCCGGTCGCCCTCGTCCAGTTCGGCGCCGGCGAGCCGGGCGAGCGCCCAGAGATGGGCCAGCCGGGCCGGTGAGTCCCGCAGCAGGAGGGCCGCCGAGCGGGCCCCGGCCACCGGCCTGCCGCCCGTGCCCGTCAGCGGCCCGGCCCACAGCTCGGCCAGGCCGAGCGCGCTCGCCGTACCCCAGCGGCGGGCCGCCGCCAGCTCCGAGAAGCTCAGCCTGGTCGCCTCCTCGCGGTCGCCGAGGAACTGGCAGGCCTCGGCGGCCGACGCGCGCCAGGGCAGCAGCGCGGGGTTGTGCCACCCCCGGCGCAGCAGCAGCCGGCCGCTCTCCTTGGACAGTTCCAGGACCTCGGTCCAGCGTTCGTCCGCGGCGGCCAGCCGCGCCCTGGCGAGCAGCAGCCCGGACCACGCCACACCGTCCTCGGCCCCGGCGGGCAGCGGCAGTTCGGCCAGCGACCTCGCCCGTTCGTGGTGCCCCGACTCCAGGGCGATGACGATCCGCAGCGACACCAGCTCGGGTGCGACCAGCGGGTGACGGCTCGCCGTCGGCAGTGCGCGTTCGGCGGCCTCGGCGTCCCGGGCGGCCGCGTCGAGCCGGCCGGCGTTCAGATGCAGTCCTGCCCGTACGGTGAGCACCCGGGCGGTCGCGGCCCGGAGGTGGTCACGCCGGGCGGCGGTGAGCAGGGCGTCCAGTTCGATACCCGCCTCCGCCCAGTCGTCGGTGAGGATCAGCGCCTTGCAGGCGGCCAGCCGGGGCAGGACCGGCACGGCCCCGGGTCCGCTGCGGGCGACGGCCGCGCGGGCCAACTCCCGTACGGTCTCCGGGTCTTCGCCTCTCGCGGCGAGCCACCAGGCCCGTACCGCCGCCTGGGCGGGCCGTACGGGACGGTCCCGGAGCGCGGGCACCTCGGGCACCATCGGCTCGGACTCGTCCCTGGCTTCGTCGGCCAGCCAGAACAGCGCGATCAGGTCCTCCCGTTCGTCGTCGCCGACGTCGTGCAGGGCCGCTGCCACCTCTCGGCGCACTCCGTCGCTGTTGCCGCGGGCGAGGGCGAGATCGGCGGCGCGGGCGGTCAGTCCGGCGGGGAGTCCGCCCCCTCTGACGAGTTCGCCGAGTCTGCGGTCCGCGGCGTCGGGTACGGAGACGGCTTCGACGGCGGCGAGTTCCAGGGTCAGCCGGGCGCGCTCGTCCGGCTCCAGCGGTTCGCGCAGCGCCCGGGCCAGACAGGCCGCGGCGTGCTCGGGGTGGTCCGCGCGCAGGGCGGCGGCGAAGCCCCGGCGCAGTGCGGGGACGACCCAGGGCAGTCCCAGCGGCGGGGACATGAGCAGGACGCGGGTGAGGTCCTCGTCCTTGACGGACGCGCGGTGGGCCAGTTCGGCGGCGCGGGAGCGCAGAGAGGCACGTTCACCGGGCGGCATGTCCTCCAGCAGCCGGGCCTTCACCACCGGGCAGAGCAGGACCTTCATGCCCACGGAGCTGACAAGGCCGGTGGACTCCAGCGTCGCGCGAAGGTCCCGGCCGGAGTCGGGCTCCAGCCCGGCCAGGGTGGGGACGAGCGAGAAGGGCAGCAGATCGCCGCAGACGGCGAGGACGCCGAGGAACGTGGTCAGTTCGGCGGGCAGCCCGCTCAGGGTACGGGCGATGAGGTCGCCCGCGACCGCGCCGGTGATGCTCCTCAGCTCGGCCAGCCGTGCCGCGACCGGTTCATGGCCATGGCTGCTGAACCGCCTCAGCACTTCGTACAGCACGGCCGGATTGCCCGCGGTGCCGATGCGGGCGGCGCGGGTGAAGCGCGGATCGCCGGAGGTGCCGCAGACCAGCTTGACCGCCGCGGCGACACCGCCCTCGCTGAGGCCGCGGACGACGAGGTTCTTGGCGGGAACACGGGCCGGGGGGAGGTTGTGCAGCCAGTCGTGGCCCCGGGCGGCGAGGCCGCTGCCGCTCGCCATCAGTACGAGAGGGGTGTCCGGGGTCAGCCGCCGGACAAGCGTCTCAAGCCAGTTGAGGGACGCGCGGTCGAGCCACTGTGTGTCCTCGACGACCACCAGCGTCGGTACGGTACGCGCGGCGCTCAGGAGGCCGTCGAGTCCTGGGGCCGGCCGGAGGCCCGCCGACGTGTGCCCGCCCGGCGGCGTCTCCGGGCCCGGTGGAGTCGGTCCGCCGGACGGGGACTCCGGGCCCGGTGGAGCACAGCCGTTCTCCGGGGTCCGTCCGCCCGGTGGGGCGTCCGCCTCCGGCGGAGCCGCTTCGTCCCCCGGAGCCGGTCCGTCCGGCGCCGCGAGGCCCTCCGTCGGGGCCGATCCGTACAGCGCTGTCATGAGCTGGAGGATCGCTCCGTACGACAACTCCCGCTCCGCCGGGGTGGCTTGTGCGCGCAGCACCCGCAGCCCGGTCTCGTGGGCGAGCCGGGCGGCCCAGCCCAGCAGGGCGTTCTGCCCGTGGCCCGGTTTGCCGCCGAGGGTCACGACCGACCCGTGTCCGCCGCACAGCCCGACGAGCACCGACTGGAGCGTCTTCTGCTCGGACCGCCGTTCGAGCAGGGGGAGTTCTTCGCTGTGGTCGCCCGGAGCGCGCGTCCACTCGGTGGACCGCGTGCTCAGGCATTCGTCGTTCCGGCCAGTCCCTCGCACCGCCTCGCTCCGATCGCTTCAGCGTCGCCAGCGTGATTCGAGTACCCAACCGGGCGGTTGTCCATCGGGGATGTCCGGAGTGTGCAGCACCGCGCCCAGTTCGGTCCGGCGGCTGACGCCCAGCTTCCGGTAGACGCTCGTGAGATGCGTCTCGATGGTTCTCACGGTCACGAAGAGGGATTCCGCGATGGAGCGGTTGCTCTCCCCCGCGGCGGCGAGGCCGGCCACTCTGCGCTCCATTCCGGTCAGCATGTCCAGCGGCGAGGCACTCATCTTCCGCATCCTGCCGCCTGCCGTGACCAGCAGTTTGCGGGAGGCCCCTGCGAGAGCGAGCGCGCCGCAGCGCTGGGCGAGGTCGGTGGCGGCGCGCAGCCGCTCACGGGCGCCGCGCTGGTCGCCGGTCTTCAGCAGGGCCCGGCCGAGCAGGTATTCGGCGTCGGCGTGCGTGGACCGGGCGGGCGATTCCGCCAGGAGCCGTACCGATTCGGTGAGCAGTTCGACGCCCGCCCCGCCGGGGGTGACCATTCCCCGGGAGAGGGCGGCGAGGCCGAGCGCGCGGGGGGTGCCCCAGCGCTCGGCCAGTTCGCTTCCGTACTCGACGATCTCCCGCGCCTCGTCGGCGCGGTTCATCTTCACGAGCAGCCGGACGGCCTCCGCCCACCAGGGCAGGAACGACGGGTTGGTGAACCGGGACTTCTCCAGCGAGTCGCCGCATTCGAGGAACAGCGCCAGCGCCGCCTCGCGGTCGCCGAGTGCCCGGCGGGCCCGGGCACGGGCCATCAGATACCAGTGGTACTGGAGCACGAACCGGTCCAGGTCCGGCCGTTTGATGCCGAGCAGCAGTTCCTCGGCGCGCCGGGGTTCGCCGCGGTCGACGAGGACGGTGGCGAGCGCGGCCTGCGGCATCACTGCGCCGTCGCCCCACCGCTCCTCGCCGATGATCTCGATGGCCGTCTGCGCGTCGGCCAGCGCGTCGGGAATGGCACCCGCGCTGTGCAGGATGAACGTACGGGCGGAGAGCCCGAGCACATAGGTCCAGACGGCGGCGGTCGCCCGGCTGTGCTGGAGCAGTCCGTCCAGCGCGTCCAGTGCCTCGCCCACCTCGTCGGCGAGACTGAGCGCGAACGACGAGGAGATCAGCGACCAGCTCTCCAGCCCGGTGCCCGGGAAGGACAGCGCGCGCCGGGCCTGTTCGGCCGTCCGCCCGGCGCACCGGCCCTCCATCGCGTTCAGTACGGACATCATGGCGAGCATCTGCCGCTGGGCGGGGGTGTCACCGGGCGGTTCGGGCAGCCGCGCGGCCCGCTCCCGGGCCGCGGAGACGGTGGACTTCTCGTCGGTCCCGATGATCAGCAGGACCGATTCGACCAGGGTGTGCAGCTCGCGATCGGCGGGATCGGGCTCCGGTCCGAGACCGGCCTCCAGCGCCTCCAGGACCTCCTCCAGCACCCGGGCCCCGGCCGGCGACTGCTGTACGGCGAGGCAGGTCATCCCGTACCGCACGGCGACCGCCGCTCTCGTACGGATGTCGCCGACCCGGTCGAGCGCCTCCTCCAGCAGCCGGAGGGCCTCGGCCGGGTTGATCTCCGCGAGCGAGGTGGCCATCTGGACACGGACGGGCACGCTGTGCGGCTCGACTTCGAGCACCCGGTACAGATAGCGCACCGCGGCTTCCGGCGCGCCCCGGCTCTCGGCCTGGGCGGCGGCCTCGCGGAGCACGCCCGGCATCCAGGGCTGGCTCACCGCGGGCAGCAGCATGAGCTGGCCCGCGACGTCCTCGGCGGGCCGGCCGGCGTCGCTCAGCAGCAGGGCCGCTCTGGTCCGCAGCTCGGCCGCCGCTTCGGCGCCCGCGGGTCCGAGGACGGCGCAGCGGACCATGTCGTGCACCAGATCGGGCCGGTCGGGCGCCATCAGCTCGGCGCGCCGCAGGACGAGCACCGCGTCGGCCACGAGCGAGGGCGGCACCTCTGCCAGGGTGGCGATCAGCTCCGGGGACTCCTCGCCGAGGACGGCGATGGCTCTGGCGACCTCGCGGACCCACGGCGGCTGCCGGTCGAGCAGCGCGCCGACGGACAGGCTGACCACCTGGCCGCCCACCTCGGCGAGTCTGCGCGCGCCCTTCTCGTCGGGCTGGACGCCTTCGGCGCGCAGTTCGGTCAGCAGCCGGCTGAGGGTGAAGGGGTTGCCGCCGGAGACCGTGGCGGCCCGCTCGACGAAGCACGGTTCGACCGGTCCCGGGAAGACCCGGCGGGCCATCTCGGCGACCTCCCGCGTGGCCAGCGGCGCCAGCCGGAGCAGGGTGGGGCCGCGCTGGGCGACGATGTCGGCGAGGGCCACGGGTGCGACGGGCTCGGCCTCGCCGCGCTGCGCGAGGACGACGAGCAGGGGCAGGCCCTCGGCGCGGCGGAGCAGGAAGTCGACCCAGCAGAGCGAACGTTCGTCGCACCACTGGACGTCGTCGAGCACGAGAACGAGCGGGCGGTCCGCCATCAGGTTCGCCACGAGCCAGTAGAGCCCGTGCAGGACGGGGTAGACACCGGGGCCGCCGGGTGTCCCCTCGTCGGCCGGTCCCGAGGTGAGCGCGGGCAGCGCGCGCCGGGCGAGCCCGCGCAGCAGGGGGGAGTTCCTGGCGTCCTCGCCGCTGAGGCCGAGGGAGCCGAACAGCTCGCGCACCCCGCCGTATCCGGCGCCTCCGACGACCTGGCGGCACGATCCGTACAGCACGGCCATGTTCCGGCAGGCGTCGCTCTTCAGGAACGCCCGGAGCAGACTGGTCTTGCCGATGCCGGCCGGCCCCGACAGGTGCACCAGTCCCGCGCGCCGGGCGCGCGCCGCCTCGGCATGGCGGGCCAGCACCCGCAGCTCCTCGGCGCGGCCGAGCAGAGCGCTGGACAAACCCCTGAGATCGGCCTGGTCCAGCATCAAGGTCTCCTCGCAGCTCGGGGGACACAACAGACGCGATGACTCGTCGATGACATCCCGCACAACAGGAACAACAATCGACCGGACGCGAGGGTACGTGATCTCAGGATCCCGTTTGCCCCTTGAGCCTCCGGAGCCCCGGCGCCGGTGGCTCCGGGCGCGCTGAGCAGGTCATCGACCGATCGATGCCTGGGGACTACCCCGCGCGGACTGGATCACTCACCACCGTCTCCCAGACGCCAGAAGTCGTTCAGGAGACGACAGCACACCTTTCGGTGAACACCGTCGCTTTCGGGGCAGGACACCGCGCCGGAAGAGCAACTCCCTTCCGGTGTGCGGGATTCCGGCGCGCCCTGCGCTGTGGTCCGGTGTCTGTCTGTCGTGTCCCCTGGTCTCCGGTGTCGGGTGTCGGGTGTCCTGAGTCCCGGTGGGCGGTGGATGTCGGTTGGTGGGGGGGAGGAGGAGTTGTGGTTCCCGGGGCCCGGTCAGCCGGAGGACGAGAGGTGCTGGCGCAGCAGCGCGATCACAGCGGGCGCCTGGCTGCCCAGGAAGAAGTGCCCGCCGGGGAACACCTTCAGGTCAAACGCCCCTGTGGTGTGCCCGCGCCAGTCCTCGGCCTCGTCCAGCGTGGTCTTCGGGTCGCTGTCGCCGGTGAGCGCGGAGATGGGGGCGCGGACGGCCGTACCGGGCTCGCACCGGTAGGTCTCGATGGCCCGGTAGTCGCTGCGGATCGCCGGCAGGATCATGCGCAGGATCTCCTCGTCACCGAGGAGTGCCGTGTTCGTACCGGAGAGCAGCTTCAGCTCCGCGACGATCCCGTCGTCGCTGCGCCGGTGCACATTCTCGTCGCGGAAGCGCGACGGCGCGCGCCGCCCCGAGGCGAAGAGGTGCGACAGCTCACCACCGTCGGCCTCGAACCGCCGCGCGACCTCGAAGGCGATCGTGGCGCCCATGCTGTGCCCGAAGAAGGTGGTCGGCCGGGCGTGGAACTGCTCGCGCAGCGCCGCGTAGACCTGGTCGGCCATGGTGTTGAGGTCGTCGGGGCTGGTCTCCTTGCGCCGGTCCTGCCGCCCCGGGTACTGCACCGAGAACACCTCGGCCACGGACGACAGTTGAGCGGAGACCGGGAAGTAGAAAGACGCCGAGCCACCCGCGTGGGGGAAACAGAAGAGCTGTCTGGGGCTCTCGGGTGCCGGATGAAAGCACCGTGCCCACAGGCTCTCCTCCGTGGACGTCGTCATCGTGTCGCATCCTCCTAGACCTGGGCAGGCGATCCGGACCGGCCGGCGGTCCCTGCCATCGACGTTCGGACTCGTACGGCAGCGTGGCCGGGCATGCGCACTCCGGCCGACGGCCACCACGCTCCCGTGCGCGGCCACCCCATTCCACTAGGGCGGACAGTGGGTGATTCCCTAGTCTCTTCGCGTTCCACAGTGCCAGAACCCACTCCGTGCCGGGCACGGGTACCGGCCGGACCGCGATCCGGCCAGGTACCCGTATCACTTTCAGGACAGGCCCAGTTCGTCGTCGAGGAGAGCGAACACATCGTCGTCGGAGGCGGTGTCCAGATCGAACTCACCGGTGCCGCCGGCCGAATCCTGCCGCAGCGCCGCCCACTTGGTCCTCAGTACCTCGATCCGTCCGGCCACATGCTTGAACTCCTGTGCGTCGACGGTCATTTCGGCGATCGCCTTCTCCAACTGGTCGAGCGTGGCGAGTACGGAGCCCGCTCCGGTGACCTCCTCCGTGACGAGCTGCGAGTGGAGATGGCCGACGACATCGGCCGCCGTGGGGTAGTCGAACAGCAGGGTGGCCGACAGCCGCAGTCCGGTCGCGGTGTTCAACCGGTTCCGGAAGTCCACCGCCGTCAGCGAGTCGAAGCCCAGTTCCTGGAACTGGCGCGTGGCGCCGATCGCCGTACCGTCCGCGTGGCCGAGCACCAGAGCGGCCTGGTCCCGTACCAGCTTGAGCAGCACCTCGCGGCGCTCCTCGTCGGGCAGTCCGGTCAGCCGCCGGGCGAGCTCCGCGGCCGTCTGCGGAGCGGCTGTCGCGGCCCGCCGGGACGGGGTGCGGACGAGACCCCGGAGCAGCGCAGGGACGTCGCCCCGCGCGCGCAGGGCCGCCAGATCCAGCCGTACGGGTACCACCAGCGCCCGCGCGCCGGTGACCGCGGCGTCGAACAGCGCCACGCCCTGGCCGGCGGAGAGCGGTGGCATTCCCGAGCGCGCCAGCCGTTCCATGTCGGCCTCGGTGACGCTTCCGGTCATCCCTCCTGTCTGCTCCCAGGGGCCCCAGGCGAGTGATACGCCGGGCAGCCCTTCGGCCCTGCGGTGTTCCATCAGGGCGTCCAGGAAGGTGTTGGCGGCGGCGTAGTTGGCCTGTCCGGCGCCGCCGAACACGCCTGCCACGGAGGAGAAGACCACGAAGGCGCCGAGGTCGAGATCCCGGGTCAGTTCGTGCAGATGCCAGGCGGCATCGGCCTTGGGCCGCAGTACGGTGTCGAGCTGCTCGGACGTCAGTGAACCGATGGTGCCGTCGTCCAGTACTCCCGCGGTATGCACCACGGCGGTCAGCGGGTGCTCGGCAGGCACGGCGGCGAGCACCTCGGCGAGGGCCGCGCGGTCGGCGACGTCGCAGGCCGCGAGTGTGACGTCGGCACCGAGTTCTTCGAGTGCGCCGACGAGGTGCGCGGCGCCTTCGGCGCCCGGGCCGCGGCGGCTGAGCAGAAGGAGACGCCGTACGCCGCGGTCGGCGACGAGATGCCGGGCCAGGATTCCGCCCAGACCGCCCGTTCCGCCGGTGATCAGTACGGTGCCGCCGCGCTCCCACGGGTCTTCGCCGGCCGGGCCGGGCTGTCCGTCGGCCGTGGCCGGCTCGGGTCGGGAGATCCGGTCGAGCCGTGCGGCCTTGATCTGCCCTGCGCGGAGGGCGAGTTGGGGTTCGTCGGAGCCGATGGCCCGTGGGACTCCGGAGGCTTCGGTATCCGCTTCGGCATCCGCTGCGGGGTGCGTCGCCGGGTGCGTCGCCGGGTCGAGATCCAGCAGGCCGAAGCTGCCCGGATGCTCGGACTGCGCCGAGCGCACCAGACCCCAGACCGCTGCGGCGGCCAGGTCGGGCACTCCTCCGCCGTCTACGGCCACCGCGCCCCGGGTGACGAACACCAGGCGCGATCCGGCGAACCGCTCCTCGGCCGACCACTGCCGCACCTGTTCCAGCGTCCGGTCCAGGGCCGTCCGTACGGATCCGGGCATGGCACCGGCCGCCGAGTCACCGCGTACGGTCACCAGCGCGGCATCCGGTACCGGGCCGCCTTCCGTGGCCGCGGCGAGCGAGGCGAGATCGTCGTACGTCTCGGCCCAGACCCCCGACTCGACGACGGTCTCGGCGAGCCCGAAAGGATCCGGCCCGACCAGGGCGACCGATTCGGGAACGGCCACAGCCGCCGGTACGGTGATCCACTCCACCCCGAACAGCGCGTCGTGGGCGGTGCCCGCTGACTGGTTCAACTGCTCGCTGGACACGGCCCGTACGAGCAGCGAGTCGACCGTGGCGACCGGCGCACCGGAGCTGTCCGCGACGGCGATCGCCACGGCGTCCTTGCCGCCGGAGGGCGTGATCCGCACTCGTAGCGAGGCGGCGCCGGTCGCGTGGAGCGAGACGCCTTCCCAGGAGAAGGGCAGCCCGCCGCCGCTGTTCTCCGTGCTCTCGCCCGCGAGGAGGGAGGCGTGGAGGGCGGAGTCGAGCAGAGCCGGGTGCAGACCGAACGCGTCGGGCTCGGTGCCCTCGGGGAGGCTCACCTCGGCGAAGATCTCGCCGTCGCGTCGCCAGGCGGCCCGCAGCCCCTGGAACACCGGACCGTACGAGAACCCGATCTCCGCGAACCGCTCGTAGCAGCCGTCGAGTTCAAGCGCCTCGGCCCCCTTCGGAGGCCATTGCACGGCATCGAAGTCGACGTCCGACGAGTGGGTACTGCCGGTGAGGGTGCCGGTGGCGTGCTGGGCCCAGGGGGCGTCGGCGGCGCCCTCGGGCCGCGAGTAGACGCCCACCGTGCGGCGGTCCGACTCATCGGGGTTGCCCACCGCTACCTGCACCTGTACGGCGCCGCGCTCGGGCAGGACCAACGGGGCGGCAAGAATCAGTTCCTCTACACGGTCGGCGCCGACCTCGTCGCCGACGCGCAGGGCCAGTTCGAGCAGGGCGGTTCCGGGCAGCAGGATCCGGTCCATGACCGCGTGGTCTGCGAGCCAGGGATGGGACTGTACGGAGAGCCGTCCGGTGAACAACACGCCTTGTCCGGCGGCCAGTTCGACTGCGGCGCCGAGCAGGGGATGCCCGGCGGAGCCGAGGCCGGCCGCGCGCACATCACCCGCACCGACGCCACCGCCGGACTGACCGGCCGGCCAGAACCACTGGTGCTGGAAGGCATACGTCGGCAGATCCACGCGTCGCGCGCCTGTTCCGGCGAAGAACTGGCCCCAGTCGACCGATACACCGTGTGCGTGGGCCCGGGCCAGCGCGGTGAGGGCGGTCAGCTCCTCCGGCCTGCCCTTGCGCAGAACCGGTACGGTGACCGTCCCTTCGGGCGCGGACTCCTGGGCCATGGCGGAGAGTACTCCGTCCGGGCCCAGCTCCAGGAGGGTGGTCACGCCCTGGTCGGTGAGGGTGCGGACGCCTTCGGCGAACCGGACGGCTTCGCGGACATGGCGTACCCAGTACTCGGGCGAGCACAGCTCCTCGGCCGAGGCGAGAGCACCGCTCACATTCGAGATCAGCGGAATCGACGGCGACTGGAAGGCCAGACCCTCGGCAACCGCCCGGAAGTCATCCAGCATCGGATCCATCAGAGGCGAGTGGAAAGCGTGCGAGACCCGCAGCCGGCTGGTCTTGCGGCCGAGGGTTTCGAGTTCCGCCGCAGCCTCCACGACCGCGTCCTCGGCACCGGAAAGCACGACCGAGGAGGGGCCGTTGACGGCTGCGATGGAGACCTGGTCGGAGAGGTACAGGGTGACCTCGTCCTCCGTCGCCTGGACCGCGACCATCGCACCACCGGCCGGCAGCCCCTGCATCAGCGAACCGCGCGCCACCACCAGACGGCACGCATCCTCCAGCGAGAACACACCCGCCACATGAGCCGCCGCGATCTCACCGATCGAATGCCCGGCAACAAAATCGGGCCGCACACCCCACGACTCGACGAGCCGGAACAAGGCCACCTCGATGGCGAAGAGCGCCGGCTGAGTAAAGCCGGTCTCATTCAGACGATCGGCATCCTCACCCCAGATGACACCCCGCAGCGAACCACCCAACTCCCCCTCCAGCAGCGCCAGTACAGAGTCAAATGCCTCGGCGAAGACGCGGAACCGCTCGTACAACTCCCGGCCCATACCGAGCCGCTGCGAACCTTGACCCGAGAACAGCACCGCCGACTTACCACCGAGCACCGCACCCGACACCGCCAACGGATCCGGCTCACCGGACGCCAGCGCCGACAACGCCCGTACCGCATCCGCCCGATCACCCACCAGCACCACCGCACGATGCTCAAACAGCGACCGACCCGTCGCCAACGAAAAACCAAGATCCAGCGACCGAGGCCCGGCCTCCTCCACCAGAGCCAGCAACCGCACCGCCTGATCCCGCAACGCCTCCGGCGACCTACCCGACAACACCCACGGCACCACACCCGCATCAACCAGTTCCCCGGAAGACGTCGCAGGCTCCGCCACAGCCACCGGCTGCTCCAGGATGATGTGCGCGTTCGTACCACTGATACCGAACGACGACACACCAGCTCGCCGGACCCGCTCGGTCTCGGGCCAGGCGGTCTGCTCGGTCAGCAGCTCGACCGCGCCCGCCGACCAGTCCACATGCGACGACGGCTCGGTCACATGCAGCGTCCGGGGCAGCATCCCGTGCCGCATCGCCATGACCATCTTGATCACACCGGCCACACCGGCAGCCGCCTGAGTGTGCCCGATATTGGACTTCACCGACCCCAGCAGGAGCGGACGCTCGGGATCCCGGTCGCGTCCGTACGTGGCAAGCAGGGCCTGCGCCTCGATCGGGTCACCCAACGTCGTACCCGTACCATGCGCCTCGACCACATCGACGTCATCGGCCGACAACCCACCACTGGCCAACGCCTGCCGGATCACCCGCTGCTGCGAAGGACCATTCGGCGCCGTCAGACCATTCGACGCACCGTCCTGGTTGACGGCCGACCCACGTACTACGGCCAGCACCTCATGCCCATTGCGCCGAGCGTCCGACAGGCGCTCCAGAACGAGCATGCCCACACCCTCCGACCAGCCCACACCATCAGCCGTATCCGAGAACGCCTTGCACCGCCCGTCGGGCGAAAGCCCACGCTGCCGCGAGAACTCCACAAACGTGCCCGGAGTCGACATCACCGTCACACCACCGGCCAGCGCCAACGAGCACTCACCGCCCCGCAGGGCCTGGGCCGCGAGATGCATCGCCACGAGCGACGACGAACACGCCGTATCCACGGTCATCGCGGGGCCTTCGAGGCCCAATGTGTACGACACCCGGCCAGAGGCCACGCTGCCCGCGCTGCCCTGGCCCTGATGGCCTTCGAACTCCTTGCCGTTGAGAGTCGTCCCGTAGTCGTTGTACATCACACCGGCGAACACACCGGTCTGACTGTCCCGCAACGACACCGGGTCGATTCCGGCCCGCTCGATCGCCTCCCACGAGGCTTCCAGCAGAAGCCGCTGCTGCGAGTCCGTCGCCATCGCCTCCCGCGGACTCATCCCGAAGAACGCGGCGTCGAACTCCCCCGCGTTCTCAAGGAAGCCGCCGGAGCGGGTGTAGGCGGTTCCGGCGTGGTCCGGGTCGGGGTGGTACAGCGACTCGATGTCCCAGCCGCGGTTGGCGGGGAACCCGGAGATCGCGTCCGTACCTTCGGTGACCAGCCGCCACAGATCCTCCGGCGAGGTCACCCCGCCCGGGAACCGGCAGCTCATTCCCACGACCACGATCGGATCGTCGGCCGTCGGCGGCAGCAGCCGGACCGGGACCGACTCCTCGGGCTCCGTGCCGAACAGCTCGTCGCGGAGATGGTCCGCCAGCGCCGCCGCGGTCGGGTAGTCGAAGATCAGTGTCGCGGTGAGCCGCAGCCCGGTCACCGTACTCAGCCGGTTCCGCAGCTCGACCGCCGTCAGCGAGTCGAAGCCCAGGTCGCGGAACGGGGCGACCGCGTCGACCGCCTGCCCATCGGCGTGGCCGAGCACCAGGGCGACCTGACTCCGTACGAGGTCCAGCAGTTCCGCACGCCGCTCGGCGGAGGTCAGTCCCTCCAGCCGGCTCAGCAGTCCGGTGGCGGCGGCCGATCCGGCCGTGGCGTTCCGGCGGGCGCGGTTACGAACCAACGCCCGGAGCAGCGGCGGTACTTCGCCCTGTGCTCGGAGCGCCGGAAGATCCAGCCGTACGGGTACGAGCGCCGCCTCGTCGCCGGCGAGCGCGGTGTCGAAGAGCGCCACGCCCTGGTCGATGGAGAGCGGCGGCATACCCGAGCGGGCCATGCGCCGCATATCGGCCTCGGTGACGCTGCCGGTCATGCCTCCCGTCTGGTCCCAGGGGCCCCAGGCGAGTGACAGCCCCGGCAGCCCCTCGGCCCTGCGGTGCGCGGCCAGTGCGTCCAGGAAGGCGTTCGCGGCGGCGTAGTTGGCCTGGCCCGCCCCTCCGAGCAGACCGGCCACGGAGGAGAAGACGACAAAGGCGGTGAGGTCGAGGTCCTTGGTCAGTTCGTGCAGATGCCAGGCCGCGTCCGCCTTCGGGCGCAGTACGGTGTCCAGCCTCTCCGGGGTCAGCAAACCGATCGTCCCGTCGTCCAGCACGCCCGCCGTGTGCACGACGGCCGTCAGCGGATGCTCGGACGGCACAGAAGCAAGCAGGTCCGAAGTCGCGGACCGGTCGGCGAGATCGCAGGCGAACAGGGTGATCTCGGCGCCGTACGCGGTGAGTTCGGCGACCAGTTCGGACGCGCCGGGTGCCTCGGCGCCCCGCCGGCTCGCCAGCAGGAGATGCCGTACTCCCCGCTGGGTCACGAGATGCCGGGCGAATACCGCGCCGAGGCCGCCCGTACCGCCGGTGATCAGGACCGTACCGTGGGCGTCCCAGAGATGTCCTGTGCCGGAGCCGGTGTCGGTGCTGGTACTGGTACTGGTGCTGGTTGTACGGGTCAGTCGACCGGCGAGGAACTTGCCTTCGCGGATGAGGAGTTGGGACTCAGCCGTGCCGAGTGCGAGTGCCTGCGGCAGGGCGGTGAGCGACGCCTCGTCGGAGCCGATGTCCAACAGACCGAAGCTGCACGGGTGTTCGGTCTGGGCGGAGCGCACCAGGCCCCAGACCGAGGCGGCGGCCACATCGGTGACCTCCTGGCCTCCGCCCGCGATCGCGCCACGCGTCACAAACACCAGCCGGGAGTCGCTGAACCGCTCTTCGGCGAGCCATCCGTGGATCAGCGCGAGCGCTTGCGCGGTCAACGTGTGGGCGGATTCCGCCACTTGCCCATCAGGCTCAGCCGTCATGCCCACCAGGACAGTGTCCGGCATCGGGCCCTCCCCCGCTGCGAGAGCGGCGAGGTCGGCGAATGTCCCGACTGTCTCGGCCGGCCCGACGGGAGCGTCCTGCCGCGCCAGCCCTGCGGCGAGGCCCAGTGCGTCGGTGCCGAGAACAGCGACCGAGGGCAGGGCATCCGCGCCGACGGCGGGCACCGCGGTCCAGGTGAGCCGGAACAGGGAGTTCGCGGCGGCGGCAGCTCCGGTGTCACCGAGTCCGTCGCCCGACATGGCTCGTACGAGGAGCGAGTCGACCGTGGCGACCGGTGCACCGGTTGTGTCTGCGACGCTGATCGAGAGTGCCTCATTGCCGGCTGGCGCAATGCGTACACGGAGCGCCGAGGCACCTGTGGCATACAGCGAGACGCCTTGCCAGGAGAAGGGCAGTCCGCCGCCGCTGTTCTCCGTGCTCTCCCCCGCGAGGAGGGAGGCGTGGAGGGCGGAGTCGAGCAGAGCGGGATGCAGACCGAACGCACCCGGCTCAGTGCCTTCGGGGAGGCTCACCTCGGCGAAGATCTCACCATCACGGCGCCAGGCGGCCCGCAGCCCCTGGAACACCGGACCGTACGAGAACCCGATCTCCGCGAATCGCTCGTAGCAACCCTCGACATCCAGGGCTTCGGCGTTCGTCGGCGGCCATTGCGCGGCATCGAACCCAGCAGACGCCTGGGCCCGGGGGTCGGCCGTCAGTACGCCGGTGGCGTGCTGGGTCCATGGGACATCCGTGGCGCCTTCGGGGCGTGAGTGAATGGTGACGGTACGCCGACCGGTGTCATCGGCGACTCCGACCCGTACCTGCGTCTGGACGGCTCCGCGCTCGGGCAGGACGAGCGGGGCCGCGAGGGTCAGCTCGTCGACGCGGTCGCAGCCGACCTCGTCGCCGGCCCGGAAGGCCAGCTCCAGCAGGGCGGTTCCCGGCAGCAGGATCCGGCCCATGACGGTGTGATCGACGAGCCAGGGGTGGGTACCGACCGAGAGCCGGCCGGTGAAGAGCATGCCCTCGCCCTCGGCCAGTTCGACCGCGGCACCGAGCAGGGGATGCCCGGCGGAGCCGAGGCCGGCCGCACGCACATCACCCGCACCGACGCCACCGCCGGACTGACCGGCCGGCCAGAACCACTGGTGCTGGAAGGCGTACGTCGGCAGATCCACGCGTCGGGCGCCTGTTCCGGCGAAGAACCGGGCCCAGTCGACCACCACACCCCGCGTATGCATCTGTGCCAGCGCGGTGACGGCGGCCAGCTCCTCCGGCCGGTCCTTGCGCAGAACCGGTACGGTGACCGCCCCGTCCGGCACGGACTCCTGGGCCATGGCGGAGAGCACCCCGTCCGGGCCCAACTCCACGAACTTCGTTACGCCTTGGCCGGTCAACGCGCCGATGCCATCTGCGAAGCGTACGGCTTCGCGAACGTGGCGTACCCAGTACTCGGGCGAGCACAGCTCATCGGCGGAAGCGAGAGCACCGCTCACATTCGAGATCACCGGCATCGACGGCGGACGGAAGGCCAGACCCTCGGCAACGTCCCGGAAGTCATCCAGCATCGGATCCATCAGCGGCGAATGGAAGGCGTGCGAAACCCGCAGCCGGCTCGTCTTGCGACCCAGGGCCTCCAGCGCTGCCGCAGCCTCCAATACCGCGCTCTCAGCGCCGGACAACACCACCGAAGTCGGACCGTTGACCGCAGCAATCGAGACCCGCTCGGACAGATACGGGGTGACCTCGTCCTCCGTTGCCTGGACCGCGACCATCGCACCACCGGCCGGCAGCGCCTGCATCAGCGAGCCCCGCGCCACCACCAGACGGCACGCATCCTCCAGCGAAAACACACCCGCCACATGAGCCGCCGCGATCTCGCCAATCGAATGCCCGGCCACAAAATCAGGCCGCACACCCCACGACTCCACCAACCGGAACAGCGCCACCTCCACCGCGAACAACGCGGGCTGAGTGAAGGCGGTCTCATTCAGACGGTCCGCGTCCTCACCCCAGATCACACCCCGCAGCGAACCACCCAACTCGCCATCCAGCAGCGCCAGTACAGAGTCAAATGCCTCGGCGAAGACGCGGAACCGCTCGTACAACTCCCGGCCCATACCGAGCCGCTGCGAACCCTGCCCCGAGAACAACACCGCCGACTTACCACCGAGCACCGCACCCGACACCGCCAACGGATCCGGCTCACCGGACACCAGCGCCGACAACGCCCGTACCGCATCCGCCCGATCACCCGCCAGCACCACCGCACGCTGATCGAACAGCGACCGACCCGTCGCCAACGAAAAACCAAGATCCAGCGACCGGGACCCGGCCTCCTCCACCAGAGCCAGCAACCGCACCGCCTGATCCCGCAACGCCTCCGACGACTTACCCGACAACACCCACGGCACCACCGCAGGCTCGGCCAGTACCTCCGAAGAGGTCTCCGGTTCGCTCACACTCGTTGGCTGCTCCAGGATGACGTGCGCGTTCGTACCACTGATACCGAACGACGACACACCAGCTCGCCGCGCACGCCCCGCCTCCGGCCAGGCGGTCTGCTCGGTGAGCAGTTCGACCGCGCCTTCCGACCAGTCCACATGTGACGAAGGAGCGTCGACGTGGAGCGTCTGCGGCAGCACGCCGTAGCGCATCGCCAGCACCATCTTGATCACACCGGCCACACCGGCAGCCGCCTGCGTGTGCCCGATATTGGACTTCACCGACCCCAGCAGCAGCGGACGCTCCGGATCCCGCTCACGGCCATACGTCGCAAGCAGAGCCTGCGCCTCGATCGGATCACCCAACGTCGTACCCGTACCATGCGCCTCCACCACATCGACGTCATCGGCCGCCAACCCACCGCTGGCCAACGCCTGCCGGATCACCCGCTGCTGCGAAGGACCATTCGGCGCCGTCAAACCATTCGACGCACCATCCTGATTCACCGCCGACCCACGCACCACCGCCAGCACCTGGTGCCCATTGCGCCGAGCGTCCGAAAGACGCTCAAGCACCAGCATGCCCACACCCTCCGACCAGCCCACACCATCAGCCGCATCCGAGAACGCCTTGCACCGCCCGTCAGGCGCGAGACCGCGCTGCCGCGAGAACTCCACAAACGTGCCCGGAGTCGACATCACCGTCACACCACCGGCCAGCGCCAACGAGCACTCACCACTCCGCAGCGCCTGCATCGCCCAGTGCATCGCCACCAACGACGACGAACACGCCGTATCCACCGTCACCGCCGGACCCTCAAGACCCAAGGTGTACGACACCCGGCCCGAGGCGACACTGCCCGCGCTGCCCTGGCCCTGGAACCCTTCGAATTCCTCGCCGTTGAGCGTCGTCCCGTAGTCGTTGTACATCACACCGGCGAAGACACCGGTCTGGCTGTCGCGCAACGACACCGGGTCAATGCCCGCCCGCTCGATCGCCTCCCACGACGTCTCCAGCAACAACCGCTGCTGCGAGTCCGTCGCCATCGCCTCCCGCGGACTCATCCCGAAGAACGCCGGATCGAACTCCCCCGCATCATGCAGGAACCCGCCCCGACGCGTGTACGACGTACCGCTGTGCTCCGGATCCGGATCGTAGAGCGCCTCCACATCCCAGCCACGGTTCACCGGGAAGTCCGACACCACATCCGCACCCTCCGACACCACACGCCACAGATCCTCCGGCGACGCCACACCACCCGGGAACCGGCAGGCCATACCGACCACCACAACAGGGTCGTCGCCCATCGGCGGCAGTGAGGACACCGGGATCGCCACCTCGGCCTCGGTGCCGAGCAGTTCATCGAGGAGATGGTCCGCGAGCGCCGACAGTGTCGGGTAGTCGAACACCATCGTGGCGGGCAGCCGCAGGCCGGTCGCGGTGTTGAGCCGGTTGCGCAGTTCCACTGCTGTGAGGGAGTCGAAGCCGAGGTCGCGGAACGCCCGGCCCGAGTCGATGTCGGCACCGCCGGCATGCCCCAGTACCAAGGCCGCCTGGGCCCGTACGAGATCCAGCACCACTTCCTTCTGGTCTGCCGTCTCCAGCCGGCCCAGCCGCCGTACCAGACCGCCGTCCGCACCCGAACCGGCCGTCGCCGCACGGCGCGACGGTGTCCGGATCAGCCCGCGCAGGAGCGCCGGTACGGTGCCCAGGGCCCGCAGGACGGGCAGGTCGAGCCGTACGGGTACGACAGCGGCCTCACCGGTAGCGAGCGCCGCGTCGAACAAAGCCAGGCCCTGCTCCACCGGCAGCAGCGGCATGCCCGCGTCCGCGGCCCGCCGTACATCACGCTCGTCGAGGGTGCTGGTCATGCCCGCGCCCTGGCCCCAGGGACCCCAGGCGAGCGACAACCCGGGCAGGCCCTCGGCCCGCCGACGGGCGGCCAGGGCATCCAGGAAGGCATTGCCCGCCGCGTAATTCGACTGCCCCGCACCACCGAACGTACCGGCGACCGAGGAGAACACCACAAACCCGGCCAGATCAAGATCCCGGGTCAGCTCATGCAGATTCCAGGCCGCGTCCGCCTTCGGCCGCAGCACCCGCACCAGCCGCTCCGGCGTCAACGAGCCGACCACACCGTCGTCCAGCACACCCGCCGTATGTACGACAGCCGTCAGCGGATGCTCAGCAGGCACCGACGCCAACAGTCCGGCCAGCGCCTCACGATCCGCCACATCACACGCCGCGATCGAGACATCAGCCCCCAACTCTTGCAGCCCAGAGGCCAGTTCCTCAGCACCCTCGGCGGCCGGGCCACGACGGCTGGTCAGCAGCAGACGCCGGACACCCCGCTCCTGGACCAGATGCCGGGCCAGCACACCACCGAGACCGCCCGTACCGCCCGTGATCAGTACCGTGCCCTCGGGGTCCCAAGCGAGGCCTTCCATGGTGGGCTCGGTCACGGTCATCCGGGTGAGGCGCCCGGCGCGGATGCTCGCGTCGCGGACGAGAAGTTGTGGCTCTTCAACACCAAGTGCCCTTGGCAGCAGAGGGACTGACGATTCGTCGGAGTCCAGGTCGATCAGTCCGAAGCTGCCCGGGTTCTCCGTCTGCGCGGAGCGCACCAGGCCCCAGACGGAGGCCGCGGCCACATCGGTGACCTCCTCGCCGCCGCCCGCGACCGCGCCCGTGGTGACGAACACCAGCCGGGAGCCGGCGAACCGGTCCTCGGCGAGCCATTCCTGCACCAGGGCCAGGGTGCGCGTGGTCAACGCATGGACCGACTGGACGACTTCGGCTCCGTACACGCTGGCCATGCCCACCAGCACGGCGCCCGGCACCGGGGAATCCCCTGCCGCGAGCGAGGCCAGATCGGTGTGCCGGGTGACCTCGGTGCCCGTACGTTCTAGTCCCTCGGCCAGTCCGACGACATCCGGCCCGACCAGTGCGACCGTGCCGGAAAGCGCTTCGGACGGCAGCGCGACCGGCACCCAGCCGACCCCGAACAGCGCGTCCTGGACTTGCGCGGCGGCGCCGCTCAACTGCTCGCCCGACACGGCCCGTACAAGGAGCGAGTCGACAGCGGCGACCGGGGCACCGGCCGTGTCGGCGACAGCGAGCGAGAGCGCTTCGTTGCCGGCCGGGGCGATCCGTACGCGCAGCGTCGAAGCGCCGGTGGCGTACAGCGAGACGCCTTCCCAGGAGAACGGCAGCCCGCCGCCTTGTCCGTCCTGGCTCGCGAGGAGGGAGGCGTGCAGGGCGGAGTCGAGCAGGGCGGGGTGCAGACCGAACGCACCCGGCTCGGTGCCCTCGGGGAGACTCACCTCCGCGAAGATCTCACCATCACGGCGCCAGGCGGCCCGCAGCCCCTGGAACACCGGACCGTACGAGAACCCGGCCTCCACGAATCGCTCGTAGCAACCCTCGACATCCAGGGCTTCGGCGTTCGTCGGCGGCCACACCGTGGCATCGAAGTCGGTGGACCCGGTGCGAACACCGGCGGTCAGCAGCACACCCGCGGCATGCTGTGTCCACGGCCGCTCGTCGGCTCCGTCCGGGCGGGAATGGACCACCATCGCGCGGCGGCCGGTTCCGTCGGCGACTCCGACACGCACCTGCACCCGCACCGCGCCCTGCTCGGGCAGAACCAGCGGCGCGGCAAGGGTCAGCTCCTCGACCCGGTCACAGCCCACCTCGTCACCCGCCCGGAACGCCAGCTCCAGCAGCCCGGTCCCAGGCAGCAGCACCCGGCCCATCACCGCGTGGTCGGCCAGCCAGGGATGCGACTGCACCGACAGCCGGCCGGTGAACAACACCCCTTCGCCCTCGGCCAGTTCGACAGCGGCTCCAAGGAGCGGATGCCCGGCCGGACCAAGGCCCGCGGCCCGCATATCTCCCGTACCGCCGCCGAGCGCGCCCACCGGCCAGAACCACCGGTGCTGGAAGGCGTACGTCGGCAGATCCACCCGCCGGGCACCGGTACCGGCGAACACCGCGGCCCGGTCCAGGGGTACGCCCCGCACATGGAGGGACGCCCAGGCGGTGAGGGCGGTCAGTTCCTCCGGCCGGTCCTTGCGGAGGACAGGCACCATGACCGCGTCGTCCCCGGCGGACTCGCGCGCCAGGGCGGAGAGCACTCCGTCGGGCCCGAGCTCCAGATACGTCCGTACGCCCGCGGCCTCCAAGGCCCGTACTCCATCGGCGAAGCGGACGGCTTCGCGGACATGGCGTACCCAGTACTCGGGAGAGCACAGCTCATAGGCGGAAGCGAGAGCACCGCTCACATTCGAGATCACCGGAATGGACGGCGGCCGGAAGGCCAGACCCTCGGCCACCGCCCGGAAGCTATCGAGCATCGGATCCATCAGAGGCGAATGGAAGGCGTGTGAGACCCGCAGCCGACTGGTCTTGCGGCCCAGGGCCTCCAGCGCTGCCGCAGCCTCCACGACCGCGCTCTCAGCGCCGGACAACACCACCGAGGTCGGACCGTTGACCGCAGCGATCGAGACCTGGTCGGACAGGTACGGGGTAACCTCGTCCTCCGTCGCCCGCACCGCCACCATCGCACCACCGGCCGGCAGCGCCTGCATCAGCGACGCCCGCGCCACCACCAGACGGCACGCATCCTCCAGCGAAAACACACCCGCCACATGAGCCGCCGCGATCTCACCAATCGAATGCCCGGCCACAAAATCAGGCCGCACACCCCACGACTCCACCAACCGGAACAAAGCCACCTCGATGGCGAAGAGCGCCGGCTGAGTAAAGCCGGTCTCATTCAGACGGTCCGCGTCCTCACCCCAGATCACTTCCCGCAGCGAACCACCCAACTCGCCATCCAGCAGCGCCAGTACGGAGTCCAGCGCCTCCGCGAACACCGGGAACCGCCCGTACAGCTCACGCCCCATGCCGAGCCGCTGCGAACCCTGCCCCGAGAACAAGACCGCCGACTTACCGACGACAACCGCACCCGACACCGCCAGCGGATCCGGCTCACCGGACGCCAGCGCCGACAGGGCCCGTACCGCATCCGTCCGATCACCCGCCAGCACCACCGCACGCTGATCGAACACCGACCGGCCCGTCGCCAACGAGAAACCAAGATCCAGCGACCGAGGCCCGGCCTCCTCCACCAGAGCCAGCAACCGCACCGCCTGATCCCGCAACGCCTCCGACGACTTACCCGACAACACCCACGGCACCACACCCGCATCAACCGATTCCCCGGAAGAGGTCACAGGCTCAGCCACAGCCGCCGGTTGCTCCAAGATCACATGCGCGTTCGTACCGCTGATACCGAAGGACGACACCGCCGCTCGTCGTGCCCGGTCGACCTGCGGCCAGGCGGTCTGCTCGGACAGCAGCTCCACCGCGCCCTCCGACCAGTCGACATGCGAGGACGGCACATCGGCGTGGAGCGACTGCGGCAGCAGTCCATGGCGCATCGCCATGACCATCTTGATGACGCCCGCGACACCGGCCGCGGCCTGGGTGTGCCCGATGTTGGACTTGACCGACCCCAGCAGCAGCGGACGCTCGGGGTCACGGTCGCGACCATACGTCGCAAGCAACGCCTGCGCCTCGATCGGGTCACCCAACGTCGTACCCGTGCCATGCGCCTCCACGACATCGACGTCATCGGCCGACAACCCGCCACTGGCCAGCGCCTGCCGGATCACCCGCTGCTGCGAAGGACCATTCGGCGCCGTCAGACCATTCGAAGCGCCATCCTGATTCACCGCACTGCCCCGCACCACAGCCAGCACCTGGTGCCCATTGCGCCGAGCGTCCGAAAGACGCTCAAGCACCAGCATGCCCACACCCTCCGACCAGCCCACACCATCAGCCGCATCCGAGAACGCCTTGCACCGCCCGTCGGGGGCCAGGCCCCGCTGGCGGGAGAAGTCCACGAAGACCGTCGGTGTCGACATGACCGTCACACCGCCGGCCAGCGCCAACGAGCACTCACCACTCCGCAGCGCCTGCATCGCCCAGTGCATCGCCACAAGCGACGACGAACACGCCGTATCCACCGTCACCGCCGGACCCTCAAGACCCAAGGTGTACGACACCCGGCCCGACGCCAGGCTGGTGCTGCCTCCGCCCTGGAAGCCCTCGAACTCGGGGCTCGCCAGGACCGCGGTGTAGTCGCTGTACATCACACCGGCGAACACACCGGTCGCCGTGCCCCGCAGCGAGACCGGGTCGATCCCGGCCCGCTCGACGGCCTCCCAGGACGCTTCCAGGAGCAACCGCTGCTGTGAGTCCGTGGCGAGCGCCTCGCGCGGTGACATTCCGAAGAAGTCCGGGTCGAATTCGCCCGCCTGGTGCAGGAATCCGCCTTCGCGGGTGTAGGAGGTGCCCAAGTGGTCGGGGTCCGGGTGGAACAGTCCGTCGACGTCCCAGCCACGGTTGGTCGGGAAGCCCGAGATGGCGTCCCCGCCCTCCGTGACAAGCTGCCACAGGTCCTCGGGCGAGGTCACACCGCCGGGATACCGGCAGCTCATCCCGACGACCACGATCGGATCGTCGGCCACCGCGGCCGGCCGTACGGCGACGGGTGCCGCCAACTCGGCTGCGGAGCCGAGCAGTTCATCGAGAAGATGGTCGACGAGTGTCTGGACGGTCGGGTAGTCGAAGGCCATTGTGGCGGGCAGCCGGAGCCCGGTGACAGTGCTGAGCCGATTCCGCAGTTCCACTGCTGTGAGCGAGTCGAAGCCCAGCTCGCGGAAGGCGCGCCCCGGATGGACGGCCGCCGCGTCGGCGTGGCCCAGGACGAGGGCGACCTGCCCGCGTACAAGATCCAGCAGCACCTCTTGACGCTCGACACCGGTGAGGCCGGTCAGTCGTTCCACCAGTCCTGTCGCCGCGGCCGACGCGGCCACCGCCGCCCGCCGGGAACGGGTACGGATCAACGCCCGCAGCAACGGCGGGACTTCGCCCTGTGCGCGAAGTGCCGGCAGGTCCAGTCGTACCGGCGCCAGTACGGCGTCCCCGGTGGCCAGTGCCGCTTCGAACACCGCGAGGCCCTGGGCCACCGGCAGCGGCGGCACGCCCGAGCGGGCCATCCGGTCGGTGTCGGCGTCCGTCAGTGTGCCGGTCATACCGCCGGACTGGTCCCATGGGCCCCAGGCCAGCGAGACTCCTGGCAGCCCCTCGGCCCGGCGCCGCTCGATGAGCGCGTCCAGGAAGGCGTTGCCGGCCGCGTAGTTGCCTTGCCCCGGGCTGCCGAACATGGCCGCCGCCGAGGAGAAGACGACGAACGCGGTGAGGTCGAGTTCCCGGGTCAGTTCGTGCAGGTGCCAGGCCGCGTCGACCTTGGGCCGCAGCACATGGTCCAGCCGCTCCGGGGTGAGCGAGCCGGCCAGACCGTCGTCCAGGACGCCAGCCGCGTGTACGACGGCGGAGATCCGGTGCCGGTCGAGCAGTTCCGCGAGTGCGTCGCGGTCCGTCACATCGCAGGCTTCCGCGGTGGCGTCGACGCCTTGCGACTCCAGCTCTGCGACGAGTTCCGCGGCGCCCTCGGCGGCCGGGCCCCGCCTGCTGACCAGCAGGAGCCGTCGTACGTTGTGTTCCGCCACCAGGTGACGTGCCAGCAGGGCGCCCAGACCGCCCGTACCACCGGTGATCAGTACAGTGCCGCCATCGGTGTCCCAGGCGGGGCGCGCGTCGCGGTCGGCGGCCGGCCTGCGCACCAGGCGTCCGGCGCGGACCTCGCCGCCTCGTACGAGCAGTTGTGGTTCGTCCAGGTCCAGTGCCCACAGCGGAAGATCCGCCGTCTCATCGCGTGCGAGGCCGGGAACGACGGCGGGGTCGACACCGGGATCGACGCGTGGGTCGAGATCGATCAGGCCGAAGCAGCCAGGGTTCTCCGACTGCGCTGACCGTACGAGGCCCCTGGCTGTGGCCGCCGCCGGATCGTGCCCGCCCACGGCGCCGCGTGTGACGAAGACAAAGCGGGAACCGGTGAAGCGCTCCTCGGTCAGGCGCTCCTGGATCCGCGCCAGGACCTGGTGGGTGAGGGCGTGCGCGGAGTCGGCGGTGTCGGTGTCGGGCGCTCCCGCCACCGGGATCAGCACCACATCGGCGGCCGCGTCATGCGGGGAGGCGGCCGAGTCATGCGGGGAGTCGGGCAGCACTTCGGCCGACGCGCCGACCAGGGCGTCGGTCAGGGCACCGGTCAGCCCCAGGGTGTCCGGGCCGGTCACCACCACCGTACGGCCCGGTCCCGCAACCGCACCGGACGTCGGAGCCGCGACCGGTGTCCAGTCCAGCCGGAACAGCGCGTCCCGTGTCAGGGCCGCGGAGTCGTCGAGCGTGTCGGTGGACAGTGCCCGCATCGCCAGCGACTCCACCGACGCGACCGGCGCGCCCGTGGTGTCGGCGACGGCGATGGACACCGCGCCATCGCCGGTACGGGACAGCCTGACCCGTACGGACGACGCCCCCGAAGCCCGCAGGGACACTCCGCTCCACGAGAAGGGGATACGGCCGCCCTGCCGCTCCGCCCCTTCGGCGGGCGCGTCGATGAACCAGGCCGCGTGGAGGCCCGCGTCCAGCAGCGCGGGGTGCAGTCCGAACGCGTCCGCGTCGCCCACGTCACCTTCGGGCAGGCTCAGTTCGGCGAAGACGTCGCCGTCGAGCCGCCAGACGGCGCGCAAGCCCTGGAAGACCGGACCGTACGCGAAACCGTGCTCGGCTCGGGCTTCGTAGAAACCGTCCAGATCGACGGGTTCTGCACCCGCCGGTGGCCAGACCGTGGCATCGAAGTCGGTGGCGGCGGTGTGCGGGTCGACGGCCAGTACGCCCGTGGCGTGCTGGGTCCAGGGTTCCTCGGCCGCGCCTTCGGGCCGCGAGTGGATGGTGACCGTACGCCGGCCGCGCTCGTCGGCGACACCGACACGTACCTGTGTCTGTGTGGCGCCGCGCTCCGGCAGCACCAGCGGGGCGGCGAGCGTCAGCTCTTCGACGCGGTCGCTGCCGACCTCGTCACCGGCGCGGATCGCCAGTTCCAGCAGGGCGGTCCCGGGCAGCAGGATCCGGCCCATGACCGCGTGGTCGGCCAGCCAGGGGTGCGATCGTACGGAGAGGCGGCCGGTGAACAACACGCCTTCGTCCTCGGCCAGTTCGACCACCCCGTTGAGCAGCGGGTGCCCCGCGGACATCAGTCCGACCGCGGCCGCGTCGGCGGTGCCGCGTGCTCCGTCCGGCCAGAACGGCTGGTGTTCGAAGGCGTAGGTGGGCAGTTCCACGCGGGAGGCGCCGGTCCCGGCGAAGTACCGGTGCCAGTCGACGGCGGTACCGCTCACATGGAGCTGAGCGAGTGCCGTGACGGCCGACAGTTCCTCGGAACGGTTCTTACGGAGTACCGGCACAGTGATCGCACCGTCGGGCAACGACTCACGGGCCATCGCGGAGAGGACTCCGTCGGGGCCCAACTCCAGCAGTACGGTGACGCCTTGATCGGCGAGGGTACGAACGCCGTCCGCGAACCGGACCGCTTCGCGGACATGCCGTACCCAGTACTCGGGCGAGCGCAGCTCCCCGGCCGATGCGAGAGCACCGCTCACATTCGAGATCACCGGGATGGTCGGCTCGGCGAAGGCCAGGCCCTCGGCCACCGCGCGGAAGTCGTCCAGCATCGGATCCATCAGAGGCGAGTGGAAGGCGTGCGAGACCCGTAGCCGGCTGGTCTTTCGGCCCTGCTGCTCCAGACGCGCCGCGACCTCCTGCACAACGTCCTCGTCGCCGGAGATGACCACCGAGGACGGGCCGTTGACAGCCGCGATCGAGACGCGGTCGGACAGATACGGCGTGACCTCGTCCTCGGTGGCCTGGACCGCGACCATCGCGCCGCCGTCCGGGAGTGCCCGCATCAGCGAGGCCCTCGCCACCACCAGCGCACAGGCGTCCTCCAGCGAGAACACTCCGGCCACGTGGGCGGCGGCGATCTCACCGATCGAATGACCCGCCACAAAGTCCGGAATCATGCCCCACGACTCCACCAGCCGGAACAGCGCCACCTCGATCGCGAACAACGCGGGCTGGGTGAAGCCGGTGTCGTTCAGCGTCTCGGCGTCCTCGCCCCAGATCACCTCCCGTAGCGGGAGCCGCAACTCCCTGTCCAGTACGGCGAGTACGGAGTCAAGCGCCTCCGCGAACGCCGGGAACCGCCCGTACAACTCGCGGCCCATGCCCAGCCGCTGCGACCCCTGGCCGGTGAACAGGAACGCCGTCTTCCCGCCGACGACCGAGCCCGACACCGCCAGCGGATCCGGCTCGCCCACCGCGAGCGCCGCCAACGCCCGTACCGTGTCCGTGGGTTCACCGGCCGACACCACCGCGCGGTGCTCGAACCTCGACCGGCCCGTGGCCAGCGAGAAACCGATGTCCACCGGCCGCAGTCCGGGCCGGGCCTGGAGATACGAGAGGAGACGGGCGGCCTGGCCGCGCAGCGCCTCGGGAGTCTTGCCCGAGAGTACCCATGGCACCACAGCGGGCTCGGCCATCGGCGCTTCGGCGCCTTCGGCCACCGTCTCGCCGATCACGGTGGGCGGCTGCTCAAGGATGACGTGGGCGTTCGTCCCGCTGATACCGAAGGACGACACACCGGCCCGCCGCGCCCGGTCGGTCTCCGGCCACGCGGTCGGCTCGGTGACCAGTTCCACCGCGCCCGCCGACCAGTCGACGTGGGAGGAGGGTTCGGTGACATTGAGTGTGCGCGGGAAGGTGCCGTGCCGCATCGCCATGACCATCTTGATCACGCCCGCGGCGCCGGCGGCGGCCTGGGTGTGGCCGAGGTTGGACTTCACCGAGCCGAGCAGCAGCGGACGCTCCGGGTCGCGGTCCCGTCCGTATGTGGCAAGCAGTGCTTGCGCCTCGATCGGGTCGCCCAATGTCGTACCCGTACCGTGCGCCTCCACCGCGTCCACGTCATCGGCCGACAACCCACCACTGGCCAGCGCCTGCCGGATCACCCGCTGCTGCGAAGGACCATTTGGCGCCGTCAAACCATTCGACGCGCCGTCCTGGTTGACCGCACTGCCCCGCACGACAGCCAGAATCTCGTGACCGTTACGGCGCGCGTCCGACATGCGTTCCAGGAGGAGCATGCCGATGCCCTCGGACCAGCCGACGCCGTCGGCCGACTCGGAGAAGGGCTTGGAGCGGCCGTCGGGGGCGAGACCGCGCTGCCGCGAGAACTCCACAAAGGTGTCCGGGACGGACATGACGGTGACACCGCCGGCCAGCGCGAGCGAGCATTCGCCGCTCCGTAGCGCCTGGGCCGCGAGATGCATCGCGACGAGCGACGACGAGCACGCCGTGTCCACCGTCATCGCGGGGCCTTCAAAGCCGAAGGTGTACGAGACACGGCCCGAGGCCACACTCAGTGCGCTGCCCTGGCCCTGGAAACCCTCGAACTCCTTGCCGTTCAAAGTGGTGTTGTAGCCGCTGTACATCACACCGGCGAAGACACCGGTCTGACTGTCGCGCAGTGAGAGCGGGTCGATTCCGGCCTGTTCGATGGCCTCCCACGAGGTCTCCAGCAGCAACCGCTGCTGCGAGTCCGTGGCCATCGCCTCGCGTGGACTCATCCCGAAGAACGCGGGATCGAACTCCCCCGCGTCGTGCAGGAATCCGCCCCGGCGGGTGTACGACGTACCGCTGTGCTCCGGATCCGGATCGTAGAGCGCCTCCACGTCCCAGCCACGGTTCACCGGGAAGTCCGACACCACATCCGCACCCTCCGACACCACGCGCCACAGATCCTCCGGCGAACCGATGCCGCCGGGGAAGCGGCAGGCCATACCGACCACCACAACCGGGTCGTCGTCGAGCAGGGCCGGGGAGAGTTCGGGAACGGTGGCAGCCAAGTCGGTGTCCGGGCCGAGGAGTTCTTCGAGGAGGTGATCGGCCAGGGCCACGATCGTCGGGTAGTCGAAGACCATGGTGGCGGGCAGCCGCAGCCCGGTCGCGCTGTTGAGCCGGTTGCGCAGTTCGACTGCGGTAAGGGAGTCGAAGCCGAGATCGCGGAAAGCACGCGCCGGGTCGACCCCGTCGCCGCTCGCATGGCCCAGCACCATGGCCGCCTGGTCACGGACCAGAGTGAGCAGTGCGGTGTGCCGTTCGGCGCGCTCCAGCCGCCTGAGGCGCTCGGCCAGACCGCCGTCCGCGCCCGCTCCGGCCGCTCCGGTGCCGGTCGCCACGGCCCGCCGGGTGCCCGTGCGGACCAGCCCGCGCAGGACTGCGGGTACGGAGCCCTTGGCCCGCAGGACGGGCAGGTCGAGCCGTACGGGTACGACAGCGGCGTCGCCGGTCGCGAGTGCCGCGTCGAACAAGGCCAGGCCCTGCTCCACCGAGAGCAGCGGCATGCCCGACTCGGCGGCCCTGCGCACATCGCGCTCGTCGAGCCCGCTGGTCATGCCCGCGCCCTGGCCCCAGGGCCCCCAGGCGAGCGAGAGACCCGGCAGGCCCTCGGCCTGTCGCCGGGCGGCCAGGGCATCCAGGAAGGCGTTGCCCGCCGCATAGTTGGCCTGCCCGGGGCCGCCGAACGTGCCTGCGACCGATGAGAACACCACAAACCCGGCCAGGTCGAGATCCCGGGTCAGTTCATGAAGGTGCCAGGCTGCGTCGACCTTGGGACGGAGTACGGAAGCGAGCCGCTCGGGCGTCAACGAACCGACCACACCGTCGTCCAGTACACCCGCCGTATGCACCACAGCCGTCAGCGGATACTCAGCAGGCACCGACGCCAACAGTCCGGCCAGCGCCTCACGATCCGCCACATCACACGCCGCGATCGAGACATCAGCCCCCAACTCCCGCAACCCAGAAGCCAGTTCCTCAGCACCCTCGGCAGCCGGGCCACGACGGCTGGTCAGCAGCAGACGCCGGACACCCCGCTCCTGGACCAGATGCCGGGCCAGCAGACCCCCCAGGCCTCCGGTGCCGCCGGTGATCAGGACCGTACCCTCCGGATCCCACACCCGCGGCATCGTCAGCACGATCTTGCCCACATGCCTGGCCATACTCATGAAACGAAACGCGTCCCGCGCCCGCCGCACATCCCACGACCGCACCGGCAGCGGCTCCAGCACACCCCGGCCGAACAGACCAATCAGGGAGACAAGCATCCGCTGAATGCCCTCGGGCTCCACCCAGCCGAGGTCGAAGGCCTGGTAGTCCACGCCTTCGGGCAGGCCGTCTGCCTCGCGGATGTCCGTCTTGCCCATCTCCAGGAACCGCCCGCCGGGGCTCATCAGCCGCAGCGACGCGTCTACGAACTCACCGGCCAGCGAGTTCAGAACGACATCGACTCCCTCACCGTCGGTGACCCGGGAGAAGGCCGCTTCGAAGTCGGTGGTACGGGACGACGCGATGTGGTCGTCCGTCACGCCCAGCCCGCGCAGGACGTCCCACTTGCCCTCGCTCGCCGTCGCGAACACCTCGGCGCCCAGGTGCTGGGCCAGTTGCACGGCCGCCATACCCACACCACCGGCACCGGCGTGGATCAGTACCCGCTCGCCCCGGCTCAAGCCCGCCAGTTCGACAAGGGCGTGATAGGCCGTCAGGAACACCAGCGGCATCGAGGCCGCCGTCTCCCACGACCACTCCTCGGGCAGCGGGGCGAGAAGCCGCGCGTCGCCCACCACCAGTGAGCCGAAACCGCCCGAGACCAGTCCGGTGACCCGGTCTCCCGGGCGCAGCCCGGTCACCTCGGGGCCGACCTCGACGACCACCCCGGAGGCCTCGCGCCCCATGCGCCCGGCGTCGCCGGGATACATGTCGAGCGCCTTGAGGACATCGCGGAAGTTCACTCCGGCCGCACGGACCTCCACCCGTACCTCGTGGCCGGTCAGCGGATCGAGCACCTCGGGGAAGGGCTCCAGGGCCAGGCCGTCCAGACTGCCCTTCTCCCGGCTGTCGAGCCGCCAGGGCACTCCGGCCGGCGGGACCAGTCCCGTACCGGAGTCGAGGCGCGCGAGGCGGCCGGCCCGGAGTCCTCCGTCGCGGACGGCCACCTGCGGTTCGTCCGTAGCAAGCGAGTCCGCGAGCCGGGCGAGGCCGTCGTCCTCGAAACCGAGGTCGAGCAGGCCGAAGCAGCCGGGGTTCTCCGTCTGGGCTGAGCGGACCAGGCCCCAGACCGCGGCGGCGGCCACGTCGGTGACCTGCTCGTCGCCGGCCGCCACCGCTCCCCGTGTCACGAACACCAGCCGGGAGCCGGCGAACCGCTCCCCGGACAGCCACTCCTGGACCAGTGCCAGGGCTTCGGCGGTCAGGGTGTGGGCCGACTGTGCCGCCTCGGTGTTGTGCGTGCCGTCGATGCCGACCAGTACGGTGCCGGGCATCGGGGACTCGTCCGCCGCCAGCGACGCCAGATCGGGGTATGCCTCGACCTCGATGCCCGTGCCGTCCAGGCCTCCGGCCAGCCCGATGATGTCGGGGCCGACCAGTGCGAGCCGGTCCGCCCCGGGCCGGGCGGCCTCGGGAACCGGTACCCACTCCAGTGCGAACAGCGCGTCGCGTGCCGACTCGGCGGCGCCGCTGAGCTGTTCGCCCGACACGGCCCGTACGAGGAGTGCGTCGACCGAGGCGACGGGCGCACCGGCCGTGTCGGCGACGGCGATCGATACGGCATCCTTGCCGTCGGCGGGGGCGATCCGTACGCGCAGGGCCGAGGCGCCGGTCGCGTGCAGCGAGACGCCTTCCCAGGAGAAGGGCAGCCCGCCGCCTTGTCCGTCCTGGCTCGCGAGGAGGGAGGCGTGGAGGGCGGAGTCGAGCAGGGCGGGGTGCAGACCGAACGCACCCGGCTCAGTGCCCTCGGGGAGACTCACCTCCGCGAAGATCTCACCATCAAGGCGCCAGGCGGCCCGCAGCCCCTGGAACACCGGACCGTACGAGAAGCCGATCTCCGCGAAGTGCTCGTAGCAGCCGTCAACCGTCAGTGTTTCGGCACCTGTTGGCGGCCACTGGGTGGCGTCGAAGCCGGTGACGGGCTCCTGGGCGCCGACGGTCAGCACACCTGTCGCATGCTGGGTCCAGGGCCGTTCGTCGGCCCCGTTGGGGCGGGAGTGGACGGCGATCGGGCGGCGGCCGGTGTCGTCGGCGACTCCGACACGCACCTGCACCCGCACCGCGCCCTGCTCGGGCAGGACCAGCGGCGCGGCAAGGGTCAGCTCCTCGATCCGGTCACAGCCCACCTCGTCACCCGCCCGGAACGCCAGCTCCAGCAGCCCGGTCCCGGGCAGCAGCACCCGGCCCATGACGGTGTGATCGACAAGCCAGGGGTGGGTACCGACCGAGAGCCGGCCGGTGAACAACACCCCTTCGCCCTCGGCCAGTTCAACAGCGGCGCCCAGCAGCGGGTGCCCGGCGGAGCCGAGGCCGGCCGCGCGCATGTCGCCCGTACCGCCGAGTTGCCCGGACGGCCAGAACCAGCGGTGCTGGAAGGCGTACGTGGGAAGGTCCACCCGCCGGGCGTCCGTGCCCTGGAAGAAGACCACCGGCCATTCAATGGCCGTGCCGCGCACATGGAGTTGAGCGAGGGCCGTGAGCGCCGCGTTCTCCTCCGGGCGGTCCTTGCGGAGTACCGGTACGGTCGCCGAGCCGTCGGGCACCGACTCCTGAGCCATCGCGGACAGCACGCCGTCGGGGCCCAGTTCCAGGAACGTCCGTACGCCCCGCTCCCCCAGCGCCCGCACACCGTCCGCGAACCGGACGGCTTCGCGGACATGCCGTACCCAGTACTCGGGCGAGCACAGCTCATCGGCGGAAGCGAGAGCACCGCTCACATTCGAGATCACCGGAATACGAGGCGCCTCAAAGGCCAGGCCCTCGGCCACCGCCCGGAAGTCATCCAGCATCGGATCCATCAGCGGCGAATGGAAAGCGTGCGAAACCCGCAGACGGCTCGTCTTGCGACCCAGGGCCTCCAGCGCTGCCGCAGCCTCCACGACCGCGCTCTCAGCGCCGGACAACACCACCGAGGACGGGCCGTTGACGGCCGCGACGGAGACCTGGTCGGACAGGTACGGGGTGACCTCGTCCTCCTTCGCCTGGACCGCCACCATCGCACCACCGGCCGGCAGCGCCTGCATCAGCGAGCCCCGCGCCACCACCAGACGGCAGGCGTCCTCCAGCGAAAACACCCCCGCCACATGAGCCGCCGCGATCTCACCGATCGAATGACCGGCCACAAAATCGGGCCGCACACCCCACGACTCGACCAACCGGAACAGCGCCACCTCGATCGAGAAAAGCGCCGGCTGAGTAACCCCCGTCTCATTCAGACGGTCCGCGTCCTCACCCCAGATCACCTCCCGCAGCGAACCACCCAACTGCTCATCCAGCAGCGCCAGTACGGAATCCAGCGCCTCCGCGAACACCGGGAACCGCCCGTACAGCTCACGGCCCATACCCAGCCGCTGCGAACCCTGACCCGAGAACAACACCGCCGACTTACCGACGACAACCGCACCCGACACCGCCAACGGATCCGGCTCACCGGACACCAGCGCGCTCAGGGCATCCACCGCACTCGCGGTTCCGCCGCCCGTCAGGACCACCGCGCGGTGGTCGAACGCCGACCGGCCCGTCGCCAGCGAGAAACCGACATCCACCGGACGCAGCCCGGACGGCCGCGACTCGACCAGTGACATCAGCCGCGCCGCCTGGTCCCGCAGCGCCTCCGGCGACTTCCCCGACAGCACCCACGGCACCACAGCGGGCTCAGCCACACCGGCCGACGCCTCCGAAGAGACCTCCGGCTCCGCGGCCCCGGCCGACGGCTGCTCCAGGATGACGTGCGCGTTCGTACCGCTGATTCCGAACGACGACACCGCCGCACGTCGTGCGCGGTCGACCTCCGGCCACCGGGTCTGCTCGGTCAGCAGTTCCACCGCGCCCGCCGACCAGTCCACATGCGACGACGGCTCGGTCACATGCAGCGTCCGCGGCAGCACTCCATGCCGCATCGCCAGCACCATCTTGATCACACCGGCCACACCGGCAGCCGCCTGCGTGTGCCCGATATTGGACTTCACCGACCCCAGCAGCAGCGGACGCTCCGGATCCCGGTCGCGTCCGTACGTGGCAAGCAGGGCCTGCGCCTCGATCGGGTCACCCAGCGTCGTACCCGTGCCATGCGCCTCGACCACGTCCACATCGGCGGCGGACAGACCGCCGCTGGCCAACGCCTGCCGGATCACCCGCTGCTGCGAAGGACCGTTCGGAGCCGTCAGACCATTCGAAGCGCCGTCCTGGTTCACCGCCGACCCACGCAGTAAGGCCAGCACCTGGTGCCCGTTGCGCCGGGCGTCCGACAGACGCTCCAGCACCACCACGCCCACGCCCTCCGACCAGCCCACGCCGTCGGCCGACTCGGAGAACGCCTTGGAGCGGCCGTCGGGCGCGAGACCGCGCTGCCGCGAGAACTCCACGAAGGTGCTCGGGGTGGACATGACCGTCACACCGCCGGCCAGCGCCAGCGAGCATTCGCCGCCGCGCAGCGCCTGCGCGGCGAGGTGCATACCGACCAGGGAGGAGGAGCAGGCGGTGTCGACGGTCACGGCCGGGCCTTCGAGGCCCAGTGTGTACGAGACCCGGCCCGAGGCGATGCTCGGTGCGCTGCCGTTGCCACGGAAGGCTTCGTACTCCTCGCCCGTGAGCATGGGACCGTAGTCGTTGTACATCACACCGGCGAACACACCGGTGCGGCTGTCGCGCAGCGAGAGCGGGTCGATGCCCGCCCGCTCGATCGCCTCCCACGACGTCTCCAGCAGAAGCCGCTGCTGCGAGTCCGTCGCCATCGCCTCGCGCGGTGACATCCCGAAGAAGCCGGGGTCGAACTCGCCCGCGGTGTGCAGGAATCCGCCGTCGCGGACATAGGTCCTGCCGGGGCGGTCGGGGTCCGCGTCGTACAGTCCTTCGATGTCCCAGCCCCGGTTGACCGGGAACGGGGAGATGGCGTCCGTGCCCTCGGTGACCAGGCGCCACAGGTCCTCGGGGGAGGTCACCCCGCCCGGGTAGCGGCAGGCCATGCCGACGATCACGACGGGATCGTCGCCCGCCGGGGGCAGGGCGGCGACCGGGGCCACCGCCGCGCCGGTCCTCAGGTCCGTCCCCAAATCCGCTTCCTCGCCGAGGAGTTCGTCGCGCATATGCTCGGCGAGCGCGCTCGGGGTCGGGTGGTCGAAGACCATGGTGGCGGGGAGGCGCAGGCCGGTGACGGTGTTGAGGCCGTTGCGCAGTTCGACGGCGGTGAGGGAGTCGAAGCCGAGGTCCTGGAACTGGCGCGAGGCCTCGACCGCCGCCGGGTCGGTGTGCCCCAGGACGCGGGCGATCTGGCCGCGTACGAGTTCGAGCAGCAGCTCGCGGCGTTCGGCCGCGTTGAGTCCCGCGAGGCGCTGGGCCAGGCCCCCGGCCGTCTCGGAGACGGCGGCCGGGGCGGCGGCGCGACGGGCAGGTGCTCGCATCAGGCCGCGCAGCAGCGGCGGGATGTCGCCCTTGGCACGCAGGACCGGGAGGTCGAGCCGTACGGGTGCGAGAGCGGCCTCGCCGGTGGCGAGCGCGGCGTCGAAGAGGGCCATGCCCTGGGTGAGGGAGAGCGGGGGCATTCCGGAGCGTGCGATGCGCTCGACGTCGATGTCGGTGAGTGTGCTGGTCATTCCGACGCTCTGGGTCCACGGTCCCCAGGCGAGGGCCAGTCCGGGCAGTCCCGCCGCCCGCCGGTGCCGGGCCAGGGCGTCGAGGAAGGCGTTGCCCGCCGCGTAGTTGGCCTGGCCGGGGCTGCCGAGGGTGGCGGCGACGGACGAGAACAGGACGAAGGCGGCGAGGTCCGGTTCGCGGGTCAGCTCGTGCAGATGCCAGGCGGCGTCGGTCTTGGGCCGCAGCACACCGGACAGCCGTTCCGGGGTCAGCGAGCCGATCACACCGTCATCGACCACACCCGCGGTGTGGATGACGGCGGTCAGCGGATGGGCGGCCGGCACGGTCGTCAGGAGTTCGGCGAGTGCGCTGCGGTCGCTGACATCGCAGGGGGCGACGCTCACCTCGGCGCCCAGGCCGATCAGTTCGGCGGCCAGCGCGCCAGCTCCCTCGGCGGCGAGGCCGCTGCGGCTGACGAGCAGGAGGTGCCGTACGCCGCGTTCGGCGACCAGGTGCCGGGCGAGGGCGCCGCCCAGACCGCCGGTGCCGCCGGTGATCAGCACCGTACCGTCGGCGTTCCACGCGACGCGTTCGGCGGGTGCGGGGACGCGGGCCAGCCGGGCGGCGAGCGGGGTGCCGTCGCGGACCACGAGGTCCGGCTCGTCGGGGGCGGCCGCCACGGCGGACACGACGGCGGCCGGCACGGCCTCCGGGGGGAGTGAGGCCGTGCCGGGGTCCAGGTCCAGGAGGCCGAAGCGCCCCGGGTTCTCGGTGCGGGCCGTCCGTACGAGTCCGTGCACGGAGGCGGCGGCCAGGTCCGCGCCGCCGACGGCGCCGCGGGTCACGAAGACCAGGCGGGAGCCGGCGAACCGGTCGTCGTCCAGCCACTGCTGGACATGGCCGAGGACAAGGGCGCCGAGTCTGTGGGTGGCCTCGACGACCGGTGCCGCGGCGGTACGGTCGTCCTCCGGCACGCCGGAGACGGCCATCAGGACCACTTCCGGCACCGGGCCGTCCGCCGCGGCGAGCGACGCCAGGCCGGGGTGGACCGTCACGGTCGTGCCACCGGCGCGCAGCGCACCGGCGACATCGAAGGGGTCCGCGCCGACCACGGCCACCGCACCGCCGGATCCTGCGGGGGCCGCGCCCCTGAGCCCGGTCCACTCCACGCGGAACAGCGAGTCCGGGTGCACGGCGCCGCTGTCGTGCCGCGGCTCGGTGGGAACCGGGCGGGAGACGAGGGAGTCCACGGAGAGGACCGGGCCGCCGGCCATGTCGTACACCGCGATGGAGACGGTGTCGTCGCCGGCCGGGGCGATCCGGGCGCGGACCGAGGAGGCGCCGGAGGCGGTCAGTGACACGCCTTCCCAGGCGAAGGGCAGTCCGCCTGTGCTGATGGCGCCGAGGTCGGTGTAGGCCGCGGCGTGCTGGGCGGCGTCGAGCAGCGCGGGGTGCAGGCCGAAGGCGCTCGCGTCGGGGCCCGCGCCGTCGGGCAGGGCGACCTCGGCGTACACCTCGTCGCCGAGCCGCCAGGCGGCCCGCAGGCCCTGGAACACCGGGCCGTAGTCGAAGCCGAGCCCGGCGAGCCGCTCGTAGCAGCCGTCCAGGTCGACGGGTTCCGCACCGGCCGGGGGCCATACGGTCGCGTCGAAGTCGGCGGCGGGCGCTCCGGCACCGGGGGCGAGGAAGCCGCTCGCGTGCTGCGCCCAGGGCAGGTCGGGGCCGTCCTCGGGGCGCGAGTGGATGCCCAGCGGGCGGCGGCCGGTGGCATCGGCGGCGCCGACGCGGACCTGGAGCTGTACGGCGCCGTGCTCGGGCAGGGCCAGCGGCGCGGCGAGGGTGAGTTCGTCGATACGGTCGCAGTCGACCTGGTCCCCGGCGCGGACGGCGAGTTCGACGAAGGCGGTGCCCGGCAGGAGCACCCGGCCCCCGACTCCGTGGTCGGCGAGCCAGGGGTGGGTCTGGACGGACAGTCTGCTGGTGAACAGAGCGCCTTCGCCGTCGGCGAGTTCGACGGCCGCGCCGAGCAGCGGGTGCCCGGCGGAGCCGAGCCCGGCGGCCCGCATGTCACCGGCCTTGTTGAGTGAGGTGGCGGGCCAGTAGCGCTGTTTCTGGAACGGGTAGGTGGGCAGGTCCACACGCCGGGCGCCGCAGCCCTCGTACAGGGCGGCCCAACGTACGGTGGCGCCCCGGACGTGCGCCTGCGCGAGGGCGGTGACGGCGGCGGCTTCCTCGGGGCGGTCCTTGCGGAGCAGCGGTACGGTCAGCGCGCCGTCCGGGAGCGATTCCTGTGCCATGGCGGAGAGCACTCCGTCGGGGCCCAGTTCCAGCAGGGTGGTGACGCCCCGGCCGCTGAGGGTGCGGACGCCGTCGGCGAACCGCACGGGCTCGGCGACGTGCCGTACCCAGTAGTCGGCCGAGCACAGCTCCTCGACGGCGGCGATCCGGCCGGTGAGATGGGAGACGACCGGGATATGGGGTTCGTGGTACGTGAGGCTCTCGGCCACGGTGCGGAAGTCCGCCAGCATGGGCCGCATCAGCGGGGAGTGGAAGGCGTGCGAGACGCGGAGGCGGCTGGTCCTGCGGCCGAGTTCCGTGAAGTGCGCGGCGATCTCCAGTGCGGCGCTCTCGTCGCCCGCGATCACCGTGGACCGGGGGCCGTTGACCGCGGCGACCGACACCTGTCCGGTGAGAAGCGGGACGATCTCGTCCTCGGTGGCCTGGACGGCGATCATGGCACCGCCGGCCGGCAGGTCCTGCATCAGTGAGGCGCGCGCGGTCACCAGACGGCAGGCGTCCTCCAGCGGGAACACGCCCGCCACATGGGCCGCGGCGATCTCGCCGATGGAGTGCCCGCCGACGAAGTCGGGGGTGATGCCGAGGGAGGCGACGAGGCGGAAGAGGGCCACCTCGATCGCGAAGAGCGCGGGCTGGGTCCAGCGGGTCCGGTTGAGTTCGGCGGCGTCGGTTCCCCAGATGATGTCGCGCAGCGGGCGCTCCGGCTCGGGACCGCCGTCCAGCAGCGCCAGTACGGAGTCCAGGGCTTCGGCGAACACCGGGAAGCGGGCGTGGAGTTCGCGGCCCATGCCGAGGCGCTGAGAGCCCTGGCCGGAGAACAGGACGGCGAGCAGCCCTTCGTCGACGACGCCCCGGGCGGCCTCGGTGACGCGCTGGGCCTCCTCGGTGACCTCGGCGGTGTGATCGCTTCCCTGGGGGAACAGCACCGCCCGGTGCTCGAACGCCGAGCGTCCCGTGGCGAGGGAGTAGCCCACATCGACGGGCCGCACACCGGGGTTGCGCTCGATGTACGACAGCAGCCGTGCCCGCTGCGCCTCCAGGGCGGCGGCGGTCCGGCCCGAGAGCGTCCAGGGGATGACCCCCGGCACCACGGAGCCCGCGTCGCCGACGGCGCTCTCCGGTTCGTCGTCGGCCGGGGCCTGCTCCAGGATGACGTGCGCGTTCGTACCGCTGACACCGAAGGACGAGACGGCGGCCCGCCGGGCCCGGCCGGTCTCCGGCCAGGCGAGGGGCTCGCGCAGCAGTTCCACGGAGCCGGCCGTCCAGTCCACGTCGGCGGACGGCTCGGCCGCGTGCAGGGTGCGCGGCATCAGCCCGTGCCGCATCGCCATGATCATCTTGATCACTCCGGCGGCGCCGGAAGCGGCCTGCGTGTGCCCGATGTTCGACTTGAGGGATCCCAGCCGCAGCGGGCGTTCGCGGTCCTGGCCGTAGGTGGCGAGCAGCGCCTGCGCCTCGATGGGGTCGCCGAGGGTCGTGCCCGTACCGTGCGCCTCGACGATGTCCACGTCGGCGGGCGTCAGCCGGGCGTTCTCCAGGGCGGCCCGGATGACCCGGCGCTGGGACGGGCCGTGCGGCGCGGACAGGCCGTTGGAGGCGCCGTCCTGGTTGATCGCGCTGCCGCGCATGACCGCCAGCACCGGATGCCCGGCGCGGCGGGCGTCGGAGAGCCGTTCCAGTACGAGGACGGCGGCGCCCTCGCCCCAGCCGGTGCCGTCGGCGGTGTCGGCGAACGACTTGCAGCGCCCGTCGGCGGCCATGCCGCCCTGTGCGGTGAAGGAGACGAAGGGGCCCGGGGTGGCCATCACGGACGCGCCGCCGGCCAGCGCCATGGTGCACTCGCCGTTGCGCAGGGCCTGGGCCGCCCAGTGCAGGGCGACCAGCGAGGAGGAGCAGGCCGTGTCGACCGTGACGGCGGGCCCCTCGGCGCCGAGGGTGTAGGAGAGCCGGCCCGAGATCACACTGGCGGCGTGCCCGGTCATCGCGTACAGCTCGGTGTCCTCGTCGGACGCCCTGATGACCGTGCCGTAGTCCTGCCCGGCGGTGCCGACGAAGACGCCCGCCCGGCTGCCGCGCAGGGTGCCGGGGTCGAGCCCGGCCCGCTCCAGCGCCTCCCAGGCGACCTCCAGCAGCAGCCGCTGCTGGGGGTCCATGGCGACGGCCTCGCGCGGTGAGACACCGAAGAAGCCGGGGTCGAACTCCGCCATGTCGTAGAGGAATCCGCCCTGCTGGGCGAGGCTGTGGCCGGGTCCTTCACCGGCCAGGCGGTCCAGGTCCCAGCCCCGGTCGGCGGGGAAGTCCGCCATGACGTCGCGGCCCTCGGTGACCAGCTCCCACAGGTCCTCGGGGGAGGTCACACCGCCGGGGTAGCGGCAGCCGATCCCGACGACGGCGATGGGCTCCTCGGCGGCCGCCACCAGCCGCTGGTTCTGCTGACGGAGCCGCTCGATCTCCTTCAGTGACGACCGCAGCGCCTCGACGTACTTGTTGGTGGACGTGCTCATCGTTCTCTCCAGATCTCTTTCAGTTCGCATCGCCGGACGGTCCGCGCCGGGCGGTCACTGAATGTCGGTGGCGAGCCGCAGCAGGCTTTCGGCGTCCATGTCGTCGAGGTCGTCGAGCGAGCCGTTCCCGTCGGCCGCGGCCGGGGCGGGGGCCCCGTTCGCGGCGTCGGCGTAGGGGTCGGCGAGTTCGAGCACCGTGTCCAGGAGTCCCGCCGTACGGAGCCGGCTGATGGGAACGGAGGCGAGGGCGTCGCGGATCCGCGCGTCCGGGTCGTCCGCGCGGGCCGCCCGGTCGGAGCGGTCCGCTCCGTCCGTACCGGGGGCGGTGCCGAAGAGGAGCGAACCCAGGTGGTCCGCGAGGGCCGCCGGGGTGGGGTGGTCGAAGACCAGGGCGGCGGGCAGCGGCAGTCCGAGGGCGGACCGCAGCCGGTTGCGCAGTTCGACGGCGGTCACCGAGTCGAAGCCGACGTCACGGAAGGCGCGGGTCGCGGGGATCGCGCCGGCCGAGTCGTGGCCGAGTGTCGAGGCGGCATCGGCCCGTACGGCGTCGAGCAGGGTGCGGGCACGTTCGGCGGCCGGCAGCGTGTCGAGCCGCTGCCTGAGCGGCGGGGCGGCTGTCGCGCCGTCGCCCTCGGGTACGGAGTCCCCGGCGGCCAGCGCCCGGCCGGCCTCCGGGATCCCGGAGAGCAGCGGGCTGCGGCGGGTCGCGGTGAAGCTGGGGGTGAACCTGTCCCAGTCCATCAGGGTGACGGTGAGCTGCGTGTCGCCGTCCTCCAGCATCCGCTGGAGCGCGGCGATGGCCAGCGGCGGTTCCATCGGCATGACGCCCTGGCGGCGGAGCCGCTCGTGGACCTCGTCGACGGTGGCCATGCCGACCTCGGCCCAGGTGCCCCACGCGACGGAGGCAGCGGGGAGGCCCTCGGCCCTGCGGTGCTCGGCCAGGGCGTCGAGGAACGCGTTGGCCGCCGCGTAACCGGGCTGGCCGCCGCTGCCCCAGACCGCCGCGCCCGAGGAGAAGAGCACGAAGGCGTCCAGGCCGCTGTCACGGGTCAGTTCGTGCAGGTGCAGGGCGGCGGTCAGCTTCGAACGCATCAGCGCGTCGAGCTGCGCCAGTGTCAGCGCCTCCACGGAATCGTCGCCGTCGGCGACTCCCGCGGCATGGAACACCGAGGTCAGCGGGGTGTCGGCGGGGATCGCGGCGAGTACGGTGGTGAGCGCGACGCGGTCGGCGGCGTCGCAGGCGGCGATGGTGACCCGGGCGCCCAGCGCCTCCAGTTCCGCGCGGAGTGCCGCCGCGCCGGGCGCTTCTTCGCCGCGCCGGCTGGTGAGCACCAGATGCGCGGCGCCGCTCTCGGCCAGCCAGCGGGCGACCCGGCCGCCGATACCGCCCGTACCGCCGGTGATCAGCACTGTGCCGCGGGCCCGCCAGGGGCGGTCGGGGGCGGCGTCCGCGGGCGCGGCGTGCACCAGGCGCCGGGCGTACACACCGGAGGTGCGGACGGCGAGCTGGTCCTCGCCGTCCAGGCCGGCCAGTACGGAGGCCAGCCTGGCGCAGGCCCTGGTGTCGAGGGTCTCGGGGATGTCGACGAGACCGCCCCAGCGGTCCGGGTGTTCCAGGGCGACGACCCGGCCGAGGCCCCACAGCGCTCCTTGCACCGGGTGGGCGAGCCGGTCGTCGTGGCCCACGGAGACGGCGCCGCGGGTGGCGCACCACAGGGGGGCGCGCAGTCCGGCGTCGCCGAGCGCCTGGACGAGGGTGAGGGTGAGGGCCAGGCCGACAGGCACCGAGCCGAAGCCGGTGTGCCGTTCCTCGGCCGGGGCCAGCAGCGCCAGTACGCCGGTGAACTCCCCTTCTTCGGCGGCCAGTTCGGCCAGCCGCTTGGCCCAGGCCGCCCGGTCGGCGCCGGGATCGGCCTTGAACCGTACGGTGTCGGGGCCCAGCGCGGCGAGCGCGGCGGCGGCCCAGGGATCGTCGGCGGCCTGGCCTGCCGGCACCACCGCGAGCCAGCGGCCGGCGGGGCGCGCGGTGGCGCCGGGTTCGGGCAGCCGGGTCCAGTCGACGCGGTAGCGCCACGCGTTGACGGTGGTGCGTTCGCGCGCCTTGGCGCGCCAGGCGGAGAGGGCGGGCAGGACCGCGCCCAGCGAGGACAGTTCGCCATGGGCGTCGACACCGAGTTCACCGGCGAGGGACTCCAGGTCCTGGCTCTCGACGAGCCGCCAGAACGCCGCGTCGGCCTCGCCACCGGAGCCCACGCCGGTCCCGGAGCCGGTGCTGCCGGTTCCGGCCGCGGGCTCGGGCCAGTACCGGCGCCGCTGGAACGCGTACGTCGGCAGCTCGACCGGTTCGTGACCGCCCTCGGGGAAGGCGGTGCGCCAGTCGACCGGTGTGCCGTGGACATGGGCCTCGGCCAGCGAGGTCAGGAAGCGCCTGAGGCCGCCCTCGTCCCTGCGCAGCGATCCGAGGACCACGGCTCCGGCCGCCGTCTCCTCGCTCTCCTGGGTCTCCTGGATGGGCGCGGCCAGTACGGGATGGGGGCTCAGCTCGATGAAGACCCGGTGTCCGTCGGCCAGCAGTGCCCGGGTCGCCTCCTCCATCCGTACGGTCTGCCGGAGGTTCGTGTACCAGTAGGCGCCGTCGAAGACCGCGTCCTCCACCCGGCCGCCGCTGACCGTCGAGTAGAACGGCACCTGCGGAGCGGAGGAGGTGACCGGGGCGAGGACCCGGGCCAGTTCGTCGCGTACGGCTTCGACATGCGCGCCGTGCGAGGCGTAGTCCACGGACACCTTGCGGGCCCGGACCCCTTGCTTCTCGCAGACGGCGAGCAGCTCGTCGAGCGCCGCCGTGTCACCGGAGACGATCACCGAGGAGGGACCGTTGACGGCCGCGACGGAGAGCTGCTCGGCCCAGGGCTCCAGCAGTGCGGTGACCTTGTCGACCGGGGCGGCCACCGACATCATCCCGCCGAGACCGGACAGCCGGGGCAGCGCCTGGCTGCGCAGGGCGACCACGGCGGCGGCGTCCTCCAGGGTCAGGGCGCCCGCCACATGGGCGGCGGCGATCTCGCCCTGGGAGTGTCCGACGACTGCCGCGGGCTCGACACCGTACGAGCGCCAGAGCGCGGACAGCGCCACCATCATCGAGAAGAGCGCGGGCTGGACCACGTCGACCCGTTCGAGCAGCGCGGGGTCTCCCTCACCGGCCAGCACCTCGTGCAGGGACCAGTCGGTGTACGGGGCGAGGGCGGCGGCGCAGGCGTCGACGGACTCCCTGAACACCGCGGAGGAGTCGAGGAGTTCGCGGCCCATGCCCCACCACTGGGAACCCTGGCCGGGGAAGACGAAGACCGGCCGCGCGGAGCCCTCGCCGACGGCGCCGCTCACCGCACCGGGCGCGCTGCCCGCGGTGACGACGGCGTCGAGGGAGCGCAGCAGGTCGTCCCGGCTCCCGCCGAGGACCACCGCGCGGTGGTCGAAGGTGCACCGGGTGGTCGCCAGCGACCAGCCGATACGCGCGGGCGACAGCGCGGGGTCGGCGTCGGCGCGGGCGAGCAGCCGGGCCGCCTGCTCACGCAGGGCAGCAGCGGACTTGGCGGAGATCAGCCAGGGCACCACGCCCGCTCCGTCCGTGGCGTCCGCGGTCGCCCGAGCGGTCTCGGCCTCGTCGGGCTCGGGGGCCTGTTCCAGGATCAGATGCGCGTTGGTGCCGCTGATCCCGAAGGACGACACCCCGGCGCGCCTCGGGCGGCCGGCGTCCGGCCACTCGGTCTGCTCGCGCAGCAGCTCCACCGCGCCCGCCGACCAGTCCACGTGCGACGACGGGGTCCCGGTGTGCAGCGTCCTGGGCAGGACACCCTCGCGCATGGCCATGACCATCTTGATCACACCGGCCACACCGGCGGCGGCCTGCGTGTGCCCGATGTTGGACTTCAGCGACCCCAGCCACAGCGGACGCTCCGGATCCCGGTCACGGCCGTATGTGGCGAGCAGCGCCTGCGCCTCGATCGGGTCGCCCAGCTTCGTACCCGTACCGTGCGCCTCCACCGCGTCCACATCGGCGGACGTCAGACCGGCGTTGGCGAGGGCCTGGCGGATGACCCGCTGCTGGGACGGGCCGTTGGGGGCGGTCAGCCCGTTGGACGCGCCGTCCTGGTTCATCGCCGAGCCCCGTACGACCGCGAGGACCCGGTGTCCGTTGCGCCGCGCGTCCGAGAGCCGCTCCAGCAGCACCACACCGACCCCCTCGGCCAGGGTCATCCCGTCGGCGGCCTCGGCGAACGGCTTGCAGCGGCCGTCGAGCGCGAGGGCCCGCTGCCTGCTGAAGCCCACGAAGGCATGCGGGGTGGCCATCACGGCCGCGCCGCCCGCGAGCGCCAGGGAACTCTCACCGCTGCGCAGCGACTGGCAGGCGAGATGCATCGCGACGAGCGAGGACGAGCACGCGGTGTCGACGGTGACCGCCGGGCCCTCGAACCCGAAGAGGTACGACACCCGCCCGGACAGCACACTGGCGGCCGTGCCGGTGACCATGTGCACCTCGGACCCCTCGGTGCCGTTCTGCACACTCGACGAGTAGTCCTGGTAGCTGGCGCCGAAGAAGGTGCCGGCCGCGCTGCCGCGCAGGGAGTCCAGTTCGATCCCGGCGCGCTCGAAGGCCTCCCAGGACGTCTCCAGCAGCAGCCGCTGCTGCGGGTCCATGGCGACCGCCTCGCGCGGCGAGATCCCGAAGAAGCCGGGGTCGAACTCCGCGGCCTCGTGCAGGAATCCGCCCTGGAGCGAGTAGGTCCTGCCCTGCCGGTCCGGGTCCGGGTCGTAGATGCCCGCCCCGTCCCAGCCGCGGTCGGCGGGGAACTCCGAGATCACATCGGCGCCGTCCAGGGCGAGCCGCATCAGCTCCTCGGGCGTGTCCGCACCGCCGGGGTAGCGGCAGCTCATGCCGATGATGGCGATCGGATCGTCGTCGGTGCCGGCCGGACCGGCCGCCGCCGGCCGCGCCGGGGCCGTGTCCGTACCGTCGCCGCCCAGGGCCGCCGACTTCAGGAAGCCGGCCAGCGCGACGGCGTTGGGGTAGTCGAAGACCATGGTCGACGGCAGCGGCAGACCGGTGGCGGCCACGACGCGGTTGCGCAGATCCACGGCGGTGACCGAGTCGAAGCCGATGTCGCGGAAGGCGCGCCGCTCGGGGAACGCCTCGGCCGAGGCATGGCCGAGGACGGCCGCCGCCTCCGTACGGACCAGGGACAGCAGAAGACGCTCCTGCTCGGGGGCGGCCAGGTCGCGCAGCCGCGCGGCGAGATCGCTGGTCTCCGGCCGTGCGGTGGCGCGTTCCTCGTTCTCGGCGAGCCGACGCGCCACCTCGGGCACCTCGTCGAAGAGACGGGTGGGTCGGCCCGCGGTGAAGACGGCGTGGTACGTGTCCCAGTCGATGTCGGTGAGGCCGATGACGGTCTCGTCGTCGTCCAGGACCTTCCGCAGGCCGTTCAGCGCGAGCCTCGGGTCCAGATAGCGCAGCCCGCTGCGGCGGATGTGGTGCGGGTCGGCCAGCTCGCGCTCGATGTCGTCGGGCCACTTGCCCCAGTGCACCGAGGTGGCGCGCAGACCGCGGGCGCGGCGGTCGACGGCGAGCGCGGCGAGATAGGCGTTGCCCGCCACATAGGCCGCGTGGTGGCCGCTGCCCCACATGCCGGCCGTGGACGAGTAGAGGATGAAGTCGTCCAGCTCGTCGTTGTCGAGCAGCTCGTCGAGATGGCGGGCCCCGGCGACCTTGGCGTGCACGACGTCGGAGAAGGACTCCATCGTGGTCTCGGCCAGGGTGTACAGCTCGATGACGGCCGCGGTGTGGATGACGGTCCGTACGGTACGGCCTTCGGCCTTGAGTCCCGCCAGCAGTGCGGCGACCGCGTCCCGGTCGGTCACATCGCAGGCGACCGCGACGGCTTCGGTGCCCGACTCGGCGAGTTCCGCGACGAGTTCGGCCGCGCCCGGCGCGTCCATGCCCCGGCGGCTGGCCAGCACCACATGTCCGGCGCCCTGCGCGGCGAGCCAGCGTGCGAGATCGGGGGCGAGCGTCCCGGATCCGCCGGTGACGAGGGTGGTGCCGCGCGGTGTCCAGGTACGGGAGGGGCTCGGGCTGCCGGATCCGGCACGCACGATACGGCGGGTGAGCACCCCGGAGGAGCGGATGGCGAGCTGGTCCTCCTGACCGGCGGCCCCGGCCAGGACCGAGGCGAGCCGGCCGGCGGCGCGGTCGTCCAGGGTCCCGGGCAGGTCGACGACGCCGCCCCAGCGCTGCGGGTGTTCCAGCGCGGCCGTCCAGCCCACTCCGGCGACCTGTGCCTGAACGGGCGAGGTGATCTCGTCGTTGCGGCCGGTGGAGAACGCTCCCCGGGTCAGGAACCAGAGCGGGGCATCCACTTCGGCGTCGCCGAGCGCCTGGACCAGCGAAACGGTCAGGGCCAGACCGAGCGCGAGGCCCGGGTAGCGCTCGCCGGGCTCCTCGGCCGTGGCGAGCACCGACACGATTCCGGTGATCCCGTCGAGACCGGCCAGCCGCCCGGCGAGCACCTCCCGCTCCACACAGGCCTCGTCGAGGACGAGCCGCCGTACCTCGGCGCCCCGGCCGTTCAGGGTGTTCACGGTCTCGGTGTCGTCGGTGCCCTCGGCGGACACCACCAGCCAGGTGCCGGTCAGCGGTGTCGGCGGGACATGTCCCAGCGGGGACCAGGTGACGCGGTAGCGCCAGGAGTCGACGGTCGTACGGTCCTTGCGCGACCTGCGCCACGACGACAGCGCGGGCAGCACCGCAGCCACCGAACCCTCGTCCGTACCCAGCGCCGAGGTCAGCGCCGAGACGTCCTCCTGCTCGACCGCCGCCCAGAACTCCTCGTCCAGCGGATCGGCCGCGACGGTCTCGTCGGCGGCGGAGGGGAGGTTCCAGAAGCGCTCGCGCTGGAAGGCGTACGTCGGCAGATCCACCCGCCGGGCGTCCGTACCCGCGAACACCGGGGCCCAGTCGACCTCGACGCCGCGTACGAAGACCTCGGCCGCGGAGAGCAGGAAGCGGGCGAGCCCGCCCCGGTCCCGCCGCAGGGTGCCCGCGACGACGGCCGGTTCGCCGTACTCCTCGATCATGTCCTGTACGGGCATGGCCAGTACGGGGTGCGAGCTGACCTCGATGAAAGCGCGGTGCTCGGCGGCGAGGAGTTCGGTCACGGCGTCGGCGAAGAGGACGCGCTGCCGCAGGTTGCGGAACCAGTAGCCGGCGTCCATCTCCTCGGTGTCCAGCCACCCACCGGTCATGGTGGAGAAGAACGGAACTTGCGACGCACGAGGACGCACCGGGCCGAGCACATCGAGGAGTTCGTCGCGCAGATCCTCGACCTGCGCCGAGTGCGACGCGTAGTCGACGGCAATGCGGCGGACCCGTACCTCCTGAGCGGTCAGCTCCGCGAACAGTCCGTCCAGGGCCTCCGGCTCACCCGAGACCACCGCCGAACGCGGGCCGTTCACAGCGGCGATGGAGATCCGGCCGGACCAGGCCTCCAGTCCGCTCTCGACCTCGGCCACCGGAAGCGGCACCGACATCATCCCGCCACGCCCCGCCAGCCGCCGCCCGATCGCCTGACTCCGCAGCGCCACCACCCGCGCACCGTCCTCCAGGGACAGCGCGCCCGACACGACAGCCGCCGCGATCTCGCCCTGCGAGTGGCCCACCACGGCCTCGGGCTCGACGCCGTACGAGCGCCACACCGCCGCGAGCGACACCATCACCGCGAACGACGCCGGCTGCACCACATCCACCCGCTCCAGCGTCGGAGCACCCTCGGCCCCGCGCAGCACATCCACCAGCGACCAGTCGACGAACTCACCGAGTGCCTCGGCGCATTCGGCGATCCGTGCCGCGAACACCGGTGATTCATCGAGCAGTTGCGCACCCATGCCCGCCCACTGCGAACCCTGCCCGGGGAAGACGAACACCGTTTTGCCCTCGACATCGGCGACCCCTTCGGTCAGCTCGGCCGAGGAGCGTCCCGCGGCCAACGCCTGGGCAGCGGCCAGGAGTTCGTCATGGTCCGTGCCGACCGCGACGGCGCGGTGTTCGAAGAGCGCGCGGGTCGAGACGAGCGAGAGCCCGGTGTCGGCCGGCCGGGGCCGCGGGGCGGTCTCCAGCCAGGTGACGAGTGCCTCCGCCTGGTCGCGGAGCGCGGACGTGCCGCGCCCGGACACCACCCAGGGCACCGGGCCGGTGGCGGGGACACCCGGCTCGGGCGCCGCTTCGGCCCCGGACTCCGGCTCCTGGTCGGCGGGGGCCTGTTCCAGTACCGCGTGGGCATTGGTGCCGCTGATACCGAAGGACGAGACCGCACACCTGCGCGGACGGCCCGTATCAGGCCACTCCACCGCCTCCGACAACAACCGCACCGCACCCGACGACCAGTCCACATGCGACGACGGAACCTCCGCATGCAGCGTCCTCGGCAGAACACCGCTCCGCAGCGCCATCACCATCTTGATCACACCGGCCACACCGGCCGCCGCCTGCGTGTGCCCGATGTTGGACTTCAGCGACCCCAGCCACAGCGGACTCTCCGGATCACGCTCACGACCATAGGTCGCGAGCAGCGCCTGCGCCTCGATCGGGTCGCCGAGTCTCGTCCCCGTACCGTGCGCCTCCACCGCGTCCACATCGGCCGGAGACAGCCCGGCCGCCGTGAGGACCTGGCGGATCACGCGCTCCTGCGAGGGGCCGTTGGGCGCGGTCAGCCCGTTGGACGCGCCGTCCTGGTTGACCGCGCTGCCGCGCAGCACCGCCAGGATCCGATGCCCGTTGCGCCGCGCGTCGGAGAGGCGTTCCGCGACGAGCACGCCGACGCCCTCGCCCCAGCCCGTACCGTCGGCGTCGTCCGAGAACGCCTTGCAGCGGCCGTCGGGGGCGAGACCGCCCTGCTTGCTGAACTCGACGAAGACGGAGGGTTCGCTCAGTACGGTGACACCGCCGATGACGGCGAGCGAGGACTCGCCGTTGCGCAGCGACTGGGCCGCCACATGCAGCGCCACCAGGGAGGAGGAGCAGGCGGTGTCGACCGTGATGGCGGGGCCTTCGAGACCGAGGGTGTAGGCGAGCCGACCCGACAGCACGCTGGCGGCGGTGCCGGTCAGCGCGTGCCCCTGGAGTTCACCGGCCGCGGCGGCCGACGGCTGGCCCCAGTGGTAGGCGCCGACGAAGACTCCGGTCTGGCTGCCGCGCAGGGAGGTGGGGGCGATTCCGGCGCGCTCCAGCGCCTCCCAGGACACTTCCAGGAGCATGCGCTGCTGGGGGTCCATCGCGAGCGCCTCGCGCGGGGAGATCCCGAAGAATCCGGCGTCGAATTCCGCCGCCTCGTAGAGAAATCCGCCTTCGTGGGTGGCGCTGCTTCCTTCGCCGTCGCCGGTGAGCCGCTCCAGATTCCAGCCGCGGTCGCCGGGGAATCCGGATATGGCGTCGCCACCGGAGTCGACCAGATCCCACAGGGCCTCCGGGGAGCGGACTCCGCCGGGGAGGCGGCAGCTCATTCCCACGAGTGCGATGGGTTCGTTGTTCTTGAGTTCCAGTTCTCCTATGCGCTGGCGCGCGCGGCGGAGATCGGAAGTGACCCGCCTCAGGTAATCGACGACTTTTTCCTGCTGGTCTTCTGGCACCGGTCCGTCCTCGTCATCGGGTCGCGTCGGGTCACAAACGAAAGCAGCGGATCTCAGCGATTCTCTAAGTGGTTTCGAACTCTTCGTCGATGATGTCGAGCAGCCGGTCGACCGACACCGTCTCGATGTCCTCGGCGGTTGTTTCCGTTTCCGGGGAGGTGAAGGGTGCGGACCGCCGCAGCGAGGAGATGATTTTCTCCAGGCGGTCGGCTATCACCTGGCGTTCGAAACCGTCCGCCGGCACCGACTGGATGACGGACTCGAACCGGGTGAGTTCGTCGTCCGCGGAACCCGTCGCGGCGGTGACGGGTTCGGTGAGGACCGCGGCGAGATGGCCGGCGACCAGGACCGGGGTCGGGAAGTTGAAGACGAGCGTGCTGGGGAAGTCGCGGCCGGTGAGAGCGGACAGCCGGTCGCGGAGTTCGACCCCGGCCAGCGAGTCGAAGCCCATTTCCTTGAAGGCGTGATGGGGGCCGACCGCGTCCGGGGTGCCATGGCCGAGGACGGCCGCGGCTTCGGTCCGTACGAGATCGAGCAGATGGCGGGCCCGCCTGGCCTCGGGCATCTCCGCCAGCCGCCCGATGAGCTCGGGCGTTCCGGTGCCCGCCATACCGGGCCGTGCCGCGGGCGGGCGTACGCTCCTCGTCTCCGCGGACGGCGTCCGGCCGCGGGACTCCTGGGCGGCCCGGACCTCGCGGGTTCCCCGGGGGGCGGATGCCGTCTCCTGGGGGGAGAGCGGCCGTACGCGCAGTTCCTCGGCGGTGAGCACCGGTGCCCCGGAGACGTCGAAGGCCTTCAGCGCGAACGCCCCGTCGTGGGCCGGGGTGAGCCGGATCCGCAGCGCGGTGGCGCCGGAGGCGTGCAGGGACACGCCCCGCCAGCGGGCCGGGAGGGTGCCGCCGTCGGTCATGGCGGCGTGCCGGGCGGCGTCCAGCAGGGCCGGGTGCAGCCCGTACGCCTCCGCGTCGGTCATGTCGGCGGGCAGCGCGGCCTCGGCGTACAGCTCGTTCTCGTACCGCCAGAGCGCCCGCAGTCCCCGGAAGGCCGGGCCGTAGTCGAAGCCCCGGTCGGCGAGGCGCTCGTAGTGGTCTTCGAGGTCGACGGGCTCGGCGCCCTCGGGCGGCCAGTTCCCCAGGGCCTCTCCGGGCTCGCCGTAGCCCGGGGTCAGTACGCCGCTGGCGTGCCGCGTCCAGGTCCGGTGGGCGGCTCCTTCGGGCCTGGAGTGGACCGTGACGGTGCGCCAGCCGATGCCGTCCGGCGCGGAGAGGCGTACGTTCAGCCGCACCGCGCCGTGCTCGGGCAGGACGAGCGGCTCGGCGAGGACCAGGTCCTGGACGCGGTCGCAGCCCGCCTCGTCGCCCGCGCGGACCGCCAGCTCCACCAGTGCCGTTCCGGGCAGGGTGATCCGTCCGGCGACGGTGTGCTGGGCGAGCCAGGGGTGGGTGCGGACGGAGACGCTGCCGGTGAACACCAGCCCCTCGCCTGCGGGGAGTTCGAGCGCGAAGCCCAGCAGTGGGTGTCCGGTGGCGCCCGCGCCGGTCGCCCCGGCGCCGCCGGGCGGCGGGGCCGGCCAGTAGCGCTCGCGCTGGAAGGCATAGGTCGGCAGATCCACCCGGCGGGCTCCGGTGCCCGTGAAGAAGGCGGGCCAGTCGAGCGGGACACCGGCGGTGTGGAGGCGGCCCAGGGTGGAGACGAGGGCGGCTTCCTCCGCACGGTCCTTGCGCAGGGCCGGTACGACGGTGATACGGCGGGCGGCCTCGCCGAGGGTGTCCTGGGCCATCGCGGACAGGACGCTGCCGGGGCCCAGCTCCAGCAGGACGTCGATGTTCTCGTCGCGCAGCGCCCGGATGCCGTCGGCGAAGCGTACGGCCTGCCGGACATGCCGTACCCAGTAGCCGGGGGTGCCGAGCTGTCCGGTCGCCAGTTCCCCGGTGAGGTTGGAGACGACGGGGACGACGGGCTCGTGGTAGGTCAGTGACTCCGCCACGGCCCGGAATTCAGTGAGCATCGGGTCCATCAGCGGGGAGTGGAAGGCGTGCGACACCGGCAGCCTGCTGGTCCTGCGCCCCTGGCCCGCGAAGTGCGCGACGATCTCCAGCACGGCGCTCTCCTCGCCCGCGACCACGACGGACTCGGGGCCGTTGACGGCGGCGACGGACGCCTGGTCCTCATGGCCCGCGAGCAGCGGTACGACCTCGTCCTCCGCGGCCTGTACGGCGGCCATCGCACCGCCGGAGGGCAGCGCCTGCATCAGCTTCGCGCGGGCCGCGACCAGTCGGCAGGCGTCCTCCAGCGCGAACACGCCCGCCACATGGGCCGCGGCGATCTCGCCGATCGAGTGCCCGCCGACGACGGCGGGCCGTACGCCCAGCGACTCCACCAGCCGGAAGAGGGCGACTTCGACGGCGAAGAGGGCGGGCTGGGTCCAGCCGGTGCGGTTCAGCGGCTCGGGGTCGTCGCCCCACATGACCCCGCGCAGAGAACCGTCGAGATGGCGGTCCAGCGTGGACAGTACGGTGTCGAGGGCGCCCGCGAAGACCGGGAACCGCCCGTACAGTCCGCGCCCCATCCCGAGCCGCTGGCTGCCCTGTCCGGAGAAGAGCACGGCGGTGGTGCCGTCCGCGGCGGCGCCACGGGCGACCGGGGTGACCACGTCGCCGTCGGCGAGCAGGACGGCCCGGTGGCGCAGGGCGGCCCGGCCGGTGGCGAGCGAGTAGCCGATGTCGACAGGCCGGGTGCCGGGCCGGGCGGCCACGAAGTCGGTGAGGCGGGCGATCTGTGCGTCAAGAGCGGCCTCGGACTTGGCCGACACCGGCCAGGGCACAACGGCCGGCACGACCGGCGCGGGCACGGTGGCCGCGTCCCGGGCCGGTGCGAGGTCCGGGACCGTGGCGGGCCCGGACTCCGGCGCGGGGGCGGGCCCGGAAGCTGTGGCGCCGGCCGGGGTCGCGCCGGAGGCCGGTGCGGACTCCTCGCTCGGGACCGCAGCCGGGGCGGGGCTCGCGGCCAGGGCACGGCCGGAACCCGCGCGCGGCGCCGGTACGGGCCGCGCGGTCGGCGCGGGGCCGGAGAACGGCACCGCCGCGGAGCCGGAAGCCTCGGCCGGCGCCTGCTCCAGGATCAGATGCGCGTTCGTGCCGCTGATGCCGAAGGACGACACGCCCGCGCGCCGCGGCCGGTCCGTCCCGGGCCAGGGGGCCGCCTCGGTGAGCAGTTCCACCCCGTCCGACCAGTCCACCCGCAAGGTCCGCCGCCCGGCGTGGAGCGTCCTGGGCAGGACGCCCTCGCGCATCGCCATCACCATCTTGATGACCCCCGCGACACCGGCCGCCGCCTGCGCGTGGCCGATGTTCGACTTGAGGGAGCCGAGCCGCAGCGGGCGCCCGGGGTCGCGGTCCCTGCCGTAGGTGGCGAGCAGCGCGTGCGCCTCGATCGGGTCGCCCAGCTTCGTACCCGTACCGTGCGCCTCCACCGCGTCCACCTCGGCCGGGGAGAGTCCCGCGTCGGCCAGCGCCTGGCGGATGACCCGCTCCTGTGCCGGACCGCTGGGCGAGGTCAGCCCGTTGGAGGCGCCGTCCTGGTTGACGGCGGAGCCGCGTACCACCGCGAGGACCGGCTGCCCGTCGCGCCGCGCGTCGGAGAGCCGCCGCAGGACGACGATGCCGGCGCCCTCGGCCCAGGCGGTGCCGTCGGCGTCGTCCGAGAACGCCTTGCAGCGCCCGTCGGGTGCGAGACCGCCCTGCCGGGAGTAGCCGATGAAGCCGACCGGTGTGGACATGACGGTCACTCCGCCCGCGAGGGCCGTCGAGCACTCCCCCGCGCGCAGCGAACCCGCCGCCCAGTGCAGCGCGACCAGTGAGGAGGAGGACGTGGTGTCGACGGTGACCGCGGGTCCTTCGAGGCCGAGGGTGTAGGCGAGCCGCCCGGACGCGACACCGGGCGAGAGGCCGGTCACGGCGTGGCCCGCGAGGTCCTCCGCCGAGCGCTGGGTGACGGTGGAGTAGTCCTGCCCGTTGGTGCCGACGAAGACGCCGGTACGGGTGCCGCGCAGGCTGTACGGGTCGGTCCCGGCCCGTTCCACCGCCTCCCAGGACGTTTCGAGGATCAGCCGCTGCTGGGGGTCGGTGGAGACCGCCTCGCGCGGTGACATGCCGAAGAATCCGGCGTCGAAGTCGGCGGCGTCATGCAGAAATCCGCCTTCTCGGGTCACGCTCGCGCCCGGTCCCTCACCGGTGAGCGCCTCCAGGTCCCAGCCGCGGTCGGCGGGGAATCCGGAGATCGCGTCACGGCCGGCCAGGACCAGTTCCCACAGTTCCTCCGGGGAACGGACTCCGCCCGGATAACGGCATGCCATCCCGACGACCACTACCGGGTCTTCGTCGGCTCCGATCGTCATGACGATGCACACCCCTCGGAAAGTCGGGCCTGGGACACCTCTCCGTGCCGGATCGTATGGGGGGCGGGGCTGTACTTTTCCCTAAGGAATTCAGGGGCCTTGGCCCGGGCCTGTGGGCGGAGGAGCTCCGAAGACTAGGGATTCTCCGGAGCCTGGTGTGAGACCAAGTAACTGTCCCGCCCGATCGCGCGGCGCGGCCACCCGGCGACCCGCCGGGTGGGTACTTGTGGCGCCGAGCCATCGGACCGCCACTTCCGAAGGGTGTTGTCCATGGGCTCGATCCGGCGGCCGATCCTGTTTGTCAGCTATGCCGAAAGCGGTCTTCTCAATCCACTGCTCGTGCTGGCGGAGGAATTGTCCCGGCGCGGGGTGGAGGATCTGTGGTTCGCGGCCGACGAAAAGGCGCGCGACGACATTGCGGCGGCGGGCAAAGCGGGAACTCCCGTGGAGTTCGCGTCACTCGGTGAGGTCGTCTCCGAGATGTCGGCCGTCACCTGGGACGACGAGACCTACCGCGAGGTGACGCAGCGCTCCCGGTTCAAGGCGCATCGCGCGGTCATCAGGCACTCCTTCGCGCCCGAGGCACGGGTGGAGAAGTACCGGCGGCTCGAGGCGATCGTCGACGAGGTCAAGCCGGCGCTGATGGTGATAGAGAGCATGTGCCAGTTCGGGTACGAGCTGGCGATCACCAAGAACATTCCGTTCGTGCTGGGTGTGCCGTTCGTACCCAGCAATGTCCTCACCTCGCATGTGCCGTTCGCCAAGTCGTACACCCCGGCGGGCTTCCCGGTGCCGCACTCGGGCCTGCCGCTGGAGATGAGCCTCGCCCAGCGGGTGGCCAACCAGCTCTTCCGGCTGCGGACTCTGGGGATGTTCATGGCCCCTTCGATGCGGAAGGTGGTCGAGGTGGACAACCGGATCCGCGAGGAGCTGGGCATCGCGCCCGAGGCGCGTCAGATGATGGCCCGTGTCGACCACGCCGAGATGGTGCTGTGCTATTCGGTGCCCGAACTGGACTATCCGTTCCCGATGCCGGAGAAGATGCGGCTGGTCGGCGCGATGGTGCCGCCGCTGCCGCAGGCCCCTGACGACGACGGTCTGTCCGACTGGCTGTCGGCGCAGGAGTCCGTGGTGTACATGGGGTTCGGTACGATCACCCGGCTGACGCGGGAGCAGGTCGGCTCGCTGGTGGACGTCACCCGGCGGCTGGCGGGGCGCCACTCGGTGCTGTGGAAACTCCCCAAGGACCAGCAGGAGCTGCTGCCGCCGCGGGACTCGCTGCCCGGGAATCTGCGGATCGAGAGCTGGGTCCCCTCGCAGCTCGACGTTCTGGCCCATCCGAATGTCCGGGTGTTCTTCACGCACGCCGGCGGCAACGGCTATCACGAGGGGCTGTACTTCGGGAAGCCGCTGGTGGTGCGCCCGCTCTGGGTGGACTGCGACGACCAGGCCGTCCGTGGCCAGGACTTCGGAGTCAGCCTGACCCTCGACCGTCCGGAGACCGTCGATCCCGACGATGTCTTCGACAAGCTCACCCGGGTGCTCGACGACCGTTCCTTCAGCGAGCGCGCGGAGCACTTCGGGGAGCTGCTGCGCGCGGCGGGCGGCCGGGGCGCCGCGGCGGATCTGCTGCTCGGCCTGCCCGTACTCGCCTCCCACTGATCGGGGTATTCCATGTCATTCACCCATCCGGTTTCCCGGCCCTGGCTCGGCGGGCGGGAGCTCGACTATGTGACGGAGGCCGTCAGCGACGGCTGGATCTCGTCGCAGGGACCGTATGTACGGCGGTTCGAGGAGGAGTTCGCCCGGTACAACGGGGTGGCGCACGGCGTCGCCTGTTCCTCGGGGACGACGGCGCTGACCCTGGCGCTGCGGGCGCTCGGGGTCGGCCCGGGCGACGAGGTGATCGTTCCCGAGTTCACGATGATCGCGAGCGCGTGGGCGGTGACGTACACGGGGGCGACACCGGTCTTCGTGGACTGCGGGGACGATCTCAATATCGATGTCTCGCTGATCGAGGAGAAGATCACCCCGCGCACCAAGGTGATCCTGCCGGTGCACATCTACGGGCGCCGCTGCGACATGGACGCGATCATGGATCTCGCCCTGCAGTACAACCTCCGGGTGGTGGAGGACTCCGCCGAGGCGCACGGCGTGCGGCCGGTCGCCGACATCGCGTGTTTCTCGCTCTTCGCCAACAAGATCATCACAGCCGGCGAGGGCGGTATCTGTCTGACGGAGGACCCGCGGCTCGCCGAGCAGATGGCGCATCTGCGCGCGATGGCGTTCACGAAGGACCACAGCTTCCTGCACAAGAAGCTGGCCTACAACTTCCGTATGACCAGCATGCAGGCGGCGGTGGCGCTGGCGCAGACCGAGCGGCTCGACACGATCCTGGAGCTGCGCCGGGAGATCGAGCGCCGCTACGACGAGGGGCTGCGGGGCATCGACGGGATCACCATGATGCCGCCGCGCGATGTGCTGTGGATGTACGACGTCCGCGCCGAACGCCGGGACGAGCTGCGGGAGTTCCTCGCGGCCGAGGGCGTCGAGACCCGGCTGTTCTTCAAGCCGATGAGCCGGCAGCCCGGCTACTACGACGCCGACTGGCCGTCGCTGAACGCCAGTCGGTTCAGCGAGGACGGCTTCTATCTGCCGACGCACACCGGACTGACCGCTGAGGACCAGGAGTTCATCACCGGCAGGATCCGCAAGTTCTACGGCGCGGCGTGAGGCCCGTGCGGGGGACGGCGGCGCCCGTCTCCGTACGGCACGCGCCCAGCTCCGTACCGCACGGGCAGTTCCGAGTCCAGCACGGGCAGTTCCGATCCCCAGGGGAATCCGAGACATGACAACTACCGACAGGTGCCCGGTCGCCTTCCCGCTGCGGCGGCCGGGCCGGCCCTTTCCACCAGTGGAGTACGCGGACTTCCGGCGCACGGAGGGGCTGGTCAAGTCGACGCTGCCCAGCGGGGTCCCGGTCTGGCTGGTGACCCGGCACGAGGACGTACGGACCGTGCTGACCGATCCGAGGATCAGCTCCAATCCGTCCCATCCGGGCTTTCCCCGGGCGGCGAAGACGGGCGGGGTGCCCTCGCAGGACCAGGTGCCCGGCTGGTTCGTGGCGCTGGACCCGCCGGAGCACGGCCGGTTCCGCAAGACGCTGATCCCGGAGTTCACGGTCCGCAAGGTCAGGGAGATGCGGCCCGCCATCCAGCAGATCGTGGACGCCCGTATCGACGCCCTGCTCGCGGCGGGGAACACGGCCGATCTGATCGCGGACTTCGCGCTGTCCGTGCCGTCCCTGGTGATCTCCGATCTGCTCGGGGTGCCCCATGTGGACCGTGACTTCTTCGAGGCGAAGACCCGGGTCCTGGTCACGCTCACCTCCACGGACGCGGAGCGGGAGTCGGCGACCAAGGCGCTGATGCGCTATCTCAACCGGCTGATCACCATCAAGCAGCGGCGGCCGGGCGACGATCTGATCAGCCGGCTGCTGGCCGACGGCACCATCTCCCGGCAGGAGCTGACCGGGGTGTCGATGCTGCTGCTGATCGCGGGCCATGAGACGACGGCGAACAACATCGGGCTCGGCGTGGTCACGCTGCTGAGCAATCCGCGGTGGATCGGTGACGAGCGCGCGGTGGAGGAGCTGCTGCGCTACTACTCGGTGGCGGATCTGGTGGCGTTCCGGGTGGCCGTCGAGGATGTGGAGATCGGCGGGCAGCTCATCGCCGCGGGCGAGGGCATCGTGCCGCTGGTCGCCGCGGCCAACCATGACGGAACCGTCTTCGACCGGCCCGACGAGTTCGACCCGGAGCGGTCCGCCCGGTCGCATGTCGCGTTCGGGTACGGGGTGCACCAGTGCCTCGGGCAGAACCTGGTCCGGGTCGAGATGGACATCGCGTACCGGACGCTGTTCTCCCGTATCCCCACGCTGGAGCTGGCGGTGCCGGTCGAGGAGCTGAGTCTGAAGTACGACGGAGTGCTGTTCGGGCTGCACGAGCTGCCCGTCCGCTGGTCATCGACGGAGGAGTGATGGTGCGCATCAGCGTGGACACCGAGCGCTGTGTGGGGGCGGGGCAGTGTGTGCTGTCGGCTCCCGATGTCTTCGACCAGGACGACCACGGCATCGTGACGGTGCTGGAGGAGCCGGCGGACGAGCCGGCGCGGGACGCGGCTCGGCAGGCCGGACTGGTCTGCCCGTCGCAGGCGATCACGGTCGCGGAGAGCTGACGGCTGTCCGTACCGGCCCCTGACACCGGGCGCCGTACAGCGTCGTACGGCGCCCGGGAACACGGAACGGGCCCTGCCCCCGAAGCCACGGGGAGCAGGGCCCGTTCGCCGTTTCCGCGGGAGGTGCGCCGCTACCAGGTGACCGGCAGCTCGGTGAGGCCGGCGGAGAGCTGGCCGCCCAGCACCTGGAGCTGCTCCACCGGAAGCGCGAGGCGCAGTTCGGGGAGTCGGGTGAAGAGCAGGGTGTACGCGGTCCTGAGCTGCATCCGGGCCAGCGGGGCGCCGATGCAGTGCCACATGCCGTGGCCGAAGGTGAGATGCGGGTTGGGCGAGCGGTTGATGTCGAAGAGTTCGGGCTCGTCGAAGACCTGCCGGTCGAAGTTGGAGAGGGTGAAGTCCAGCAGCACCAGGTCTCCGGCGCGTATCGTCACATCGCCGATCTCGACGTCCTCGCCCGCGTACCGCGGCAGTACCGAGCCGCCGCCCTTCGCCGAGCGGAGGATCTCCTCGACGGCGCCGGCCATCAGCTTGGGGTCCCCCAGCGCGGCGTCGCGCTGGTCGGGGTGGAGCGTGAACAGGATGATCCCGAGGTCGACATGGCTGGCGACGGCCTCCAGCCCGGCGAAGAGCACCCCGGCCGCGATGGGGCCGATGCGCTCGTCGGACGGGTCGCTCTCGCAGAGCCGGGAGATGACGTCGTCGCCGGGCTCGGCCCGCTTGCGGCCCGCCAGCTCCACCAGATAGCGGAAGAGGTCCTGCTGTCCGCCCTGGACGGCGGCCGGGTCGTCGAGTCCGCCCATCCGGGAGAGCAGCACGACCAGCAGTCCCTGGTCCTCGGCGGGGATGCCGATCAGTTCGCAGAGGACGGCCAGGGAGAACGGCAGCGAGAAGCCGCCGTGCAGATCGGCGGGCGGCCCCTGGGCGATGAAGCTCTCCAGCACGCCTTCCGCTATGGCCTCGACCTTGGGCATCAGGTTGAGGACACGGCGGGCGGAGAAGTTGGGGGTGAGCAGCGCGCGGGTCTCGGTGTGCAGTTTGTGGGCCAGCGCGAAGTCGTCCGTGACGAGCATGTCAAGGAAAGGGTTCTGCACATAGCGGGGAGCGGTGGCGGGGGTGGGGTGGGCACGGCCGAGACGCTCGTCGTGGAGCAGTTCCTTGAGTTCGGCGTGCCGGGTCACCAGCCAGCCTTCGTCGCCGGCGGGGGTGCGCACCTTGCAGATGGGGCTCCTGGTCTGGAGGTCGCGCAGCAGCGGGCTGAGCCGCAGGACGGACGGCGGCCGTGCGGTGAGGGCGGGCAGCTCGGGGGATGTGGTCATCGGGTGTCTCCTCGGACGGTGGGTGCCTGTGGGTGCTCGCCGCGCCCGGCCCGGGGCGGCCCCCGCCGTTGTCGCGTACGACGGTACGGGGGCCGCCCCGGGATGTACGGGTGGAGCCGGTGCGGCGAGTCGGTGCGGAGCCGGGGCTACGCGCCGCCGGCGGGGAGGGCGCCGAGCCACTCCTCCATGGCCCTCGCGGTCAGCGCGGAGTGTTCCTTGGCGAGGGAGAGATGGTTCGCGTCGATGTCCCGGATCTCGTCCGCGGGCACCGACGCGGTGTCGAAGAGGAATCCGCCGAAGGACCGGGTGCACCGCACCAGCAGGGTCGGGGCGGTGGTGGGCACCGTCTCGATGTCGGTCATGGCCATGAACCAGTGCGCCATCGCCGACAGCCGGGCGCTGTTCAGGGTGACCGACGGCGAGTCGATGTCGGCGAGGTAGTACTGGGTGGTCCTGTCCAGGTCGTTGCCCTCGCCCACCCGGTAGCGGATGCTCGCGGTGTCCAGCAGGACGACGGCCTCGGGCCTGATCCCCCAGGTCTCCTCCAGCACCCCGGCGGCGAGATAGGCGAGCGAGCCGCCCGTGGAGTGGCCGGCCAGGACGAAGGGTTCGCCGTCGCTGGCGTGCAGGACGCTCTCCGCCACCACTCGCGCCGCGGCCTCGCTGGTGGCGGGCAGCAGCTCACCGGGCGCGAAGCCCATCAGCGGCAGGGCGGAGACATGCCGCTTGCCGCGGAAGTGCGCGGCGATCCGGGCGTACTGGTGGACACCGCCGGTGGCGCCGGGCGCGCTGACGAAGACCAGACGGGGGCTGCTCGGGCCCTCGGCGAGGGTGACGGGCAGCGACAGTTCCTCGAGATCGGCCGGGGTCTCGAAGGTCGGCCGGGTCTTGGCGACGGCCACCAGCATCCGCATCGCCTCGACCAGCTTGCCGCCCTGGACCGCACTGTGGAAGAGGCCCTCCAGGGTCTCGCCCGGGTCATGGGCCGGCCGGGCCGCCACGGAGGCGCCGGAGGAACCCACGCCGGGGCCGGGGGCCGGGGCGAGCTGCCCGGCGATCTCTCCGTGCAGCCACCGGGCGAGTTTGACGGGTGTCTCGTTGTCGAACACCACCGAGGTCGGCAGCCGCAGCCCGAGTGCTTCGGCGAGCTGGTTGCGCAGCGAGACGGAGACCAGCGAGTCGAACCCCAGCTCCAGGAAGCTGCGTTCGGGGTCGACACCGCTCGCGTCACGGTGGCCGAGCAGCCCGGCGGTGTAGCCGGTCACCAGCTCGACCAGAAGGCTTTCCTGTTCGGCGGGGACGAGATTCCGCAGCCGCTCCCGCAGGGTGACCGGCGACCGGTCACCGGCCGACACGGCGCGCCGGGTACGGGGCACCAGCTCGCGCCAGAGCGCGGGCAGGCCCTGCTGGGCGCGGAGCCCCGCCACATTGATCCTGGCCGGAACGAGCGCCTCGGCGCCGTGCCCGGTGGCGGCGTCGAAGAGGGCCAGGCCCTCGTCGAGGGCGAGGGCCGGCATGCCGCCCCGCGCCATCCGCTCCAGATCGGCCTCGCTGACATGGCTGGTCATCCCGCTGCCCCGGCCCCAGGGACCCCAGTCGAGGGAGACCGCGGGCAGCCCCTCGTCCCTGCGGTGCCTGGCCAGGGCATCCAAGTAGGCGTTGGCGGCCGCGTAGTTGGCCTGTCCGGGGCTGCCCAGGACACCGGAGACCGAGGAGTACAGCACGAACGCGGACAGATCCAGCCCGCGAGTGGCCTCGTGCAGATACCAGGCGGCGTCGGCCTTGGGACGCAGGACGCGCTCCAGTGCCCCGGGGGTCAGCGAGCCGGTCATCGCGTCGTCCAGCACACCGGCCGTGTGCACCACCGCGGTCAGCGGACGCGCGGCGGGCACGGCGGCGAGCAGTGCGGCGACCGCATCCGGGTCGCCCAGGTCACAGGCGACGGCGGAGGCCTCGGCGCCCGATTCGGCCAGGTCCGCGAGGAGTTCCGCCGCGCCGGGCGCGCCGGGGCCGCGACGGCTCGCCAGCAGCAGATGCCGTACGCCGTGCCGGGCGGCGAGATGCCGGGCGAGCTGTCCGCCGAGTCCGCCCGTACCACCGGTGATCAGTACGGTGCCCTCGCGGTTCCAGGTGGCCGGGGCGCCCGGGACCGTGGCGGCACGGTCGCCCTCGGGCGCCCTGGTGAGGCGCCCGACGCGGACGGTGTTGGCGCGTACGACCATCTGCTGCTCGTCGAGGGCGAGCAGACCGGGCAGGACCCCGGCCGACAGGAACGTGTCGTCCATGTCGACAAGGAGGAAGCTGCCCGGGTTCTCGGTCTGCGCGGACCGTACGAGGCCCCACACGGCGGCCGCGGCCAGGTCCTGGATCTTCTCGCCGTCGACGGCGACGGCACCACGCGTGACGAAGACCATCCGGGAGCCCGCTAGCCGGGGCTCGCCGAGCCACTCCTGAAGGAGGCCCAGCACCGAGGCGGTCAGCGCCCGCACCGCCTCGGGCCCGTCGAGCGCCGGGTCGCCGACCACGGGCACCAGGAAGACATCGGGCGCGACTCCACTGTCGCCGACCGCGCCGCTCAGGGACTCCGCGTAGGCGCTGACGGTCTCGTCGGCGCGGTGCATGGCGTACCCGAGGTCGAGTTCGTCGGCGCCGACGACCGCCCAGCGGGTGCCGGTGGCGGGCGCCGCGAGGGCGGCGGGCACCCAGTCGAGAGCGAAGAGCGTGCCCTGGTCGGCGCCGCCCCCGGCGGGCTCGGGCCGCTGCTGTCCGGAGAGCGTGCCGAGGCGCAGCGAGTCCACGGTGAGGACGGGGGCGCCGCCCGTGTCGACGGCGGTGAGGGTCACCGAGTCCTCGCCGGCCGGGGTGATCCGTACGCGCAGCGCGGTGGCCGCCGCGGCGTGCAGGGTCAGTCCGGTCCAGGCCAGCGGGACCGGGGCGGCGGGCGCGCCCGCCGCGTCCAGGGCCCCGGCGGCGCGGAGCGCGGCGTCCAGGAGCGCGGGGTGGATGCCGAACCCGGCGGTGTCACCGGCTTCGGCGGGCAGGGCCGCCTCGGCGAACACCTCGCCCTCGCGCCGCCACAGTCCGGTGAGGCCCTGGAAGGCGGGTCCGTGGGCGAGTCCGGCGGCGGCGAGCCGCTCGTGCAGTTCGGCCCGACCGGCCGGCTTCGCGTCGCGCGGCGGCCACTCGCCGGTGTCAAGGGCCCCCGCGTCCGCGGTGGACGTGTCGTCGGCCGGGGCGAGCACCCCGCGTGCGTGCGCGGTCCAGGGCCGCGCGTCCTGACCCTCCTCGACGGCGGGCCGCGAGTGGACGCTCACGGGGCGCCGCCCCTGCTCGTCGGCAGCGCCGACCCGTACCTGTACGGTGACCGCGCCGCGTTCGGGCAGTGCGAGCGGGGCGAGCAGGGTGAGTTCCGCCACCCGGTCCTGTCCGGTCTGGTCGCCCGCTCGGATCGCGAGTTCGGCGAAGGCGGTGCCGGGCAGCACGGTCCGGCCCTCGATCCGGTGATCGGCGAGCCAGGGGTGCGCGCGCGGGGACAGACTGCCGGTCAGTACGGTCTCGTCCGAGTCGGCGATCGTCATGGCCGCACCCAGCAGCGGATGCCCGGTGGCGGCCAGCCCCAGCCCGGCGGCGTCCCCGCTGACGGCGGCGACGGTGGGCCAGAACCGCTCGCGCTGGAACGCGTACGTCGGCAGATCCGTCCGGCGGGCGCCCGTACCTGAGAAGAACTCCGCCCAGTCGACCGCGGTCCCCCGAACGTACAGCCCGGCGAGCGCGGTGACGGCCGCGGTCTCCTCGGGCCGGTCCTTGCGCAGTACGGGCACGGCGGTGACGGCCGGGTCCTGAAGGCATTCCGCCACGAGGGCGGAGAGCACACCGTCCGGGCCGAGTTCGAGGAAGGTCTTCACTCCGCGCGCGGCGAGCGTCCGTACCCCGTCGCCGAACCGTACGGCCTCGCGGACATGGCGTACCCAGTAGTCGGCGGAGCCGAGTCCGTCCGGCGAGGCGAACTCCCCGGTCAGATTCGAGACGACGGGTACGGCCGGGCGCCGGAAGTCGAGGGAGGCCGCGACGGCGCGGAACTCGTCGAGCATCGGCTCCATCAGCGGCGAATGGAAGGCGTGGCTCACCGAGAGCCGGGTGGTCTTGCGCCCCTGGGCCGCGAGCCGCTCCGCGACCCCGTTCACCTCGTTCTCGGCTCCCGAGATCACCACGGAGTCCGGGCCGTTGACAGCGGCGAGGGAGACCCGGCCGGTCAGCAGCGGGGCCACTTCGTCCTCGGTGGCCCGTACGGCCACCATGGCGCCGCCGGCCGGCAGCGCGCGCATCAGCTTCGCCCGCGCGGCCACCAGCCGGCAGGCGTCGGCGAGGGAGAACACCCCGGCCACATGCGCGGCGGTGATCTCGCCGATGGAGTGACCGGCCACGAAGTCGGGCTTGACTCCCCAGGAGCCGACCAGCCGGAAGAGCGCCACCTCGACGGCGAACAGCGCGGGCTGGGTGAACCCGGTGTCGTTCAGCAGGCTTTCGTCGTCGCCCCAGATCACCTCGCGCAGCGGACGGTCCAACCGCCCGTCCAGCTCCGCCAGTACGGAGTCCAGTGCCTCCGCGAAGACGGGAAAGCGCGCGTACAGCTCCCGGCCCATCCCGAGGCGCTGGGATCCCTGGCCGGTGAACAGGACGGCCAGCGGGCCCTTGCCGGTCACCCCGCGGGCCACCTCGGCGGGCGTCGCGCCGTCGGCGTGGGCGAGGAGCACGGCGCGGTGCTCGAAGGCGGAGCGGGTGGTGGCCAGCGAGTGACCGATGTCGAGGGGACCGGAGGCCGCCGGAGCCTCGGCGAAGGAGCGGATCCGGTCGAGCTGGGCGTCCAGCGCCGCGGCGCTTCTGCCCGACACGGGCCACGGTACGGCGGTGAGCGCCACCCGTGGGGCCGTCTCCTCGTCCAGTTCGGGCGCCGTCGGCGGGGCCTGCTCGATGATCACATGCGCGTTGGTGCCGCTGATCCCGAAGGACGACACTCCGGCGCGGCGCACCCGCTCGCCCTCGGGCCACTCCACGGCCTTGGTGAGCAGCCGTACGTCACCGGCCGACCAGTCCACGTGCGAGGAGGGCGTGTCCACATGGAGGGTCCCCGGGAGGACACCGTTGCGGAGCGCCATCACCATCTTCATCACGCCCGCGGCACCGGCCGCGGCCTGGGTGTGCCCGATGTTCGACTTGACCGTGCCGAGCCACAGGGGGCGGCCGGGTTCGCGCTCCTGGCCGTAGGCGGCGAGCAGTGCGCCCGCCTCGATGGGGTCGCCCAGGGTGGTGCCCGTACCGTGCGCCTCGACCGCGTCCACATCGGCCGGGGTAAGTCCGGCACCGGCCAGGGCCTGGCGGATCACCCGTTGCTGGGAGGGGCCGTTGGGCGCGCTCAGACCGTTGGAGGCGCCGTCCTGGTTGACCGCGCTGCCGCGCAGCACCGCGAGGACGGGGTGCCCGTTGCGCTGGGCGTCCGACAGGCGCTCGACCACCAGCATGCCGACGCCCTCGGACCAGGCGGTGCCGTCGGCCGCGTCGGAGAACGCCTTGCAGCGCCCGTCGGCGGCGAGTCCGCCCTGGACACTGAACCCGGCGAAGCTCGCCGGGGTGGCCATCAGGGTCACCCCGCCGGCCAGCGCCAGCGCGCACTCGCCGTTCCGTACGGCCTGCGCGGCGAGATGAAGGGTCACCAGCGACGACGAGCAGGCGGTGTCGAGGGTGACCGCGGGCCCTTCGAGCCCGAGGACGAAGGAGAGCCTGCCGGACAGGACGCTCGCGGCGAGACCGTTGCTCGCGTAGCCGCCCATGTCGTCCCGTGAGGCGAGGACGAGATGCGCGTAGTCCTGGGAGTTGGTGCCGACGAACACCCCGGTCCTGCTGCCGCGCAGCCCGCCCGGGTCGATACCGGCGCGCTCGAACGCCTCCCAGGACACTTCGAGGAGGAGCCGCTGCTGCGGGTCCATGGCGAGGGCCTCGCGCGGCGAGATCCCGAAGAATCCCGGGTCAAAGTCCGGTGCCTCGTGGACGAAGCCGCCCTCCTGGGTGGCGCTGCCGCCCGGGCCGTCCCCGGCGAGGGCCTCCAGGTCCCAGCCGCGGTCCGCGGGGAAGCCGGAGATGGCGCTGCGGCCGGAGGCGAGCAGCTCCCACAGGTCCTCGGGGGACCGGACCCCGCCGGGGAGCCTGCATCCCATCCCGACGATCGCCACCGGTTCGTGGCGGCCGGATTCGGCTTCTCGGGCCCGTTGGCGGGTCTGGTGCAGATCCGCCGTGACCCACTTCAGGTAATCGACGAGCTTCTTTTCGTCCGGCATGGTCCGAACCTTCCTGAGATGTTTCGCGTGCGAAGGGAGTGCGGCGGCGGGGATGGTCGGGGG
>NZ_LATD01000239.1 GCF_000981895.1 Streptomyces odonnellii | reverse complement strand
GGGAGGGGCTGGTGCGCTTGGCGGCGGCGTCGGGCGAGGCACCGCCGAGGGAGTCGCAGCCGGCCAGCAGACCGGTCCCGGCGAGCACGACGGCGGTGACGGCGGCGAGCCCGGCGCGCGGGCGGCGTCGCGTCGCACCCGCGCCAGCGTGCGAGCGGCGCCGCGTCGCACCCGCGCCGGTACGCTCGCGGTCGCCGCGACGGCCCCGGCTCCGAAGGCTGTTGTGCATATGGCCCCTCCCCGGTGGCTCCGCCGGCGATGTCTGCCGAAGCGTGTCGGTGCTTGTCGGTGTCGTCGGTGCTCGTCGCAGTTTCGCTTCCTCAGGCTTCCGGCGGCGTCCTGCCGAGTGAAAGCTTCGCGCATATCGGGCCCAGGACCGACCGTACGTCACCCCGGGCACCCCGCCGCACGGTAGTTTTTCCCACGTCGAACCAGAGGCGCCTGATCTCTTCGGCTCCGGTAAATTACATCACGTCACAAGCTGTCCCTTTTGCGGAGTTTCACTCCCGATGCTGTTTACTGAGGCCGCTGGGAAAGGCGAACCTCGTCCCACACTGGAGGTCCCGGTGACGACACGTGGAGTTCTGTACATTCACTCCGCACCGCGCGCGATGTGCCCGCACGTCGAATGGGCGGTGGCCGGGGTGCTCGGTCTGCGCGTCCAGCTCGACTGGATCCGCCAGCCGGCCTCGCCCGGCACCTGGCGGGCCGAGGTCTCCTGGAAGGGCCGTCCCGGCACCGCGTCCAAGCTCGCCTCCGCCCTGCGCGGCTGGCAGATGCTCCGCTTCGAGGTGACCGCCGAGCCCTGTCCGACCGCCGAGGGCGAGCGCTACAGCGCCACGCCCGACCTGGGCATCTTCCACGCCGTCACCGGAATGCACGGCGACATCCTGGTTCCCGAGGACCGGCTGCGCGCCGCGCTCGCCCGCGCCCAGCAGGGCGAGACACAGCTCGAGGCGGAGATCGCCAAACTGCTCGGCAAGCCGTGGGACGACGAGCTGGAACCGTTCCGGTACGCGGGCGAGGGCGCCCCGGTCCGCTGGTTGCACCAGGTCGTATGAGCGACCACCAGGTTGTATGACCGACCGCACCAGGTTGTGTGAGCGGTTGCACAAGATCGTGTGAGCGCGCGGGACCGCTTCGTCCTACGGTGGTTCCATGGCTGATCAACTCGTAGTAGCAGTCCTCGGCACGGGCATCATGGGCGCCGCGATGGCCCGTAACCTCTGCCGCACCGGACATGACGTCCGGGTCTGGAACCGTACCCCTGCCAAGGCCGAAGCCCTTGTCTCCGACGGCGCGCGGGTCGCCACGACTCCCGCCGAGGCCGTGACCGGCGCGGATGTCGTCATCACCATGCTGTACGACGGGCCCGCCGCCCTGGAAGCCATGACGGCCGCGGGGCCCGGTCTGCGTCCCGGTGCCATCTGGCTCCAGTCCACCACCGCCGGTGTCGAGGGCATCTCACCGCTGGCCGATCTGGCCCGTCTGCAGGGACTGGTCTTCGTGGACGCGCCCGTGCTCGGGACCAGGGGGCCCGCCGAGAGCGGGCAGTTGCTGGTCCTGGCCGCGGGCCCCGAGGAGGCGCGCGGGCCGCTCGCTTCCGTACTCGACGCCGTCGGCAGCCGTACGGTCTGGCTCGGCGACGACGGCAGCACGGCGGCGGCCACCCGGCTCAAGCTCGTGTGCAACAGCTGGGCACTGGCGCTCACCTCCGGTACGGCCGAGGCGCTCGCACTGGCCAAGGGACTGGGCGTGGACCCGCGCCACTTCCTGGACGCCGTCTCGGGCGGTGGTCTGGACTGCGGCTATCTGCACGCCAAGGCCAAGGTGATCATGGACGAGGAGTACGAGCCGAGCTTCACGGTCACCACGGCGCGCAAGGACGCCCGGCTGATCGTCGAGGCGGGCGCGGCGGAGGGCGTACGGCTGGACCTCGCGGAGGCGAGCGCGGAAAGGTTCCGCCGTGCGGAGGAACAGGGGCACGGCGAGGACGACATGGCGGCGACGTACTTCGCCAGCTTCAAGGACTGACACCCGGACCCGGCACGCGGGCATCCGGACGCACCCGGACACCCGGACCCGGCACCCGGACCCGGCCGTCAGGACCCTGACACCCGGACCCGGGCACCCCGGCGTCCGGCCCCGGGCACCCGGACCCGGACACACGACCGCCGGACGGGCTCAGTGCGTTGAGCCCGTCCGGCGATCGGGACGGTGGGGCGTGGCGGTCAGACCGTACGGAGCGCCAGTACGACGTTGTGACCGCCGAAGCCGAACGAGTTGTTGATCGCCGCGATCGTGCCGGCGGGCAGCTCGCGGGACGTGTCACGCACGATGTCCGCGTCGACGTCCTCGTCGAGGTCGTCCACATTGATCGTCGGCGGCGCCATCCGGTGGTAGAGCGCGAGGACCGTCGCCACGGTCTCGATACCGCCCGCGCCGCCCAGCAGATGACCGGTCATCGACTTCGTGGCGGAGACGGCGACATGGTCCAGATCGTCGCCCAGGACCCGGCGCAGCGCCTTGACCTCGGCGACATCGCCCTGCGGGGTGGAGGTCGCGTGCGCGTTGAGGTGCGCGATCTCGGCGGGCTTGAGGTCGGTGTTGTCGAGCAGGTTCTCCATGGCCTTCGCGATACCGCGGCCGGTGGGCTCGGGCTGGGCGATGTGGTGGGCGTCGGAGGACAGGCCCTGGCCCAGCACCTCGCAGTAGATCCGGGCACCGCGTGCCGTGGCGTGCTCGGCCGACTCCAGGACGATCACGCCCGCGCCCTCACCGAGGACGAAGCCGTCGCGCGCGGTGTCATAGGGGCGGGAGGCCTTGGTGGGCTCGTCGTTGTTCTTCGACATCGCCATCATGTTGGCGAACGCGGCGACCGGCAGCGGGTGGATGGCCGCTTCCGTACCCCCCGCGACGACCACGTCGGCGCGGCCGGTACGGATCATCTCGACGGCGTACCCGATGGCTTCCGCGCCCGACGCGCAGGCCGAGACCGGAGTGTGCACACCCGCGCGGGCGCCCACTTCCAGACTGACGTTGGCGGAGGGGCTGTTCGGCATCAGCATCGGCACGGTGTGCGGGGACACCCGGCGCTCGCCGCGCTCCTTCAGCACGTCGTACTGGTCGAGCAGGGTGGTGACGCCGCCGATTCCGGAGGCGATCACGGTGCCGAGGCGGTCGGGGTCGACGGCGGTGTCCTCGCCGGCCTTGGCCGTGTAACCCGCGTCCGCCCACGCCTCCCTGGCCGCGATCAGCGCGAACTGCGCCGAGCGGTCCAGCCTGCGGGCCAGCGGACGGGGCAGTACATCGCCCGGGTCGACCGCCGCCACCGCGGCGATACGGACCGGCAGACCGGCGAACCGCTCGTCTTCGAGCGGGCGGACCCCGGAGCGGCCCGCGAGCAGACCTTCCCAGGTCGATGCGCTGTCGCCACCCAGTGGTGTGGTTGCGCCGATACCGGTGACGACCACGGTGCGATTGGTCGAGCTCACTGGAATTCTTTCTCCACGTGTAGAGGGTGCTGAATTTTTACGGCGCCACCACCGGGTGGCGGATGCCGCGCGATCCGGTCAGGCGGGTCAGGCGGCCTGGTGCTTCGCGATGTAGTCGGCGGCGTCGCCGACCGTCTTCAGGTTCTTGACGTCGTCGTCGGGGATCTTGACGTCGAAGCGCTCTTCGGCGGCGACGACGACCTCGACCATGGACAGCGAGTCGACGTCCAGGTCGTCGGTGAAGGACTTGTCCAACTGGACGTCCTCGACCGGGATACCGGCGATCTCGTTCACGATCTCGGCGAGACCGTCGACGATCTCTTCCAGGGTGGCGGCCATGTGGGCGCTCCTTCGATTGTACGCAGAGGGATATATCGGAACACGCTCCGGAAAGATCCGGTGTGCCTAGGGGAGGGTAACGACCGTCGCGGCATAGACGAGACCCGCCCCGAAGCCAATGACGAGCGCGGTGTCGCCGCTCTTCGCCTGTCCGGTCGCCAGAAGCCGCTCCATGGCGAGCGGGATCGAGGCGGCCGAGGTGTTGCCGGTGGTCTCCACGTCACGGGCGACCGTGACGCTGTCCGGCAGCTTCAGAGTCTTCACCATCGAGTCGATGATCCGCATATTGGCCTGGTGCGGAATGAAGACATCCAGGTCTTCCGAGGTGATTCCGGCCGCGTCCAGCGCCTGCTGGGCGACCTTCGCCATCTCGAAGACGGCCCAGCGGAAGACGGCCTGGCCCTCCTGCGTGATGGCCGGGAACTTCTCCACTGTGCCGTCGCGGTAATCGTCCCACGGCACGGTCTGCTTGATGGTGTCCGACTTGTCGCCCTCCGAGCCCCAGACCGTCGGTCCGATCATCGGCTCCTTGGCGGGGCCGACCACCACGGCGCCCGCGCCGTCGCCGAACAGGAAGGCCGTGGCGCGGTCCTCGAGGTCCGTCAGATCGGAGAGCCGCTCCACCCCGATCACCAGGACATGCTCGGCCGAGCCCTCGACGACCATGCCCTTGGCCAGGGTCAGCCCGTATCCGAAGCCGGCGCAGCCGGCGGAGATGTCGAACGCGGCCGGCTTGCCCGCGCCGATCTTGTCGGCGATCTCGGTCGCGACGGCCGGGGTCTGCTTGAAGTGCGAGACGGTCGAGACCACCACGGCGTCGATCTGCCCGGGGGAGATCCCGGCGTCGGCGATGGCCTTGCCGGACGCCTCGATGGACATCGCGGCGACGGTCTCCTCGGGGGAGGCCCAGTGGCGGGTGGCGATTCCGGAGCGGGAGCGGATCCACTCGTCTGACGAGTCGATCTTTTCGAGGATCACCTCGTTGGGCACGATACGGGTCGGGCGGTAGCCTCCTACGCCCATGATGCGCGCATACGGGGCGCCCTTGCTGGGCTTGATCTTCGACATGCTCTCTGGCTCCTATTCGGCCGTGGAGGAGTGCTCGGCGATCAGCGTGCGGGCCGCGTCGAGATGGTCCGGGGTCTTCAGCGCGAGGGTCTTCACACCGGGCAGCGCCCGCTTGGCGAGACCGGTGAGGGTCCCGCCGGGGCACAGCTCGATGAGCGCGGTCACACCCCGCTCCTGGAAAGTCTCCATGCACAGGTCCCAGCGGACCGGATTGGCGACCTGACCGACCAGGCGCGTCACGATTTCGGCGCCCGTGCCGACGGCCTGCCCGTCCCGGTTCGAGACGTACGGCACGGCCGGATCGGCGACCTCCAGACCGGCGGTGGCCACTTCGAGCTTGGCGACCGCGGGGGCCATGTGGTGCGTGTGGAACGCCCCGGCGACCTTGAGGGCCACCACCTTGCGTACGCCCTCGGGCTTGTCCGCCTCCAGCGCGGCGAGCTGTTCCATGGTGCCCGCGGCCACGATCTGGCCGGCGCCGTTCACATTCGCCGGTGTCAGACCGAGCTTCTCCAGATGGGCGACAGTGGTGCCGGGGTCCCCGCCGAGGAGAGCCGACATACCGGTCGCGGTGATGGCCGCGGCTTCCGCCATGGCCAGACCACGGGCCCGTACCAGCGCCAGCGCCGCGTCGTCGGAGAGCACTCCGGCCAGCGCGGTCGCGGCCAGTTCGCCCACGCTGTGCCCGGCCGTGGCGCCGACCTCGCGCGCCACGTCCCCGGTGGTGGGGAAGAGCTGACGGGCCGACAGCAGCGCGGCGGCGACCAGCAGCGGCTGGGCGACGGCGGTGTCACGGATCTCGTCCGCGTCGGCGTCCGTGCCGTAGTGGACCAGATCCAGGTCGATGGCGGCCGACCAGGCCCGCAGCCGGTCTTCGGCACCGGGCAGTTCGAGCCAGGGAGTCAGGAAGCCGGGCGTCTGAGCGCCTTGGCCGGGAGCGACGAGTACGAGCACTCTCACACTCTCTCTTGTGGACGGGCCGGATAGCCCGTGATGACAAGGACGAAGAACCGTCAGGGGAATTGTTGGAGTACGACAAAAGTCTAGGTCTGGGGGTCCCCGTCGGCCAGACGCCCCAAGATGAGCGCAATCCGCAGGGTGAACGCGGATCGGACATCGGAGGGTGACCATCCGGTGACGTCAGTCACACGTCGGAGCCGGTAGCGCACGGTGTTGGGGTGAACGAAGAGCATCCTGGCCGCACCCTCAAGGCTGCTCGCCTGCTCCAGATAGACACTCAGAGTCTCCAGCAGCGCCGAGCCCGCCTCTTCAAGCGGTCTGTAGATCTCCTCCACCAACTGCTCACGAGCGGCAGGGTCTGAGGCGATGGCGCGCTCCGGCAGGAGATCGTCCGCGAGGACCGGACGGGGGGCGTCCTGCCAGGCGAAGCACGCCTTCAGTCCGGCGGCGGCGGCCTGGGCCGACTTGGTGGCGGCCAGCAGATCGGGCACGATCGGGCCCGCGACGACCGGGCCCGCGGCGTACGGGCCGATCAGCGCCTTGGCGACCTGGAGCGGATTGTCGCTGCCGCCCGCGATCACCACGAGCCGGTCGCCGAGGACCCCGGTCAGCACCTGGAGCTTGGCGTGCCGGGCGGCCCGCCGGATCGCCTCGACGGTCAGCTCGCTGTCGCCGTCGGGGGCGGTGCCGAGCAGAACGCAGACATGCTCGGGGGAGTTCCAGCCGAGGGCGGCGGCCCGGGAGACCGCGCCCTCGTCGGCCTCGCCGGAGAGCACCGCGTTCACCACGAGCGATTCCAGCCGGGCGTCCCAGGCGCCACGGGCCTCGGCGGCCTGCGCGTACACCTGGGCGGTGGCGAAGGCGATCTCGCGCGCGTAGACCAGCAGCGCCTCACGGAGCGCGGACTCGTCGCCTGGGGCCGCGACCTCCTCGATCGCGGTCTCCATGACCTCGATGGTCGTCCGCACCATCTCGACCGTCTGGCGCAGGGTGATCGCCCGGGTCAGCTCGCGCGGCGCGGTGCCGAACACATCGGTGGAGATGGCCTGCGGGGTCTCCGGATGGCGGAACCACTCGGTGAACGCGGCGATTCCGGCCTGGGCCACCAGCCCGATCCAGGAACGGTTCTCCGGGGGCATCGCGCGGTACCACGGCAGCGTCTCGTCCATGCGGGCGATGGCGTTCGCGGCGAGCCGTCCCGAGGACTGCTCCAGCCGGCGCAGTGTCGCCGGATGCGGATGGGGTTCGTTCGAGGGTTCAGGCACGGGACAAGAGTGCCTCATCCCAGCCGCGCGCAGATGGCTCGGGGTCAGGGGGTGTCTCATGGACCTTGCCGGGCTCGCGTGCCCTGGTGCGGCACCTCGCGGCGTTGTCGTCAGTCGCCTACGCTCCGCGTGGGCTCGTTCCTCCGCCTTGCGATGCACCGCACCAGGCCCCGCTCCCTGATCCGGCCTGATCCATGAGACACCCCCTACCGTTGAGCTGTGATTCTCGTACGGCGCGGAGCGCAGCGGTATGCCGGTGGTGACCCCGGCGCGGGCATCGAGTCCCTGCACGCCTTCTCGTTCGGGCGGTTCTACGATCCGGACAATCTCCGCTTCGGCGCGGTCCTCGCCTGCAACGAGGAGCGGCTCGCGCCGGGGGCCGGGTTCGACGAACACCCGCACAGTCATACGGAGATCGTGACCTGGGTCGTCGAAGGCGAGCTGACGCACCGCGATTCGGCCGGGCACGCCACGGTCGTCCGCGCGGGCGATGTCCAGCGGCTCAGCGCGGGCGGCGGGGTGCGGCACGTGGAGCGCAACGACGGCGACCGCCCGCTGGTCTTCGTACAGATGTGGCTCGCACCACTGGAGCCGGGCGGTGAGCCACGGTACGAGACCGTCCGCGGCATCGCCGACTCCACGCCGTACGCCCTTCCGCAGGCCGGGGCGATGCTGCATGTACGGCGGCTGTGCGACGGCGAGCGCACGGCGGTGCCGGACGCCCCGTTCGTGTACGTGCATGTGGTGCGCGGCGGGATACGGCTCGACGGGCCCGGCGCGGAAGCGGGCGCCGGGGCCGAGCTGACCACGGGTGATTCGGCGCGGGTCACGGACGCGGAGGGGCTCGAACTGACCGCGGGTCCGGCGGCGGAGGTGCTGGTCTGGGAGATGTCGGGCTGAACCGTCCGGTCGCCGAGCGCTTCCGTGGGCGGCCGGTTCCGTAGCCCAACGCTTCCGTGGCCGAGCGGTTTCGTGGCCGGGCCGCCTGGCGGCCCGGCGCGCGGGTCAGGGTGCGGGCGCGCGCAGTTCGGTGAGTATCGCGTCCGTGAAGGGGGGCCACGCCTCCACCGCCCAGGGCCCGAACGCCCGGTCCGCCAGCGCCACACACGCGGCCCCCGCGTCCGGGTCGATCCACAGGAACGTACCGGACTGCCCGAAGTGCCCGAACGTACGCGGCGACGACAACGCGCCCGTCCAGTGCGGGGACTTGGCGTCCCGGATCTCGAAGCCCAGCCCCCAGTCGTTGTTCTTCTGGTGGCCGTAGCCGGGCAGCACACCCGACAGCCCCGGATGCACGACGCTCATCGCCTCCAGCACCGTGCGCGGGTCGAGCAGCCGGGGCGCCTGGACCTCCGCCGCGAACCGCACCAGATCGTCGACGGTCGAGACGGCGTCCCTGGCCGGCGAGCCCTCGAAGGTGGTCGAGGCCATGCCCAGCGGTTCGAACACCGCCTCGCGCAGATAGTCCGCGAACGGGATCTCGGTGGCCTTGGCCACATGGTCGCCGAGCACCTCGAAGCCCGCGTTGGAGTAGAGCCTGCGGGTGCCGGGCGCACCGGTCGCGCGGTGCTGGTCGAAGGCGAGACCGCTGGTGTGCGCGAGGAGATGGCGGACGGTGGAGCCCTCGGGCCCGGCCGGTTCGTCCAGGTCGACGGCCCCCTCCTCGTACGCCACCAGCACCGCGTACGCGGCGAGCGGCTTGGTCACGGAGGCGAGCGGGAAGCGCCGCGACGTCGGGCCGTACGACCCGGCGACGCTGCCGTCCGCTCGTACGACGGCGGCCGCCGCGGTGGTCACCGGCCAGTTCTCGATCAGCGCCAGGCTCTGCATGGCACAGAGCGTAGAGGACTCAGAAAGTTAGTCTCATGGAGGGATCGGGAGTACGGACGAACCCCAGCGAGGCGTACAGCGGCTCGCCCTCCCGGGACGCGTGCAGATCGATCTTCCGTACACCACGCTCCCGGTACCAGCCGAGCAGCCCCTCCATGCACGCCCGCGAATATCCGCGTCTGCGCAGCCCGGGGTCGGTGGCGACATTGAAGACATAGCCGATGGCGCCCGTCGGGTTGCCGGGACCGCCGAGCCGGTACTCGATCGTGCCGGTCGCGCAGGCGGCCAGCCCGCCCGGCCGGTCCGGGGCGTCCACGACGAACGCGATCAGGGTGGGATCCGGGTCCGCGAGCCTCTTCCGCAGGGTCTCGGCCGTGGACGCCTGCCAGCCGGTGTCGGGGTTCGGCCTGCGGACGGAGTCGAGCATGACCTTGCGGAGTCGGACCAGTTCTTCGGCGTCTGCGGGCACTGCCCGGCGTGCTTGGCTCATGGCCCCGAGTCTCGTCCACTCCGCCACGAAACTCGTATCATTTTCCGCTTGCTTCGAGTGCACTCAAGGGATCTAGCGTTGAACGCATGACGCTGACCGAGAGCAGCCCGGCCCGGACCGATCGTGTGGAGCGGTGCGCCGCGGCGCCGCGACGGCATCCGCGCCCCGACGGCCAGGACCGCTACACGATCAGCGAGGTCGCCGCCTACACCGGACTCACCGCGCACACCCTGCGCTGGTACGAGCGGATCGGTCTGATGCCGCATGTCGACCGCTCGCACACCGGGCAGCGCCGTTTCAGCAACCAGGATCTGGACTGGCTGGCGTTCGTCGGCAAACTGCGGCTGACCGGGATGCCGGTCGCGGACATGGTCCGGTACGCCGAGCTGATCCGCGTGGGCGACGAGACCTTCGAGGAGCGGCAGGAACTGCTGGAGCGGACCCGGCGCGATGTGCTGCGCCGGATCGAGGAACTCCAGGACACCGTCGCCGTGCTCGACCACAAGATCGGCTTTTACGCGGACGCCCGCTGGGCGTCGGAGAGGTCCTGAATTCCGATGAGCGAGAACACGATCGACACGGTACGGCTCGGGGCAGGCGGCCCGGAGGTCGGCGTCCAGGGGCTCGGCTGCATGGGCATGAGCTTCGCATACGGGCCGACGGAGGACCCGGACGAGGCGCGGGCCACCCTGGAGCGCGCGCTGGAACTGGGCGTGACGCTGTACGACACGGCGGACGCCTATGGCGCGGGAGAGAACGAGAAGTTCATCGCGCCGTTCGTACGGGCGCACCGCGACGAGATCGTCGTGGCCACCAAGTTCGCGCTGAGCGTCGATCCGGCCGACCGCACCAAGCGCGTGATCCGCAATGACCGGCCGTACCTCAGGCAGTGTGTCGAGGGCAGCCTCCAGCGTCTCGGCGTGGACGAGATCGACCTCTATTACATGCACCGGCGCGATGTGAACATCCCGATCGAGGAGACGGTCGGCGCCATGGCCGAGCTGGTGGCCGAGGGGAAGGTCAGGTATCTGGGGCTGAGCGAGGTCACCAGCGGTGAGCTGCGCGCGGCCCAGGCGGTTCACCCGATCGCGGCCCTCCAGTCCGAGTGGTCGCTCTTCAGCCGGGACATCGAGGCGAAGGTCGTCCCGGCCGCCGTCGAACTCGGAGTCACGCTCGTGCCGTACTCGCCGCTCGGCCGCGGCTTTCTGACCGGCTCGTTCGTCAACGCCGAACAGGAGCTGAGCGCCGACGACTTCCGCCGGCAGCAGCCCCGCTTCACCGGGGACAACGCAGCCGCGAACGCCGCGCTGCTGGAGCCGGTGCGCAGGATCGCGGAGGCGCGGGAGGCCACGCCGGGGCAGGTCGCGCTCGCCTGGGTGCAGCAGCGGGCGGCGGTGTACGGGCTGCCTGTCGTACCGATTCCGGGGACGCGGAAGCGGAGCCGGGTCGAGGAGAACGTGGCGGCCACGCGGCTGGTGCTGAGCGAGGACGAGCTGCGGGAGCTGGAGCCGATCGCGGGGCAGGTGGCGGGGGGACGGTACGCGGACATGGCGTTCACTTCGGCGGGGCGCGAGTAGCGGGACCGGTACGTAGCTGCCGTAGCGGCCGCCCGGCCGCTGCCCGGTCGCTGCCCCGGCCGGGCGGATGCTCGGCCGGGGCTTTCGGCTGTGCGTGCTCGGTCGGCGCGGGCAGTTCCGGTGGCTCTGGTGGCTCTGGTGCTTCGGGCTGTGCGCTCTCGGCCGGCGTCGGCGGCTCATGCCAGACCGAGGGCGAAGACCGCGAAGCCCGCTGCCAGCAGCCCCGCTGCCGCGCGGCGGGCCTTTGTCGTACGGGTGCCGCTCGCCCAGGGACCGTCGAAGCGGCGCGCGTACCGCCCGATCAGTACGAGCAGGACGGCGAACAGCGGCATCCACGCGAGCCTGGCCGCGATCCAGGCGAGCGAGTCGGGGGCGGCCGTCAGGCCGGGCAGAGTGCCGAGGCCCGTTGCCGTACCGAGGAAGGAGCCGGGCACGGCGGCGGCGAGCATCGCCGTCTGGTGCCAGCACAGGATCGTCATCGCGGAGAGATTGATGACGACGACCGGCGCCCACAGGGCGGGCTTCTTCAGCAGCCGTCCGATCCGGTCCCGCAGCAGGATCGCCGCGCCGCTCTGCGCGGCGGCGAGCGCCAGGACCAGCAGGGACGGCGGATGCGAGTTGGTACGGGCCTCGCCGGGGACGCCGACCATCGACGCCGGATAGTGGAAGACCACCAGCAGCGCGGCGAACAGCAGCGTGCCGCCGATGAGCAGGACCCGCGCCCCGCGCCGGCCGATCCTCCCCTCGCCCCAGGACACTCCGAGCTGATAGGCGAAGAGCCAGCCCGGCAGGATGTTCACCATGCTCAGCCAGGACGGCATGGTGTCGGCGTACGGTCCGTAGCGCAGGAAGTCGACGATCGCGACGGTCGTCAGCAAAGGGGCGGCGGCCCAGGCACCCAGCGTATGTGCGGCGCGCACACAGTACGGAGTGAGTGCTGTGACCACGGTGTAGACGCCCACGAACCACAGGGGCTGGATCACCAGTGTCGATCCGGTGTGCAGGGTCGTGGCGGGCACACCGAGGGCGTACAGCAGCGGGATCAGCGCCGCCCAGACGGCCGTCACGCCGAGGACCGGCCTGCCCAGCCGCACCACGCGCTGCCGCAGCCAGGCGGCGGTGGTGGAGGTGCGCCTGCGGTACGACAGGACGGAGGCACAGCCGCCGACCAGGAAGAAGATGCCCAGCATCTGGAGCACCCAGCTCACGGGGGCGAAGCCGCCGAAGGAGGAGAGCGGGCTCGCGTTGTGCAGGGCGCCGCCGCTGTCCAGGGTGAAGCCGCCGAGCAGCCAGTGCCCGGTCGGTACGGCGAGCAGCGCGAGCGCGCGCAGCCCGTCGATCGCGCGGTCGCGGTGGGCGGGGGTCCGTGTCTCGATCTTCGCGATGGTCCCGGCGAGCGTCATCGGGTCCCTCCGGGGGTGACAGGGGTGGCGGGGGTGTGTGCGACCGGGCTCTGTGCGGTGTGGCGCCATGTGGTGCGCGGCCATGTGGTCCCGCGCCATGTCGTCCGGGGCCATGTGGTGCGGGGCCATGTGGTGCGGGGCCATGTGGCGCGGCCTTCCGCGATCGCTGCGAAGGCACGGAGCGAGTCGGTGCCGGGGGCGAAGTAGCCGGCGTGGCCCCGGGCTTCGGCGGCCGGCACCCGACGGGCACCGAAGGCGGGACCTGCCGGGTCGGCCCCGTGTCCCAGGCCCGCGAACTCGACGTTCGGGATCCGGGAGATCCAGTCGGAGGAGTTCTTGGCGGCCCAGACGCGCGCCTCGGTGTGGAGATCCACCACAGATCCGGCCCGCATACCGGGTGAGGCGAACACGACGATGTCCGAGGCGTTCACCTCATGGGCGGCGAGCCCGCACACCACCGAGCCGTAGCTGTGGCAGAACAGCACGGGCTTCGCGGCTCCCACCGCGGCGAGTCCGCGGGTGAACCGCGCCAGCCGCCCGGCCCCCGCCTCCGCGAGATCACCGGTGGCCACGTCAAGACCGACCCCGACCGGGGTCGTGTAACCGACCCAGGCGATCACGGCGGTACGGTCGCCCGTCGCGGCCCGCAGCGAGGCGGCCATCCCGGCCGGGGTGCCGTAGCGGTCCTTCGTACGGTCGAAGGTCCCCGCGTCGATGCCCGAGCCCGGTACGACGACCGCCACATGGCGGGCGCCCGCCAGATCCCCGTACACCTCGGCGACCTGGCCGCGCCCGCGTGGATCGAAGGCGAGGATCTGCCGGCCAGGTGCCGCGAGCCGCTTGTACCGGGGGTCGTGTTCGGCCCGTAGCGCAAGGGAGTTGGCCTCGTACCGCAGCGCGACCGGCACCCCGTCGAGATTGCCGACGACCAGCGGATGGCGGCGCAGGAGCCGCTGCCGCTGACGGGGAGTCAGCTCGGCGAAGAAGCGGGCCACCCGGGCGGGGGAGGCGGTCGCAGGATCGGGGAGCGGGCGCCCGAGCGAGCCGTCCGCGCGCCAAGCGGCGCTGCCGGGCGGTGGCCCGGTCACCGGCCGCTGCGCGTTGCCGGAGGCCCAGCCCGCCGTCCCCCCGACCACGGCCGCCGCCAGTGCGACCGCGACCAGGGTCCTCTTGAAGCGCCGCATATGTGTCTCCTTCTGCTGCTCGTCCTCGATCGGGGCGAGCAGGAAGGTAAGGAGACGGTCTGCGCGGGGGCGTCACACCGGGGTGCCAACCAGCGGGTGATACCGGGGTAGGGGTGGTGCCGGCCCGAGGCTGATCCGCTAGCCGTGCGGTGTCGCGCCGTGTCGTGCGGCGCCACGCCGTGCGTCGCGATGCGTCGCGTTGTGGAGTGGAGTGGTGCGGGTCTCAGGCGGTCAGGGCTCAGGCGGTCGCGTCGCCCGGGGTCACCAGCCCCGACTCGTACGCGAAGATCACCGCCTGCGCGCGGTCGCGCAGTCCGAGCTTGGCCAGGACCCGGCCGATATGGGTCTTCACCGTCTGTTCGGCGACCACGAGACGGCCGGCGATCTCCTGGTTGGACAGGCCCCTGGCGATCAGTTCGAGCACCTCGGTCTCCCGGGGCGTCAGCCCGCGCAGCCGCAGGGCAGGGCCATTGCGCGCCGCGGGCCGCTGCTGGGCGAAGTCCGCGATCAGCCGCCGGGTCACGGACGGCGCGAGCAGGGCCTCTCCGGCGGCGACGATCCGTACCGCCGCGATCAGATCGGCCGGGGGCGCGTCCTTGAGGAGGAAGCCGGAGGCTCCGGCGCGCAGCGCCTCGTACACGTAGTCGTCCACGTCGAAGGTGGTGAGCATCAGCACCCGGGGCCGGTGGATCACCCCGGCGGGCGGGTTCAGCACCTCGCGGGCGGCGGCCAGCCCGTCCATCTCCGGCATCCGGACGTCCATCAGGACCACATCCGGGTGGACGGAGCGGCTCAGCTCCACGCCCCGGCGGCCGTCCGGCGCCTCGCCCGCCACATCGATGTCGGACTGCGCGGACAGCAGCGCGGCGAATCCCGCGCGCACCATGGCCTGGTCGTCGACGATGATCACGCGGATGGTCAAGGAGTGTCCTTCGCAGCGGTGGGACTCATGGTGCCGGTGGTGCCGGGCGTGCTGGTGGTGCCGGTGGTACCGCTCGTGTCGCTCACGGAACCCGTGATGGGGCTCACGGACCCCGTGGTGGCGGTGTTGGTGCCAGTGGTGGGGGCGGCGGTCAGCGGGAGCCGCGCGGCCACCCGGAAACCGCCGTCGGGCAGCGGCCCGGTGTCCAGGGTGCCGCCGGTCAGCCGTACGCGTTCCCGCATACCCACCAGACCGTGCCCGGTCCCCGTGGTCTCCAGCGGTGAAGTGCGGGCGGCGGCCGGTCCGTTGACGACCAGGACGGTCAGCCAGTCGCCGTCCGAGGCCACCGAGACCCGGGTCCGCGCGCCGGACGCGTGCCGCACCACATTGGCCAGGGCCTCCTGCACGATCCGGTACGCGGACAGGTCCACGGCCGGCGGTACGGGCCCCAACTCCGCCGGCAGCGACAATTCGGCCGGCACCCCGGCCCGTACCGTCGCCTCCACGAGCTGCTGCACCCGGTCGAGACCGGGCTGGGGCGCCCGCTCCCCGGCGGTGTCCTCCCGGCGCAGCACCGTCAGCAGCCGCCGCATCTCGGCCAGCGACTCCCGTGCGCTCGCCGCGATCGATTCGAACTCCTCCTGGGCCCGCGGCGACAGATCCGGGAGCCGGTACGGCGCCGAGTCGGCCTGCACGGTGATCACCGACATATGGTGTGCGACCACATCGTGGAGTTCACGGGCGATACGGGTGCGCTCCTCCAGCAGGGTGCGCCGGGCGCGTTCCGTCTCGCTGATGTTCTCCTGCTCGGCGAGCCGCCGCTGCACCTCGCCGCGTTCCCGCAGCACCACGCCGACCAGCAGGGCGACCCCGCTGAGGACGAAGAGCAGTATCGCGCTTCCGTTACTGCGGTCGGACGCCTCGGCATGGAGCACGAGTCCCGCCAGACCGGTCGCGCACCATACGGCGATCACGGTCCGCCGGGTCTCGCGCAGCGCGAGCGCGAGCATCAGGAAGAGATAGCCGACGATGACGGGCGGGGTCCACGGCCATATGTCGTACTTCTGCTCGGGCACGGTCAGCAGGGCCACGGCACCGAGGATGTCCGCGGTGAAGATGATCCACCAGGCCTGCAGCGGCCGGTGCGCCAGCATGAGCAGCGGCGCCGCCTGCGCGACCCCGATCGCTCCGGCGACACCGCCGCTCAGTCCGTACTCGCTGGTGAGGAGCGCGATGGTGCTCGGGATGAGCGCGGCGGTGAGCGCCAGGACGATCCCGTACGGCAGCAGCCGCTGCCAGAGCCGCGGCGCGTCCCCGAACAGGGGCGTCGGCGGATGGGAGGGATGCGCCAGGCCCCGCGCCAGCTCGCGCGCGTTACGGCGCGCGGCACTGAGCAGACCGTCGGTCTGCGGTGGTGGTGGCGATGGCGGTGGCGACGTGTGGGACATGACCGGGCCAGCCTAGGCAGCCGGTGGCACGCGGGCGTCATACCAGGGAGGTGGTAGGAACGTCATACCGAGGTATGAGATCCAGTGATCGCGAGCAGCGGCCCGGGCCGCTGTCCGCCTCACAGCTCCGCCAGCAGTTCCGCCTTCTTCGCCGAGAACTCCTCGTCCGTCACCAGACCCGCCTGGTGCAGCTCGCCGAGGTGCCGGATCCGGTCGGCGACATCCGCCGGGTCGCGGCGAAGGGAGGTCACGGCGGACACCGGCACCGCGGCCCGGTTCGGCGCCGCGTTCTGCACCGCCGCGAGGACGGCCGCCGCGAAGGGGAGCGACTCGTGCACAGGCCCGTAGCCGAGGCCGAAGACGACGGCCGCCGGGTCGTGGTCCGCCTGCGCGGGCTGCGGTTCCGTACCCGTACTCGTCCCGGTACCCGTACCGGCACCCACCCCGGCCGCGTCCCGGCGCAGCAGCCGCAGATAGCCGTCGAACAGTTCGGGGGAGCGCCACTCGACCCCCAGCAGGTCGCCGACGGGGAGGCTCTGGTCGCCGGCCTTCCACTTGGTGGTGGAGGCGCCCGTCCAGAACCAGCGGAAGGACACCCGGTCCCCGTCGAAATAGGCCTTGCCGTCGAACGCCTTGAAGTGCAGCGGAGGCGCCGGCGCGGCCACCAGATAGCGCTCGGCCGGCTCCTCCGCGTCCCGTACGGACCGGGCCAGCGCGGCGCGCAGCTCATCGGCGTAGTACTCCGCGAGGGTGTCGCGCTCGGCGGGCAGCACCAGCCGGTAGGGGTCGCCGCTCTCCCTGAGCTGTCCGGCCGCGGCCTCGACCAGCGGGTCGGCGCCGGCTCTGGGCACGGCGCGCAGCACGACCGTCCCGCGCTTCCCCGGTGTGACCGTCACCGACGACAACGCCTCATGGGGGATACGGCGTTCGCCGAGCGCCTGGAGCAGCTTCGGCGTCCTGGTCCCCCGTTCGAAGCGGATGAGCACGGAGTCGCTTTCGAACTCCCAGGTGGCATGAATCCCCGCGAGCACATCACCCATGTGCCTCATCGTAGGCGGCGGGCGCCCGCGCGTCGCCTGCCTCAACGGACGAATTCTACGCGCGTGGGGTGTGCGCCACCGGCGCTTGTCCGATCAAGTGACTGACACCGGATCAGGCGCCCTTGCGGTTTGGCGGACCGCGCGTCCGGTCGGACGTCAGGCCTGGCCCGCTCCGCTTCCGGCCGCCTCGGAGATTCCGTTCACACAGTCGGCGTCGCCGTCCGCGCAGCTCACCGTGGTGTACGAACCGACGCCGATGTCCGCGAAGTTGTCGAGGCTCTCCGTCCCCGGTTGGAAGTAGCCGCTGTGTCCCGCGGCGCCGGACGCCGAGAGCACCCGGGCTCCGAAAGCGCGTTCCACCGGGTCCGCGCCGTGCCCGAGACCGCCGACCGCCAGATACGGAACGTCCTGAATCCAGTCGTCGCGGTCCCGCATGGCCCACACCCGGGCGTCGGTACGGAGCTGTCCCGCGTTCCCCACCCGCATCCCGGGGCTGCCCGCGACCGCCACATCGACGACCCGCGCGGGCAGGGCGCGCGCGGCGACCCCGCACACCACCGAGCCGTAACTGTGGCAGAAGAGCGAGATCCTGGAGGTCCCCGGCAGTGCGCGGGTCAGCGCTGCGAGCCGTACGGCGCCCTCCTCGGCGAGCTTGCCGATCGCCGCGTCCATGCCGAGCCCGGCGGGCGAGGTGTAGTCGGCCCAGGCGATCACCGCCGTACGAGCGCCGGGATCGGCGGCGCGCTCCGCGGAGTAGAGCGACTCGGCCATGCCCACCGGCGCCGTGTACCAGCGCTCCGTACGCTCGAAGGTCAGCACGTTCGTGTCGACACCCGGCACCACGACCGAGACCCGCTCGGCGCGTTCGAGATCGCCGAGCACCTCCGCTGCCCGGCCCTTGCCCGACGGGTCGAATGCGAGGATCTGCCGGTCGCCGCCGAGCATCGACTCGTACCGGTGCATCCGGCGGCCCGCCTGTCTGCGGCCGTCGCTGGAGAGTCTGCTGTCGTGCATACGGCGCTCCTCCACCGTGCGCGCGCGCATCAGGGCCAGCCGGTTGGCGCGGTAACGCAGCGACACCGGCGCGCCGTTGAGATTGCCGACGACCAGCGGATAGGTGGTGGCGAGGCGTTCCTGCTCGGCGGCGGTCAGGGAGGCGAAGAAGGCGGCGAGCCGCTTCGGCGAGGAACGGGGGCTCGGCAGATGCCGTACGCCTGTCCGGCCGCGCTCCCAGGCGTCGAGCGCGGCCTGGAGGGGCTCGCCGGGATCGCGCTGGCGCTGGACGGCGGTCCAGCCGGTGGTCGACAGCAATACGAACACGACGGCGAGAGCGAGCAGGGCGCGCCATACGTTGAGGGAGGGAGAGGAATCGAAGGAGGTCACTGTTTACCAGACTAGGACGGGCGCGGGAGGCCTCGCGACGTGGGTGACGCGGATCACGGACGGGTGAGGGTTGAACCGAAGGTAACCGCACCGGACGTACAAGGGGGCCGCACGCTCGGCGCGTTGCGGGCAGATGGCGGACCGTACGGGCATACGGGGGATCAGCTCGCGTACGCGGTCCGGGGGTTCCGGAGGGCGCGTGCGGGTGATGCGGAGCACGGGCGGACGTACTCGGGCGGACGTACCCGGGCAGAGGTGCTCAGGCAGAGGTACTCAGGCCGAGGTGTGGGTCGTACAAGCTGACGGGCCGCCGGCCGTGCCGGGCGTCCGCCAGTTCTCGGTGAGCGCGGGCCGGAGATGGTCGATGCAGCACTCGGACATCGCGCGCAGGGCGTCCAGACCGGTGTCCTGCCCCTTGCCCCAGAGCCGCCCGGTCATCCGCATCACGCCGGTGAACGCGGCGACGATCACCCGGGGCCGTGGATCGGTGTCCACGTCGAGCCCCTCGCGGTCGGCGACGAGCCGCGAGAGCCCTTCCTCCAGCTCGACGGAGCGGCGCAGATGGACGGCGAGCAGGGCCGGGGTCGACTCGATCATCCGGTACGTCCGCATGTACAGCTCGACCGGTACGACCGACTCGATGGTCTCGCCGACCGTGGTCCAGGCGGAGGCGACGGCGTTGCGCATGGCCTCCATCGGGCCCTCGGCGGGCGGCCGTACGCGCAGCGCCTCGACGAACTTGTTCTCCACCATCTCCACCACGGCGAGGGCGACCTCTTCCTTGCTGGCGTAGTAGCGGAAGAAGGTGCGCTGCGAGACGTCCACGGCGTTCGTGATCTCGTCGATGGTGGTCTGCTCGTACCCCTGGGCGGTGAACCGTTCGAGTGCCGCGCGCAGCAGGGCGTCTCGGGTGCGCTGCTTCTTGAGGGCGCGCAGTCCGGTCGGCTGTTCAGCCGCGGATATCCGCTCCTGCCCGGCGGCTGTGTCCTGCCCGAGGGTCACCGAATGGTCCTCATTCCACCGCTTTCCACATTTTTCGCCCTGCTCAGCCGATCTGTGAGCTACGTGACAGTTACCAACTTGTGAAATGGTTTGTCAATTGTCAGTGGCTGACATTAGCGTACCCGTATGACTAGTCAGACCGTCGACAAGGCGCCGCAGAGCCCGGAACACCCGGCATCCGCGCCCACCAAGGGACTGCGCGGGCATCCCTGGCTGACCCTCTTCTCCGTGGCGATCGGCGTCATGATGGTGGCGCTCGACGGCACCATTGTCGCGATCGCGAACCCTGCCATCCAGAAGGACCTCGGCGCCACTTTCGCCGATGTGCAATGGATCACCAACGGCTACTTCCTTGCCCTGGCCGTGGCCCTGATCACCGCGGGAAAGCTGGGTGACCGCTTCGGCCACCGGCAGACCTTCCTCATCGGCGTCGTGGGCTTCGCCGCGGCCTCGGGGGCCATCGGGCTGTCCGACAGCATCGCCCTGGTGGTCGTCTTCCGAGTGTTCCAGGGGCTCTTCGGCGCGCTGCTGATGCCGGCCGCGCTCGGCCTGCTGCGGGCCACGTTCCCCGCCGAGAAGCTCAATATGGCCATCGGTATCTGGGGCATGGTCATCGGTGCCTCCACCGCGGGCGGCCCGATCCTCGGCGGTGTGCTCGTCGAGCATGTGAGCTGGCAGTCCGTCTTCTTCATCAATGTGCCGGTGGGCGTGATCGCCCTGGTCTTCGGCGTGCTGATCCTCAAGGACCACCGGGCCGAGAACGCCCCGAGGTCCTTCGACGTCCTCGGCATCGTGCTGCTCTCCGCCGCGATGTTCTGTCTGGTCTGGGCCATCATCAAGGCGCCGGTCTGGGGCTGGGGTTCCGGTACGACCTGGCTCTTCATCGGTGTCTCGCTGGCCTGCTTCGTCCTCTTCGCCTTCTGGGAGACCCGGGTCAAGGAGCCGCTCATTCCGCTGGGGCTCTTCCGCTCCGTGCCGGTCTCGGCCGGTGTGGTCCTGATGGTGCTGATGGCCATCGCCTTCCTCGGCGGGCTGTTCTTCGTCACCTTCTACCTCCAGAACGTGCACGGCATGGGGGCGGTCGACAGCGGTCTGCGGCTGCTGCCGCTCACCGGCATGATGATCGTCGGCTCGCCGCTGGCGGGGGTGCTGATCACCAAGGTGGGGCCGCGGGTCCCGCTGGCAGGCGGTATGGCCCTCACCGCGGCCGCCATGTTCGGTATGTCCACGCTGGACACCGAGACCGGCACCCTCACCATGTCGGTCTGGTTCGCACTGCTCGGCCTGGGTCTGGCCCCGGTCATGGTGGGCGCGACCGAGGTCATCGTGGGCAACGCCCCGATGGAGCTGTCCGGAGTGGCCGGCGGGCTCCAGCAGTCCGCCATGCAGATCGGCGGCAGTCTCGGTACGGCCGTCCTCGGCGCCGTCATGGCCTCGAAGGTCTCCAACGACCTGCCGGGGAACTGGACCGGTGCCGGGCTGCCCCCGCTCACCGGCGCGCAGGCCGACCAGGCCGCGGAGGCGGTCCAGGTCGGCGTCCCTCCCGTGGCGCCGGGCACCCCCGCCGCGATCGCCGAGAAGATCACCGGCGTAGCGCACGACACCTTCATGTCCGGCATGAGCCTGGCCTGCCTGGTCGCCGCCGGTGTGGCGACCGTGGCGATCTTTGTCGCGCTGCTGACGAAGCGTGGAGACAACGCGGACGCGGCGGGCGGAGGGGTGCACATCTGACGTCAGCCCCCGGGTTACCCCGCGTCAACTCAGTACTCGGAACAGCCCTGCCGGAAGGTTCCGGCAGGGCTGTCGCCTATCTGGGTGGACGGTGCCACGGCCCCTTCCCCCGGCCCGGCGCCGCAGGTCAGAGTGCTGGTGACCGATATCGCACCACACGGGGACCGAACGGGGACCGATTCATATGCGCAAGATCATGTTCTGCACCGCGGCCGGCGGGATGCTGGCCGTCGCCGCCCTGCTGCCGCAGAGCGCCGCCTCGGCGGCTCCAACGCCCCGCCTCGGGGCCTGCGCCCAGGGCGAGCTGTGCCTCTGGGCGGGCGAGGACTTCCGGGGCACGCGGCACACGTACGAACTGGCCGGTACGGAGACCGGGAGCTGCGTCCCGTTGGCGACCGGCGTCACCGTCCAGTCGCTGGCCAACCGCACCGGCCGGAACGTGACCACCTATCAGTCCGCCGAGTGCGACGAGACGGGGGACTTCGAGACCTACCCGGGCAAGGGCACCTGGGTGCCCGGCTCGCCGTACCGGGTACGGGCGTTCAAACTCTGGGAACGCTGACCGTGCCGTCGGCCATGACAAGGGCCGGGCACAGCGGGACCGGCGGATTTCCCGCCGGCCCCGCCGCCCTCGGGGGCGTCCGCGGGCGGGCGCGGCCGTCAGGCGTCGCCGCCCGCCGTGCCGGGGTCCGCGGCCGACGCGTCCAGCAGCCGGTAGCGGTCCACGGCCTGCTTGAGCACCGAGCGGTCGACCCGGCCCTCCTTCGCCAGCTCGGTCAGTACCCCGAGCACGATCGACTGCGCGTCGATGTGGAAGAAGCGGCGGGCCGCGCCGCGCGTGTCGGCGAAGCCGAAGCCGTCCGCGCCCAGCGACTGGTACGGGCCCGGCACCCAGCGCGCGATCTGGTCCGGGACGGACCGCATCCAGTCGGAGACCGCCACGAACGGACCCTCGGCGCCGGAGAGCTTCCGCGTCACATACGGGACGCGCTGCTCCTCCTCCGGGTGGAGCAGGTTGTACCGCTCCACCTCGACGGCCTCGCGGCGCAGCTCGTTCCAGGACGTCGCCGACCAGACGTCGGCCCGTACGTTCCACTCCTCGGCCAGCAGCCGCTGCGCCTCCACCGCCCAGGGCACGGCCACTCCGGACGCCATGATCTGCGCCCGGACCGCGCCCCGGTCGCCGCGCCGGAAGAGGTGGATGCCCTTGAGGATGCCCTCCACGTCGACATCGGCCGGCTCGGCGGGGTGCTGGACCGGCTCGTTGTACACGGTGAGGTAGTAGAAGACGTCCGGGCTCTCGCCGGGCTCGGGCTGCCCGTACATCCGGCGCAGTCCGTCCTTGACGATATGCGCGATCTCGAAGCCGTACGCCGGGTCGTAGGCGACACAGGCCGGATTGGTCGAGGCCAGCAGATGCGAATGGCCGTCCGCGTGCTGGAGGCCCTCACCGGTCAGGGTCGTACGGCCGGCGGTCGCACCCAGGACGAAACCCCGGGCGAGCTGGTCGGACATCTGCCAGAACTGGTCACCGGTCCGCTGGAAACCGAACATCGAGTAGAAGACATAGACCGGGATCAGCGGCTCGCCATGGGTCGCGTACGCCGAGCCCGCCGCGATCAGCGACGCCGTGCAGCCCGCCTCGGAGATGCCGTCGTGCAGCATCTGCCCGGTCGGCGACTCCTTGTACGCGAGCAGCAGCTCACGGTCCACGGCCTCGTACTGCTGGCCCAGCGGGTTGTAGATCTTCGCGCTCGGGAAGAACGAGTCCATGCCGAAGGTGCGGTACTCGTCGGGGGCGATCAGCACGAACCGCCGGCCGATCTCCTTGTCCCGCATCAGGTCCTTGAGCAGCCGGACGAAGGCCATGGTGCTGGCGATCGCCTGCTGGCCCGAGCCCTTCTTGACCGCCGCGTAGGTGGTGTCCCCGGGGAGGTTCAGCGGCTTCGCGCGGACGATCCGGGTCGGCACATACCCGCCCAGCGACTTGCGCCGGTCGTGCATGTACTGGATCTCCTCCGAGTCCCGGCCCGGGTGGTAGTACGGCGGCGCGCCGTCCTCCAGCTCCCGGTCCGAGATCGGCAGGTGCAGCCGGTCGCGGAAGCCCTTGAGGTCGGAGACCGTCAGCTTCTTCATCTGGTGGGTCGCGTTGCGGCCCTCGAAGTTCGGCCCGAGGGTCCAGCCCTTGACCGTCTGCGCCAGGATCACCGTCGGCTGGCCCTTGTGGGCCTTCGCCGCCGCGTACGCCGCGTACACCTTCCGGTGGTCGTGGCCGCCGCGGCCCAGATGCAGGACCTGGTCGTCGGTCATGTGCTCGACCATGGCGCGCAGCCGCTGGTCGTCGCCGAAGAAGTGCTCCCGGATGTACGCGCCGGTCTCGGTGGCGTACGTCTGGAACTGCCCGTCCGGAGTGGTGTTCAGCCGGTTGACCAGGACACCGTCCCGGTCCTGGGCGAGCAGCGGGTCCCAGGAGCGGTCCCAGACCAGCTTGATCACATTCCAGCCGGCGCCCCGGAACTGCGACTCCAGCTCCTGGATGATCTTGCCATTGCCGCGTACCGGGCCGTCGAGCCGCTGGAGATTGCAGTTCACGACGAAAGTCAGATTGTCCAGGCCCTCCCGGGCGGCGATGGAGAGCTGGCCCAGCGACTCGGGCTCGTCCATCTCGCCGTCGCCGAGATACGCCCAGACATGCGAGGCGGAGGTGTCGGCGATCCCGCGCGCCTCCATATAGCGGTTCATCCGCGCCTGGTAGATCGCGCCGAGCGGACCGAGGCCCATCGAGACGGTCGGGAACTCCCAGAAGTCCGGCATCAGCCGCGGGTGCGGATAGCTGGACAGCCCGTATGGAGCCTTCGACTTCTCCTGGCGGAACGCGTCGAGCTGCGCCTCGCTCAGCCGGTCCAGCAGAAACGCGCGGGCGTAGATACCGGGGGAGGCATGGCCCTGGAAGAAGATCTGGTCGCCGCCGTCACCGCGGTCCTTGCCCCGGAAGAAGTGGTTGAAGCCCACGTCGTAGAGGGAGGCGGAGGAGGCGAAGGTGGCGATATGGCCGCCGACGCCGATCCCGGGGCGCTGCGCCCGCGAGACCATCACGGCCGCGTTCCAGCGGGTCGCGTTGAGGATCTTGCGCTCGATCTCCTCGTTGCCGGGGAAGAACGGCTCGTCCTTGGTGGCGATGGTGTTGACGTAGTCCGTGCTGCGCATCTCGGGCACGGCCACGCGCTTCTCCCGCGCGCGCTCGATCAGCCGGAGCATCAGATAGCGGGCGCGCTCACGGCCCCGCTCGTCGACAGCGGCGTCGAGCGAGTCGAGCCACTCCTGGGTCTCTTCGGGATCGAAGTCCGGGACCTGGCTGGGCAGGCCGCCAATGATGATCGGATTGCGATCGGATCCGGAAGCCACGCTTGTCCTTCGCTGTTCGGTCGTGTCGTGCCCCTGCACGCATCGATGCGGTGCACGCCGTCGGATGACTGCTGTTACGAGGGCCCGGGCATCCGAGGGTGTCTCACCGGAGCCCCCCAGGGAGTGGGCACGTACGCCGCCTCCATCGTGTACCGCTGGGCAGGAAACGTCATCTCTACCGGGGGGTAACGAGGAATATCCGGAGAATCCCGCCCCGGGCCCGGGCTTCACGCCGGTTCTCGCGTCGGTCAAATCGCAACCTTACGCCCAACCCGACTATGTGTTTCGTTCGGCCGTTCGGACCTGATTGACGTATGGAACCGGCATAACATGGCGAAGGAGGAGCAAACGTATGGCCCGCGTTACAGGACACGGTGGCGAAGTGGCAGGAGATGCGGTGAAGAGCCCCGGAACGTCACCGTTTCGGCGGTCTCGGCGGCCGGGTACTTGCGCGATCCGCCCCGCCCGTGTGGACTACGGCCAATGCCCCGCGTGCGCGCGGGTCTGAAGCATTTTCCGAAACATGATCAGGAGGCAATCCGTGAGCGCGACCGCGGACCACGCGGAGGAACGGACCAACCTTGCCGCACGGCTGGGGTTCGAACCCGGACAGGTGGTCCAGGAGATCGGCTACGACGACGACGTCGAGCAGGAGCTCCGCGAGTCCATCGAGGCTGTCATCGGCCAGGAGCTTGTCGACGAGGACTATGAGGACGTGGCCGACGCCGTCCTCCTGTGGTTCCGTGACGAGGACGGCGACCTTACGGACGCGCTGGTGGACGCCATCGGTCTGATCGAGGAGGGCGGCGCCGTCTGGCTGCTGACGCCCAAGACAGGCCGTGACGGCTACGTCGAACCGAGCGACATCAACGAGGCGTCCCAGACCGCGGGCCTGTCCCAGACCAAGAGCATCAACGCAGGCAAGGACTGGACCGGCAGCCGGCTCGTCACCCCCAAGGCGGCGAAGTCGAAGCGCTGACCCCGGGCGCCTCACCGAAGGCGCGAGACGCGGCAGCGCACCCACAGCGGCCTTGAGGGCCCCCGCCGATCTTTCGGCGGGGGCCCCGCGCATCACTCGTACCGCTCCGGTGCCTGATCTTCCCGCGAGCCCGGCAAGGCTCAGAGGGCAGAGGCGTCGCACACCGGACGGGATGTGGCAGACACGGCCTAAGCTGGGCGGCCTCAGACGGCACGGCAGAGGCTTGGCAGGCGACGCGGAAGGACGTATCCCATGGCGATCGAGGTCGGCGCTCCCGCCCCGGACTTCGAACTGAAGGACAACCACGGGCGGACCGTGCGGCTGTCCGACTTCCGGGCGGCGGAGGGCGCGGAGGGCGGTGCCGGGGCGGGCGCCGAAAGCGGTGCCGACGGCGCGGGCGGCGGGAAGAACGTGGTGCTGCTCTTCTACCCCTTCGCCTTCACCGGGGTCTGCACCGGCGAGCTGCGCGCCCTGCGCGACGCGCTCCCCTCGTTCGCCAACGACGACACCCAGCTCCTCGCCGTCTCGAACGACTCCATCCACACCCTGCGCGTCTTCGCCGAGCAGGAGGGCCTCGAATACCCGCTCCTGTCCGACTTCTGGCCGCACGGCGAGATCTCCCGCGCGTACGGCGTCTTCGACGAGGAGAAGGGGTGTGCCGTGCGCGGTACGTTCATCCTGGACAAACAGGGCGTCGTGCGCTGGACCGTCGTCAACGGTCTGCCGGACGCCAGGGACCTCGACGACTACGTCAAGGCGCTCGCCGCGCTCTGACCGGGTGGCCCCGGGCCGGCCGCCCCGAGCCGGCCGCCCGCTGAACCATCCGAAATCGCCCGGTGGCGGGGAACCGGTCACTAGGATCCAGTCGTTGATCCGATGCAACGCTTCAGGGGCAGCGCCGCCCCGAGAAACCAAAGGGAGGACTCGTGGGAGTCAGCCTCAGCAAGGGCGGAAACGTCTCGCTGACCAAGGCCGCGCCCAACCTGACCGCGGTCACCGTGGGTCTGGGCTGGGACGTCCGTACGACCACCGGCAGTGACTTCGACCTCGACGCCAGCGCCCTGCTGACCAACGCCGAGGGCAAGGTCGCCATCGATGGCAACTTCGTCTTTTTCAACAACCTCAGGAGCCCGGACGGCTCCGTCGAGCACACCGGTGACAATCTGACCGGTGAGGGCGAGGGCGACGACGAGGCGATCAAGGTCAATCTGGCCGCGGTCCCCGCCGATGTCGACAAGATCGTCTTCCCCGTCTCGATCTACGAGGCGGAGAGCCGCCAGCAGTCCTTCGGCCAGGTGCGCAACGCGTTCATCCGCGTCGTCAACCAGGCCGACAACAACGAGCTGGCGCGGTACGACCTGAGCGAGGACGCCTCCACGGAGACCGCGATGGTCTTCGGCGAGCTGTACCGCAACGGCGCCGAGTGGAAGTTCCGCGCCATCGGGCAGGGGTACGCCTCCGGGCTGCGCGGCATCGCGCAGGACTTCGGCGTCAACGTCTGAACCGCTCGTCTTTCCGTGTCCGGCGCCGCACACTTCTGTGCGGCGCCGTACGCGTCTCGCATCCGGCCGTATGCGTCTCGCATTCGTACGCGGAGGGGTCCGGTTCGTGCCGGTAGGGGCACACCGGCCGCACCGGTACGGATACGAACGGCATGAACAGGGTTTGAAGGGGCAGGACGTCAGGCGCGTCTTGACCTCGCTGCACAGCACCACATCACCTCGGGGAGGACTCACCATCATGGGCGTCACACTCGCCAAGGGAGGCAATGTCTCCCTCTCCAAAGCCGCACCTAACCTCACCCAGGTGCTGGTCGGGCTCGGCTGGGACGCGCGTTCCACCACCGGAGCGCCCTTCGACCTCGACGCCAGCGCCCTGCTGTGCCAGTCGGGTCGGGTGCTCGGCGACGAGTGGTTCATCTTCTACAACAACCTGACGAGCCCGGACGGGTCCGTCGAGCACACCGGTGACAACCTCACCGGTGAGGGCGAGGGCGACGACGAATCCCTGCTGGTCGACCTCTCCAAGGTGCCGGCGCACTGCGACAAGATCGTTTTTCCGGTCTCGATCCATGAGGCCGACAATCGCGGCCAGACATTCGGCCAGGTCAGCAATGCCTTTATCCGGGTCGCCAACCAGGCCGACGGCCAGGAACTGGCTCGGTACGACCTCAGCGAGGACGCCTCCACGGAAACGGCGATGATCTTCGGCGAGCTGTACCGGTATGGCGGCGAGTGGAAGTTCCGGGCCGTGGGACAGGGGTACGCGTCGGGGCTGAGGGGCATCGCTCTAGACTTCGGGGTCAACGTTTCGTAAAGCAGTGCTCTGCGCGGGGGAATACCCGTTAATCACCAGATGGGGTAGCCAGTGATCCTGAAAACCTTCGGCTGGTCGTTCGCCATTACGGCGCTCGGCCTTGCCTTCGCGGCCTGGCAGTGGGGGTGGGAGGCGTTCGGGATCGTACTGATCCTGTCGATCCTTGAGATCTCCCTGTCGTTCGACAACGCGGTTGTCAACGCAGGGGTGTTGAAGAAGATGAATGCCTTCTGGCAGAAGATCTTCCTCACGGTCGGCATCCTCATCGCGGTGTTCGGTATGCGACTGGTGTTCCCCGTCGTGATCGTCGCCATCAGCGCCAAGGTCGGACCGATCGACGCCGTACAGATCGCGCTAGACGATCCCGACCGGTACGAGGCGCTGGTCACCGACGCCCACCCGGCCATCGCCGCCTTCGGTGGCATGTTCCTGCTGATGATCTTCCTCGACTTCATCTTCGAGGAGCGGGACATCAGGTGGCTGAACTGGCTGGAGCGTCCGCTGGCCAAGCTCGGCAAGGTCGACATGCTGTCGGTCTGCGTCGCGATGATCGTCCTGCTGGTCACGGCGCTCACCTTCGCCACCCACGCACACACCAGCTCCGGCTACCAGGACAAGTCCGCCACGGTGCTGCTCGCCGGTGTCGCGGGTCTGATCACCTATCTCGTGGTCGGCGGGCTCTCGGGCTACTTCGAGAACCGGCTGGAGGAGCAGGAGGAGCAGGAGCAGGAAGAGGAGGAGAAGGCCAAGGCCGAGGGCAAGCAGATCTCCGCGGTCGGTCTGGCCGGCAAGGCCGCCTTCTTCCTCTTCCTCTACCTCGAGGTGCTGGACGCGTCCTTCTCCTTCGACGGGGTCATCGGCGCCTTCGCCATCACCAACCACATCTTCTGGATGGCGCTGGGCCTCGGCATCGGCGCGATGTACGTCCGGTCGCTCACTGTCTATCTGGTCCGCCAAGGCACCCTTGACGACTACGTGTATCTGGAGCACGGCGCGCACTACGCGATCGGTGCGCTGGCCGTGATCCTCCTGATCACGATTGAGCACTCGATCAATGAAGTCATCACAGGTTTGATCGGTGTTGTCCTGATTGCTGCCTCTTTCTTGTCGTCCGTGCGCAGGAACAGGGCGCTGGAAGCAGAGGGCGGCGGCAAGGATCCGGACGACGACAAGGAGCCGCTGCACGTCTGAGGGTGGCGCCGTACGTCTGAAGCGTGCTCCGGTGAGCCCTCTGGTGAGCCGGTCCTCCGGGTGTGACCAGGAGGGGATTTCGGGAACGCTCTGAACGGGGCGGCCGTGAGGCGGAAGCCTGGCGGCCGCCCCATCGTTCGGTGTACTGACGGGCACCGGCGTCGGCCGACCGGGCCGACGGCGGCCGAGTGGAAGACAGGGGTGGGGCGGGCATGGCCTTCTGGGACAATCTGTGGCGGGGAAGGGCGTCGGATTTCGATTCGGGCAGCGCGGGCTCCAACTCCATCGAGCTGACCCGGCGGCGTCCTTCGGTGTCGCTCACCAAGCAGGGCGCGGCCACGGGCAATCTGCGGGTCAACCTCTCCTGGCGGATGCGCAGTTCCGACATCGAGGGCCGGTCCCGGCAGAACAGCTCACTGCTGCGGCACCCCTTCAAGCTCTTCAAGCCCGATGTGGTCCAGGCCCATACCCAGGGCATGGTCAATGTGGACCTCGATCTGGGCTGTATGTACGAGCTGACGGACGGCAGCAAGGGCGTGGTGCAGCCGCTGGGCAACTTCCTCGGGGACCTCAACGATCCGCCGTACATCAAGCTCAGTGGCGACGACCGGTTCGGCTCGGGCTCCGGCGAGACGATCTATGCCAATCTCGATCACTGGGAAGAGATCAAGCGGCTGCTGTTCTTCGTCTACATCTACGACCAGACGCCGGCCTTTGACCGTACGCACGCGCATGTGACGCTCTACCCGAGCAGCGGGCCGCGGATCGAGATCGAACTCGACGAGGACGCGCCCCAGGCGCGGTCCTGCGCGGTGTTCTCGGTGCAGAACGTCAAGGGCGAGCTGATCGTGCGCCGCGAGGTGAAGTTCGTGTACGGCTTCCAGGCGGAGCTGGACCGGCTGTACGGCTGGGGCCTCCACTGGGGCCGTGGCTACAAGACGAAGACCTGAGCGGGCGGCCATGAGCGGGGGCGGCCGGGACTCAGGGGCTCCATGGGGCCCTCCTGGAGCCGGTCCGCCCCCGGGGCTGGGTTTCTCAGGGGCGGATGAACTGCGGTCCCATCGGAGGCAGCCGGAAATTCGGGTCGGGCGCGGGCGCCGCCGCCGCGGCCGGCTGCGGGTAGCCGTAGCCGGTCTGGGGCTGCGGCGCTGCCACCGGCTGGGGGTAGCCGTAGCCGGTCCGGGCGGCGGCGGGCATCGGCGGATGCGGGTGCGGATAGCCGTACGCGGGGGCCATCGGCTGGGTGGGCGGCTGGGCCGGTGGCGGCGGTACCCGTACGGGCGGCTCGGCGGCCACCGTGGCGCCGGGGTCGGACGTGGCGGAAGGAGCAGCGGAGGCGGAGTCGGAGGCGGCGGGATCGCCGGAGGACTCCTCGCTCTCGTCCACCGAGATGCCGAACGCGGTGGCCAGACCCACCAGACCGGTCGGGTAGCCCTGGGCGACCGCGCGGAATTTCCAGCCGTCCCCGCGCCGGTACAGCTCACCGCAGATGATCGCGGTCTCCTCGCCGGTCTCCGGCCGTACGTCGAAGACGGCCAGCGGCTCGCCGTCGGGCGCGGCCGCGTCGTACAGCAGGATCCGCAGATCGTCGACATGCTGGAAGCTCGCGCCGTCGGAGGAGGCCGCGAGCACCACCTGGTCGACCGAGGCGTCGAGCGCGGCGAGGTCCGCCTCGACCGCATCGGTCAGCGCGTCCCCCGCCTGCTTCTTGGGCAGCCGCCTGACCAGCCCGGACGGATGCCGGGGCTGGTTGTAGAAGACGAAGTCCTCGTCGGAGCGCACCCGTCCGTCGGGGCCGAGCAGCAGGGCGGAGGCGTCCACATCCGGGATCCCCGCACCCGGGGACCACCGCAGCACGGCTCGTACGGCCATGGCGTCGAGAGGGACGTTCGAGCCCTTCAGCATCGCGTGCGTCATGCCTGTCATCCTGCCTTCCCGCCACCCGTACGGACAACGCGGGGCGGGCAGATCCCTGCAACTCCGTCGAGCTGTGCAGCCCGCCCCGGGGGACAGGGGCGAGGACATGGGCGCGAAGCGGACGAGTTACCTGGATTTCATGAACCGTGGGAACTCTTGACACCCGTCCGTACGTACTATTACCGGCCACATGCCCAGCGGCCACATCGGCAGTACGGGGGATTCACATGCGTCATTTCGGGCATATCCCGCCCGCTGCCCGCGAGGGTCTGTTCCATCAGGAGCCGTGCGAGTTCACTTCGGGCTCTCCGGCCCGTCTCCTGGCGGCCGCTCTCGGGGCCACGCTCTACTGCCCGGCCACCCGGCCGCGACTGGCCGACGACGTGGTCAAGCAGACCCGGTGCGGAGTCGTCTCCATGGTGCTCTGCCTGGAGGATTCCATCCATGACTCCGAGGTCGAGGCCGCCGAGGCCAATCTGGTCCGGCAGTTCGCCGATCTCGACGAGCGGGGCGCAGGGACCCCCCTGCTCTTCATCCGGGTCCGGGAGCCGGAGCAGATTCCCGATCTCGCCCGGCGGTTGGGCACCTCGATCCGGCTGCTGTCCGGATTTGTACTGCCGAAGTTCACCGAGGAGCGCGGGACACCGTTCCTGGAGGCGCTCGCGGAGGCGGAGAGCGTGACCGGCCATCTGCTCTATGCGATGCCGGTGCTCGAATCGCCCGAGTTGCTGCATCTGGAGACCAGGACCGAGACGCTCACCGGGATCGCGAATGTCGTCGACAAGTACCGCGACCGGGTGCTGGCGCTGCGCCTCGGCGTCACCGACTTCTGCTCGGCGTACGGACTGCGCAGGTCGCCGGACATGACGGCGTACGACGTGCGCATCGTGGCCGGGGTGATCGCGGATGTGGTCAATGTGCTGGGGCGCGCGGACGGTTCGGGGTTCACGATCACCGGCCCGGTATGGGAGTACTTCCGTCTGCAGGAACGTATGTTCAAGCCCCAGCTCCGGCGGAGCCCCTTCCTCGAAGGCCGCGCGGAGGAGCTTCGTACGGCTCTGATCGAGCACGATCTGGACGGGCTGCTGCGCGAGATCGAGCTCGACCGGGCCAATGGTCTGATGGGCAAGACCTGTATCCATCCGTCCCATGTCCCGCCCGTGCACGCGTTGTCGGTGGTCAGCCATGAGGAGTTCAGCGACGCGCAGGACATCCTGCGGCCGGAGCGGGACGGGGGCGGGGTGCTGCGCTCGGCGTACACGAACAAGATGAACGAGGTGAAGCCCCACCGGGCCTGGGCCGAGCGCACCCTTCAGCGGGCCGAGGTGTTCGGGGTGGCGCGCGAGGACGTCGGGTTCGTGGAGCTGCTCACGGCCGGTCTCGGCGAGTGAGCGGGGCGGAGCGGTCCGGGGTGACACGGGCACAGGCGGGAACTTCGGCGGTGTCGCCCGTGCCGGAGGTCTCGCCCGTGTCCTCTGTACCGGCCGTGTCTTCTGCGTCGGCCGGGTTTTCTGTGCCGGCCGTGTCGTCGGTGTCGTCAGTGCTGTCAGGGGAGAGTGTGTCCGTCGGGACGGAAGAGAACAGCGGGATGGTCTGGTCGGGTACGTGGGTCGCCGAGCGGCTCGGTGTGCGGCTCGCGGGCGACGAGAGGCTGCCGGAACTTTTGGGCCTGGCGCTGCGCCGCAACCCCAAACGGGCGCATCTCCTTGTCTCGAATGTGCTGGGCAAACATGTACCGCAGCACCCTCAAGTCGTATACGGGACAGGGCTCCAACTCGGCGAGCGGGTACGGGAACTGCTCGGCCCGGATGTGGCGCGCGCGGTTGTGCTCGGGTACGCGGAGACCGCGACCGGCCTCGGGCACGCGGTTGCCGACGGGGTGCGGGACGCGCCGTACCTCCACTCCACGCGGCGGCCGGTCCCGGGGGTGCCCAGGGCGGGCGGGTTCGAGGAGTCGCACTCGCACGCCACCTCGCATCTGCTGCTGCCCGAGGATCCGGCGCTGCTGGCCTCGGCCGGGCCGCTGGTCCTGGTCGACGACGAGTTCTCCACCGGGAACACCGTCCTCAACACCATCCGCGCCCTGCACGCGCGTTATCCGCGCGAGTGGTACGTGATCGTCGCCCTGGTCGACATGCGCTCGGCGGCGGACCGGGGGCGGCTGACGGACTTCGCGGAGGAGATGGGCGCGCGGGTGGATCTGGTGGCGCTGGCGTCGGGGACGGTGGAGCTGCCGGAGGGGGTGCTGGAGAAGGGG